>NZ_JBFUHR010000002.1:0-388208 GCF_056402295.1 Pseudomonas sp. P4_B3
AACGATCTATCGAGAGCTACGCAAGTTGGGTGCAAGTGAGGTTACTGCCCGCAAAGTGGCGGGAAACTCTCGCTCCTGGTGGCGCAATAGCGCTCTTGAACTCAACCGAGTGCTCGATATGGCGTGGTTCGACAGAACGGGTTTACCGCGTCTCTCCTGACCTCAATCTCTCGAACCGCCCGGTGCGGACCCGCATGCCGGGTGGTGTGGCAGGGGAACGGCCTGTGAAGGCCGTCCCCTATGCCGATTTAGAGGTCAAAAGATCGTCCGAAGGCTCGGGCCGCGTTCGGACGATCTTTTAATCGTTAGCCTGCTTCCTTTTATGACAACGCCACGCCATGATGCAGTTCTCCCACCGCCGCCCGGGAACGAGCCCTCATGTCTGTGCAGCAAGTTGCCCCGCAAAGCTCCATGGCGATCACCCTGCAGATCGTCTCCATCGTCTTCTATACCTTCATCGCCTTTCTCTGCATCGGTTTGCCGATTGCGGTACTGCCGGGTTATGTCCACGAGCAACTCGGGTTCAGCGCCATCGTGGCCGGGCTGACCATCGGCTCGCAATACCTCGCCACCCTGCTCAGCCGGCCCATGGCCGGGCGGATGTCCGACAGCGTTGGCACCAAGCGCGCAATCATCTTTGGCTTGTCGGGGATTGCGCTCAGTGGCGCGCTGACCTTGTTGTCGACCCTGTTGCAAGGCTTTCCCTTGCTCAGCCTGCTGATTCTGATCGCCGGGCGCCTGTTGCTGGGGATCGCCCAGGGATTGATCGGCGTCGGCACCATCAGTTGGTGCATGGGCCAGGTCGGCGCGGAGCATACCGCGCGGTCGATTTCCTGGAACGGCATCGCGTCCTATGGGGCGATTGCCATTGGTGCGCCGCTGGGTGTGGTCATGGTGCAACAACTGGGTTTCGCCAGCCTGGGCATTGCCCTGTCGCTGCTGGCCCTGGCTGCACTGTTGCTGATTCGCAACAAGCCTTCGGTGCCGGTGGTGCGCGGTGAACGTTTGCCGTTCTGGGCGGTGTTTGGGCGCATTGCGCCGTTTGGCGCGAGCCTGAGCCTGGCTTCCATTGGCTACGGCACCCTGACAACCTTTATCACCCTGTATTACGTCAATCGCGGCTGGACTGGCGCGGCCTACTGCCTGACCGTGTTTGGCGTGTGTTTCATTCTGTCGCGACTGCTGTTCATTTCCGCCATCAGCCGATTCGGCGGGTTCACGTCGGCCATTGCCTGCATGGGCATCGAGACGGTTGGCCTGGTGCTGCTGTGGCTGGCACCGTCGACCGGATATGCACTCATCGGCGCCGGCCTGACCGGGTTCGGTCTGTCCCTGGTGTACCCGGCGCTGGGTGTCGAGGCCATCAAACAGGTGCCCAATTCCAGCCGGGGTGCGGGCTTGAGTGCTTACGCGGTGTTTTTTGACTTGGCGCTGGCCATCGCCGGCCCGTTGATGGGCGCAGTGGCGTTGAACCTGGGTTATGTGTGGATTTTCTTCAGTGCGGCGTTGTTGTCGGTGACGGGTCTGGGACTGACGCTGCTGTTGAAACACCGCGCCATGGCTTGAATCCCTGTAGGAGCTGCCGAAGGCTCCTACAAAGGAATCTATTGATCGGCGGTCTGCATCCCGGCCCGGGTTGCTCTGCCCAGGGTCCGCGAGAAGAAGCGTCCGGCTTCTGAGATCAGATTGCGGTGAATGTCTTGCCGATCGACGCCATCGGCATCGGTGCACAGCGCGGGCATGATCACGATCTGCTCGTCATTGCACGGCGCCATGAATACGAAGTGCCCTGCCCCGGCCAGCAGCTTGAAGTCAGGCGCCGTCGGCAGTTTGCGCGCCAGTGCCGCGGCGTTCTTGTCGACCGCCACCAGTTTGTCGCCATCGCCGCTGTAAAGCAGCACCGGCACATGCACATCGGCCAGGGTGTGGCGACCGAACTTCAGGCTCAACGGCGCCATCAGCATCAAGGCGTGGACGCGAGGATCAGGCACCGGTTGCAGGTCGTCACGGTCGACAATCAATTCACCCTGGGTGTTGCAGGCATCGTGGTCATCCGGACGTTCCTGGCAATAACGGCGCAGGCGATCCAGGTCCGGGGTGGCGCCAGACAGAATCAATGCAGTCTCGCCACCGGCCGAGTAACCGATGACCCCCACTTGGTCGGCATTGACGAACGGCGACAGCATACGGTCGCCCAAAGTGGCGGTGATGGCTTCGGAAATCTGGATCGGCCGGCCGTACAGGTTACTCAAAGTACCGAGTCGGCTGTGATCCCTGGAGTTGTCACCGGGGTGAATCACCGCCACCACGACGAAGCCTTTGCGCGCCAGCGACGTGGCGAGGTCGTGCAGGGCCAGCGGGGTACCGGTGTTTCCGTGGGACAGCATCAGCATCGGGAACCGGCCAATGGCAACCTTGGTGTCCTCCCCGGCTTCGACGGTGTAACCCTCGAGCTTGCTGGTGTGCTCCCAGTCACTGGACGGATAGAAGGCGATGGCGCGCATCGGCTGCAGGTCCAGTGGGTCGAGAAACGTCATCTCATGGAAGCCGACGCTCCAGTGAGGATGCGGTGCAGGCGCGGCGTGCACTATATTCAGGCTGCTGAGCAGGCAAATCAGTAAAGTTGCACAAAGACGCACCATGGGATGCCCCACCTTGTTACCGGACTTGTGACGGGAACCCTGACAGCATAAGTCGGGCCACAGTCTGAAACGACCAGAAACAAAAAACTCCGTAGCTGGTACTTGCGTAACCAGACTACAGAGTTTTTTTGGGCTTTACCTGAACGGTTGCCTACTTTTACGCAAGCCTTACGCAGCGGCGAACAATTGCTCGCTGATTTGCACGTGAGCATCGCTCATGGCTTTGTTGCGCACGTCGTCACCGTATGCCAGGCCTTCGGCACGGACGATTTCGATGTCGGTGATGCCGATGAAACCGAACAGCAACTTCAAATATTCTTCATGGGCAACACCGCTTGCCTGACCGGCGTGCATGCCGCCGGAGGTCGAAACGATCACGACTTTCTTGCCGCCGCACAGGCCTTCAGGGCCGGCTTCGGTGTAACGGAAGGTCTGACCGGCTACCGCGATGCGGTCGATCCAGGCCTTCAGTTGAGTCGGGATGGTGAAGTTGTACATTGGTGCGGCAATTACCACGGCATCGGCAGCCAGGAATTCGGCCAGGGTCGAGGCGCTGAGTTCGGCTTCGTGCTGTTGTGCGGCATTGCGCAACTCTGCAGTGGTGCCGGCGGCGACCAGGGTGGTGGCGGAGAAGTGGCTGATCGCGTCGGCGGCCAGGTCGCGGTAGGTCACCACGGCGCTTGGCTCGGCGGCTTGCCAGGCTTTGACGACTTCGCCGCTCAGCTGACGGGAAGCCGAGTTGTCGCCCAGAATGCTCGAATCGATATGCAGCAGTTTCATGTGGGATCTCCAGGTGAGGATCGCCCACAAGGGCGATCTGATGGGACTAATCCTACAGACGAAACCAATAGCTGATTAGACGGCAACAATGCGATAGTTCGTCCCACAGATAGAACAATCGGATTCACACCATGCAAGACCTCAACGACCTGTATTACTTCGCCAAAGTGGTGGAAGCCGGTGGTTTCGCGGCAGCCGGGCGTTTGCTGGGCATCCCCAAGTCACGACTGTCACGGCGCATCGCCGAACTGGAAGAACGCCTTGGTGCTCGATTGCTGCAACGCACCACCCGACAGCTGAAATTGACCGCTGTGGGTGAGCGCTACCTCAGGCACTGCCAGGCGATGCTGCTGGAGGCGGAAATGGCCGACGAGGCCGTCGCCAGTATGTCCAGCGAGCCCCGCGGGCGTTTACGGGTGTCCTGCCCGGTCGGGCTGGCCCACGAAATATTGCCGGGGGTGATCAGCGACTTTCTGGAACGGTTTCCGCAAGTTCAGCTGGAGGTCATGCTGCTCAACCGGCGGGTCGACCTGGTGAACGAAGGCATTGACGTGGCCCTGCGTGTGCGCGAGCTGGGCGACGAAGACCCGCTGCTGGTCACTCGTCGCCTRCGTCAGGCGCAGATGCTGATGGTCGCCAGCCCCGGTTTCCTCGTGGGCCGTGAGATCAACCATCCCGAGGATCTGAAAAGCCTGCCGGTGCTCGGCGCCCTGGAAGCCGACCGCCTGGTGCACATCCGCCTGCTGGATCAAAAAGGCAAAAGTTGTGAACTCGCGCTCGAGGCCCGGCTAGGCATCGATGACTTTATCGTGCGCAAGGCCAGCACCCTCTCCGGTCTGGGCTTTACGATGCTGCCCATGATGTATTGCGAGCAGGAACTGGAAAACGGCTCACTGGTGCAGTTGCTACCCGAGTGGTCGTTGCCCGGTGGCTGGCTGCAAGCGGTCTATCCTCATCGACGCGGGGTGATGCCGGCGGTACGCGCCTGGATTGACCATTTGGTCGAATCCTTCAATGCCTGTGGGGAACGATTGTTATGAAAGCCGGACGGATGAGCGAAGAGGATGTCGCGAAGTTTTGCCTCGCCCTGCCGGGAGCGCGGGAAGACTATAAATGGGGAGGCGTACGGGTGTTTTCGATTGCCGGGAACAAGATGTTCGCGTTGCAGGGCCTGCGGGGTGATTCCCTGGCCTTCAAGGTCGACAAGGATCTGTTTCTCGGTCATTGCGACCGCCCGGGGATTCATCCGGCACCTTATCTGGCGCGCGCCCAGTGGATCATCATGGAGACGCCCTACCCGCTCGGTAGCGAAGAGCTACAGGGATTGCTGCAGCGTTCGCACCAGTTGGTGGTGAGCAGGCTGCCAAAGCGCACTCAAGTCGGACTGCTGCTATAGGGCCTTATTAGAGCAAGGCAAACACGTGTGCGCCGAGGAACAGGTGATCGATCCAGAACACCTGGTGCAGTAGCACGATGATCCAGAACACCAACTGGTACGAGACTTTGCGGGTTTTGTGCCGAAACGCTTGCTGGGCCAGCAAGGCACCGGGCCAGCCTCCGGCGAACTCCAGCGCATGCAGGACATTCTCCGGCGTCCGCCATTGCTCGGCGCGGGCCTTGCGCTTGTCACTCCAGTACAGAAAAAACGTCACGACGCTGACGATGCCGTAGGCCGCCAGGGGAATCAGCGACTCCCCATGCAGCCATGACGACACTGAACCCGACAGCGGCAACGCGCACAGGATTGCAAACACCAGCCATTTCAACCGTGAATGGCGGATCTGTCCCCCGGGCTGGCGCCCGGGGTTATTGCGCGAGCTTGAGTCACTCACGGCTTGGCTGCGCTCCAGTCGACCCAGCCGAATTGCCAGGTCGCCAGGATGATCAGGCCGAACACAATGCGATACCAGGCAAACGCCGCATAGCTGTGGTTGGCGATGAACTTGAGCAGCCCGCGGACCGCGATCATCGCGAAGACGAACGCCGTGACGAAACCGATCGCGAACACCGGGAAATCCGCCGGGACAAACAGGTGGCGGTATTTATAGCCCGAGTACACCGCTGCGCCGACCATGGTGGGCATCGCCAGGAAGAACGAGAACTCGGTAGCGGTCTTGCGCGACAGGCCGAACAGCAACCCGCCGATGATCGTCGAGCCCGAACGCGAAGTGCCCGGAATCATGGCCAGGCATTGGGCGAAGCCGACTTTCAGGGCATCTTTCCAAGTGATGTCATCCACCGTTTCGGCGTGTACTTCATGCTGACGGCGCTCGGCCCACAACATGATGATCCCGCCCACGACCAGCGCCGTTGCCACGGTGATCGGGTTGAACAGGTATTCGTGGATCAAATCGGCGAAGATCACGCCCAACACCACGGCCGGCAAGAACGCGATCAACAGGTTCGCGGTAAACCGCCGAGCGCCCGGCTGGGTCGGCAGACCGATGACCACGTCGAAGATCTTGCGTCGAAACTCCCACACCACTGCCAGGATGGCACCCAGCTGAATAATGATGTTGAACGCCATCGCCCGCTCGCCCCCGAAGCCGAGCAAGTCGGCCACGATGATCTGGTGGCCGGTACTGGAAATGGGCAGGAATTCGGTCAGCCCTTCTACAATCCCAAGAATCAATGCCTGAAAGGCGGTCCAAAGATCCATCAATCCCCCAAAAGGCTATGCGCATTGGCATGCCCCGTTAGTATTTTTCAAAAGCCTTAATTGCGATCAGCGTAGCTGAAGGCCCGCGCATCAAGGATCACCACAGAACCGTAAAAATCCTGTGAAAAAACAATCCTGATTCGGGTTTATCCGCGCGGGGCCGAAATCCTACCAGACAAGTCCGATTGGCGCTGCCGCGTTATCGCGCACCAATGAAGCACACCCTACGCCACGGGATTCTCGACGCCGATCCGGTTACAATCCGTCCCCTTTCCGATTTTCCCAAGGAGCCTCCATGTCCGGGCTTGAACTGTTTGCCGCCGCCCTCGGTGTCATTGCCGTCTGGTTGACAGTCAAACAGAACCCCTGGTGCTGGCCCATCGGCCTGGTCATGGTGCTGCTCTATAGCTGGATCTTTTTTGAGGTGAAGCTGTATTCGGACATGCTGCTGCAAGTCGTTTATGCCGCCTTGCAGCTTTACGGTTGGTGGCAGTGGACGCGGATTGGTGAAGCGATCCATGGCCGCGAAGTCAGTCAGCTCGACACTCGGTCCGTGGCGTTGAGCCTTGCCATCGGTGCAATCGGCAGCCTGTTGCTGGGGGCGGCCATGGCCAACTGGACCGACGCTGCGCAACCCTGGCTCGATGCGGCGTTGACCGGATTCAGCCTGGTGGCGCAGGTCTGGATGGCGCAAAAACGTGTCCAGTGCTGGCCGCTGTGGATCGCCCTGGATGTGATTTTCGTCGTGCTGTTCATCTATAAGGACCTGTACCTGACCGCCACCCTGTACGGGTTGTTCACCGTTATCGCCGTGCAGGGCTGGCGCGAATGGCGCGCCGATCCGGCATTGCACGCATGAAAGTCCTGGTACTCACAGGCCCCGAATCCAGCGGTAAAAGCTGGCTGGCAGCCGAGTTGCAACAGCGTTTCGGCGGGATTCTGGTCGACGAGTATGTGCGCTGGTTCATCGAGCAGAATCCACGGGACACCACATTGGCCGACATTGCGCACATCGCCCGCGGTCAATTGGCATGGGAAGACCATGCGCGGGAGCAACGACCGTCTTTGCTCATCCTCGACACGCACCTGTTGAGCAATATCCTCTGGAGCCAAACGCTGTTTGGCGATTGCCCCGCCTGGATTGAACAAGCGCTACTGGCCCGGCATTACGACTTGCACTTGCTGCTGTCGCCGGAACACGTCGACTGGACGGATGACGGCCAGCGTTGCCAGCCCCGATTGAGTGAGCGCCAGGCATTTTTCGACCAGACCCTGGCCTGGCTTGAGCGCCACGCACAACCGGTTCAGGTACTGCACGGAGATTGGGCAGAACGCCGACTCTTGGCACTGAACGCCGTGACCCGATTGCTCGGCGCCTGACCGGCGTTTGGGGCAATTTCCCCATCACCCCCCCTGTTTTTGGGGAAAAGTGTCCGATCCTGAAACACCCTCCGTGCCTGAAACTGCCCGTTTCAACGCCCTTCATCGTTTGGTCGCCGGACTTGTTAAGGCATTGATACAACAACGCTATAACCCCTGTTCTAGAGGGGTTCGCCGGCATTTCCGGGTTGCCTGCGCATGGTTTCGTCTCACCGTTGGAACATCCTCGGCAAAGGGCCCCCGGGCAAATTCCGCAAGCCATTGAATCAACACGATATTCAAAAAACGGCACAGCTTTCGCTCTATCCCTTACACCGCTGACCAGGGCCAGCCCACAAATGAAGGAATGACCGTCGTGGGGATACTGAATAAAAAGGGCTTGACGTGCCTCCTGCTGATCGCGAGCGCGGGCGGCACTGTTTTCAGTTTCAACCTACAAGCCGAAGGCAACGGTGTCATCGTGCTTGATCGAACCATTCACGCAACTCCCATCGGTCGCAGCGGCGGCAGAGATCCGAACCCTGACACCCTAAATGCCAACCCATCGGCCCGCGTCACCGGCGAACTCAGCGATGCCGACATTGCCGGGGTCACCACCGGAACGGCCCTTCGCCACAGCAACGGGCAAAGCCCGGGTGGCCTGCAAGGCCTCAACGTCGTCACCAACCCCAACGGTTTGCCTGGCATGTCTGTCGGCCAGGGTGGTGGTAGTGGCGGCGCCATTTCCGGAACCATCAACCGCGCCATGAGCAGCGGCCTCGGTTCACTGGGCAAAATGGCGGGAGGTCAATGAGATGAGTCGATCCCTCCTGTTACTTGCCCTGCTCGGCGGCACCAGTGTAATGGCCGATTCGGGCGTCAGTTCGGTTAACACCGCCTCCATCCAGGATTCCGGTACTCAATACCGAGGCAACTTCAACGTCAACCAGGCGGCCGGTGATCAACAGCAGCAGGCCAACGTCCGCGCAATCGCCATTGGTACCCTAGCCGGTGCGACCACCAGCGTCAGGCAAAAAATCACCACGCCGGCCAATCCATCGCTTGACGCGACAGCCAATATCGGCGGCACCTCTTTCAGTAATGGCAGCGGCGTACTGGGTGTCAACCAGGGCGCCGGGGCGAACAACCAGATGGCCAACGCCATGCGCATCAGCATCAGCGCTGCACCACAAGCCATCGACGATAGTGCCCTTTCTCAACAGAACGTGGCCTTGTTACCGAGCTCGGGAGCAACTGGCACCCCAAACGGCAGTCGCCAGGTCGTGACAAGCGACCAGGCCTTCACCGGCAGCCGGGGAGTGATCCAGGTGAACCAGAGTGCCGGGGTGGGGAACCGAATGGCTAACACCCTGAGCATCCGGGTCTCTGACTGACCCCATTACAGTGCGATTAGGGACGTACCAACACTTGACCAACTAATGAGCACGGAGAAACACCATGAACCCGACAACTGCTCTCAAACCTCTGGCTTTTGCTCTGGCAGCAGTGATGGCATTCGCCGCACAAGCAGGCTCTCTTGCTGATGGTCAAGGCAACGGTCAGGGCACTGGGCAAGGCAACAACCTTCAGCCTGATGGCCCGACTCTGGAACAGTTTCTGCAGATTACAGCAGGCGCCGGGGCCGCCGTGCTGGACTCGCAGATCAGCAGTCACAACTCCGTATCGAACCAGGGCACCCAAAACGACGCTAAAGCCGATAACTCCCTGAACAACTCCAACGGCAACATGGGTGCCAACGTTGCAGCCGGTGACGGCAACCAACAAGACAACGCCGCCGCCCTTGCCACTGCTGACGAAAGCTTTATTTTCGGCACCGCCGTCGCCGTCTCCAGCGCGACACAGAGGAGCAACGGCAACACCGCCAGGAACCGCTCCAACACCAACAACACAACGCTCAATAACGCCGGCAACAGCGGTTCCGGCAACATCGGCATCAACGTGACCACCGGCGCCTTCAACCAACAGAAAAACAACCTGGCAATTGCCGTTTCGGGCGGCCGTGTAGCACTGGCGGCGGCAGCGGCCAACCAAAGCACGTCCGGGATGAAGGTCACCAACAACGGCAATCCCACGACTGATTTCGTACCCGTGGGTGTATTCGGTCTGGCTGGCGTAACCACTCAACAAGTGATGACTCCAGATAGCTGGAAACCCCCTGTAACCAACAATGCTTCGATAACGGGCTCGATGAACAACTTCTCCGGCAACGGCGGAGCGAACGTATCGTCCGGCGTAGGCAACCAGCAAAGCAACTCGCTGTCCATCGCCGCAGGCTGCAAACTTTGCCAGTAATCGCGATCGCAATAGCAATGAAAGCCCCGGCGACGGGGCTTTTCTACAGCCCCAAGGCGTATCGATCATGCGTAAGACTGTCCTTTTCGCCCTGCTCTGCCTGTCTGGCCTGACCCAGGCCGCACAGATGCCGGTAGCCGCCCTGCCGGGTGGCGTGCTGGTATACAAGCACGTACAGAGTTTGCGTGAGCGCAAGTTCAGCGACATCGTCGAACAGAAAACCGATTTCAGCTGCGGTGCCGCCGCGCTGGCAACGATACTGCGCCAGGCCTATTGGCTTGACGTCGATGAGGAGCACATCATCAAAGGCATGCTGGTCACCGCAGACCAGGACCTTGTGCGTACCCAGGGTTTTTCCATGCTGGACATGAAGCGCTACATAGAGCGCATCGGCATGCGCGCCCGGGGCTACAAGATCCCGCCTGAAAGACTCGATGCAGTGACGATTCCGGTGGTGGTACTGATGGAAATTCGCGGCTACAAGCACTTTGTGGTGTTGCAGAGGGCGGACAAGCACTGGGTCTATATCGGCGACCCGGTACTCGGACACAAACGCTATTCCCATGATGACTTTGTCAAAGGCTGGAATGGCATCATCTTCGCTATCGTCGGTCCCGGTTACGACAAAACCAATGCGTTACGCAGTCCACCGGAACCGCTGACAGCCAAGAACAAGATGGATAACTTCAACCCGGTCAAAGATGCTGAACTGATGGATTTTGGTTTCATACAGAGCGACTTCTTTTAATCGCCAATAAGATGATAGGGGGCAGGATGCTCCGGGAGCAGCAAATGAAAACCTCGTATTGGGTGGTCGCTGCCTGTCTGGCAGCGAACACTTCAGGTTTTGCTGATGAGTTCAGACCCATCGAGATCAAGGACCAGGAACTGGCCGCGTTGCGTGGCCGGTATGTGATGCCGGGGCGGATCATCAGCTTCGGTGTTGTCATGAGCAGTACCTGGCGCAATGCCAGTGGTGATCTGATCGGGGCATCCACCTCGATGCAACTTCAAGCCGCAACGGTCAAACCCGAGTTCTATGTTTCAACCATCAAGCAATCCGGTCATGGCGGTACGTCCAGGTCGGGCAGCGGTAACGTGACGGGTGGCGCTGCCCTGAGCACTTCCCGGGGCATAACCCAGGTCACACGGGCCGCAGGCGATGGCAACAGTTCAAACAACAACATTGCCATCAACGTCAAAGAGGCCCGCACGGCCCCTGCACTGGTGCCGAGCCAGGGCCAGGCGCTGATAGCCGGTCAAACCATTACCGGCAGCAATGCCGCAGGCAGTGTCGCCGTTTCCGCGACGAGCGGCGGTGTTCAGGTGGCCATTACCGCCAACAACAACCAGGGCTCAAGCCTGCAACAGGTCGCCCAAGGCGGGTTGCTGCAAAACACCCGGTTGCTGGGCAGCAGCAATGTGGTCAACAACATGACTCAACTCAACGTAGTGCTCAACAATAATGGCCCCAGTACAGGTGTATTGGACTTCAACCTGAACCAACTCGCTGCATTACGGACCTTGGGCTATTGAACTACGCTGAGTCTGGACCATTGGGCACAAATGGACGGCTTATTTCATGTACCGATCAGTATCACTGCGTGCAGTTGTATGCTTGAGTGCTCTACTCCCGGCGGCGATGGTGCCGGCAGCAGCTGACCCGGAAATGGAGGCGCTCAAACAAGAGCTTCTGGAGTTGAAACAACGATACGAAGTCCAGCAAAAAGCCCTGGCGGTACTGGAACAACGAATCCGCCAGGTTGAGGACCAGCCCGCTTCTCCTCCCCCTAAACGCCTGGCCAAGTCGCCAGCAGACATGAAAGGCAATCCAAACGTCGCCACCGGCACCGGTGCGGCGGCCGCTTCAGGGGGTGCCGCCGGGGGCAGCGGCAGCTCGTATGGACAATCGTTGGCCGATGACTCACAACCGGCGCAAAGCGTTTCAAATCTGTATGACGAGGCCAGCGGGTTCTTCGGTGGTGGCAAGTTCAGCTTCGAAACCGGGATTACCTACTCCCGATACGATACCCGCCAACTGATCCTCAACGGTTTTCTCGCCCTGGACTCGATCTTTCTGGGCGCCATCAACCTGGACCGGATCAAGGCCGACACCTGGACGCTTGACCTCACCGGCCGCTACAACTTCAACAATCGCTGGCAGTTCGACCTGAACGTGCCGGTGGTCTACCGTCAATCCACCTACCAGTCCGGTGGCGGCAATAACGGCGCCGCCAACGTCACGACTGAAGATACCGTCAAGGAAGACCCGACCATAGGTGACGTCAACTTCGGTATCGCCTACAAATTCCTCGACGAGTCGGTCAACACCCCGGATGCCGTGGTGACCTTGCGCGTCAAGGCGCCGACCGGCAAAGATCCGTTCGGCATCAAGCTGATTCGGGTGGACGATAACTCCAACCTGGCCGTGCCTGAATCCTTGCCTACCGGTAATGGCGTCTGGGCGATTACACCGGGGATCTCTCTGGTCAAGACGTTCGATCCGGCAGTGCTGTTCGGCAGCCTGTCCTACACGCACAATCTGGAGGAGTCTTTCGACGACATCAGCTCCAACCCGGCGGTCAAGACACCGGGCAAAGTACGCATTGGCGACAGCTTCCAGATTGGCGCCGGTATTGCGTTCGCCTTGAACGAAAAGATGAGTATGTCGTTTTCGGTCTCTGACCTGGTGCAACGCAAAAGCAAGCTCAAGGAAGATGGCGGGGATTGGCAATCGGTGGTCTCCAGCGATGCCAACGCCGGTTACTTCAACATCGGCATGACTATTGCGGCCACCGACAACCTGACTATCGTACCCAACCTGTCCATCGGCATGACGGACGATGCCCCGGACTTTCAGTTCAGCCTGAAACTTCCTTACTACTTCTGACCCGAATAAAAAAACCGCTGCAATCTCAACGGTTTTTTTGGTTTCCGGCTGCGGTTCAGCGAATCTGGTGCTTGTGCAACAACCGGTAGAAGGTTGGACGCGACACACCCAATACTTTGGCGGCGACACTCAGGTTATCGCTGTGGCGGTTCAATACATCGCACAATGCCTGGCGTTCGGCCCGGCTCTTGTATTCTTCGAGGGTGCCCATCGGCGCGTCGATTGTATGCTGACTGATCAACCCCAGATCACGGGCCTCGATCTGCCGGCCTTCGGCCAATACCAGCCCGCGACGAACGCGGTTGGCCAGTTCGCGAACATTGCCTGGCCAGTCGTGTTTGCCCATGGCAATCAATGCGTCTTCGCTGAAACTGCGTGGGCGGCGTCCGGTTTCATGGCTGTAGAAATGGGAGAAGTGGTTGGCCAGCGCCGCCAGGTCGCCATGGCGCTCGCGCAGTGGAACGGTCGCCACTTGCAGTACGTTCAAGCGGTAATACAAGTCTTCGCGAAAGCGTTTCTTCTCGATGGCGGCTTCAAGGTCGACATTCGTTGCCGCCAGAACCCGCACATCCACCGCAATCGGCTGATTGCCGCCCACCCGCTCGATGTGTTTCTCCTGGAGGAACCGCAACAGGTTGGCCTGCAACTCCAGTGGCAGGTCACCGATCTCGTCGAGAAACAGAGTGCCACCGTTGGCGGCTTCTATCCGTCCGACCTTGCGTTGGTGCGCGCCGGTAAATGCGCCTTTCTCATGGCCAAACAGCTCGGACTGGATCAAGTGTTCGGGAATCGCACCACAATTGATCGCGATAAAGGGTTTGCTGTGACGCTGGGACAGACGATGCAGGGTGCGTGCGACCAGTTCCTTGCCAGTGCCGCTTTCACCCCGAATCAACACCGGAGACTCTGTCGGAGCCAGTTTGTTCAACAGTTTTCGCAGTTCACGGATAGGTTTGCTGTCACCCAGCAATTCATGCTCGGGCTGGTCAACATAGACCGTTCCCTGCCCGCGCAATCGCGCCATGCCAAACGCCCGGCCCAGCGTTACCTGAACCCGGGACACATCGAATGGCAAGGTATGAAAGTCAAAAAACCATTCACACACAAAGTCGCCGACATTTTGCAGGCGCAGCACTTCCTGATTGAGTACCGCTATCCACTCGGTGCCACTGCGGCTGATCAATTCCTTGACGGCTTCCGGGTGCTCAAGGTGAGAGGGCTGCAAGCGTAACAAGCCCACGTCACAGGTTCGGTCAGTGGCGTTCGCCAGCGTGCAGCTATCAACGTCCCAACCGATAGCGCGCAATCCAGGGAGCAGACGATAGCAATCGTCACAGGGGTCCACCACTAATAAACGTCGTAAAGCAGGCGCATCGCTCATGACTGTTCCTTGACGCCAAATTTAAGAAATTTTATTAAAAACAGTCATTTGGCAGACCTAACTGTAACATTAGCAAGAATTTGACAGGGCCTTGTACTGTTTGACTATAGGGACGCTGTAAAACCAGTTATAAGTTGCGATTCTGTTAGTTACCTAACGACTCTTCCTTTCATTGCGCTTTCAATGCCAGCATCATTCTTGAGCCTATGAAATAAAGTGGAAATTTCTTTTGATTGTGTGTGACCCAAACCCCGGTTGCGGGCATCAGTACAAGTAACCAGCCGAACGGTAAGCCCAACCGACGGCACATCACTTGATTGGGCATACAGAGAGAAGACCCTATGAACGCCCCGCTCCGTATCAACGAAGCATTGCTGATTGCCGACCGCGCATTCAAACCATTCAAATGCGTGGCCTGGGCCCCACAAGACGGTAATGGCGAACTCAGCCTGACCGTTATCGACCGCACCAGCACCAGCATTGGCCGCAAGCAGATCCCAAGCAGTGCCTACTCCGACCCTCAACAACTTGAACGTCTGCTGGAACAGGCCCGCGCCGAATTGAGCGAGGAAGGTTACACACTGCAATCGTGGTCGATGCCGAACTAATCTGTTTTGCGGATTACTCCGGGGTAATCCGCACCCTCCCCCCCTGCCATTAGTTGGGTTGATCGTTTTCACCGATCCGCACTCATTTCCCGCACAAATTCGAACTTTTGCGCACCCGGTACTTTGCAGGCTTGCCATTGGTTCGAAAAGACACTGTTGTGGCACATAACGACTCTCCGTCTGTGAGTTCTCACCATTGCGCATCTCATCATTCAGGGATTGAATATTCTCCCTACATAGTCGCCACCCAAACTTCTGGATCAGGACGACTCGCAAGGAGTTGCGGCGCATGTCAATCCAGTCCGCTTTTACCTTCTCCGCCACCCGGCACCCCCCCGGGACCCTCGATACGACGTTTGCCGCCAACGGCAAAACCCAGGTGTATTTCGTCGACAGCCTTTCCAGCCTCGCCAATGACATTGCGATCGATGCGCAGGGCCGCTTGCTGGTAGCCGCAAAAGTCGGCATGGCCGATGGCAGCCGCTTTGGTCTGGCCCGCTTGCTGGAGGACGGTTGCGCAGACCTCGCGTTCGGCAAGCAAGGTAGTGTCATCGGCCAATTCGAACCGGGGTTCGAAGCCATGGGCGCCAAGGTTCTGGTCATGCCCGACGGCAATATCCTGTTGGCCGGGCTGCACTACGAAAACACGCACCGCACGCTCCCGGCCCTCGCCTTGCTGGATCAGCAGGGTCGCCTGGTTCAGAGCTTTGGCGATAATGGTCGCTGCGTCGTGCGATTGCCTGGCGGTCTGTCCCTGGGCATTCGTGATGCATGGCTGCCGCCCGGTGTGCCGGGCGCGGAAGCCTGCGATGTGGACGTACAACAAGATGGCCGGATCCTGATCCTGGCCAACCATCACTACGAACTGGCCGATCACGTCGGCCTGTTGATACGACTGGATGTCGAAGGCTCGCTGGACTGCTCGTTCAACGGTAGCGGCTTCGTGGTGGTCAGGCACCTGCTGATGAATACCTGGCTCAGCAACCTGACGGTACAACGTGATGGCCGAATTCTGGTCGGTGGATCGATCAACTTTCCTGAAGAAGGCTTGCTGGCACGCTATCACGCTGACGGCCGCCTCGACGACCGTTTTGCCGTGGATGGATTCATGACCTTCAAAACGCAAGGGCATGGCGCCCGGGTCAGTCAGGTGGTCCAGCAAAACGAAGGTGACATCCTGTGTTTCGGCAGCAGTTGCGAGCCGATGCACTGCCTGACATTTAAAATGCACAGCAATGGCCGACCCGACAATCATTGCAACGGCGGACAACCACAGCGGCTGCAAATCGGTCACAGCGGATGCCAGTGGATCGCCGCGCAGTTACAGCCCGATGGCTGTGTGCTGGCGGCGGGTGCAACCATCGGCGGCGTTGAAGCAGACTTCATTGTCGGGCGATACCTGCCCAACGGCCATCTCGATCGCCGCTTTGGCAAAGGCTGTGGCTGTACGCGTACTCGCCTGGGCCCCGGCCCGGATACCGCCACCTGTGTCACGGTGCAGGCCAATGGAAACATCGTGGCTGGCGGCTATTCGCTGCAGGGCAGTTACAAGGCAGTCGTCGCGCGCTTTCTAGGCTAAACCGATGGGTTTTTCCTGCGCTTGATCTTCTCGCCCGCTTACGGCAACTTGCGCGCTTCTTAAAACAAGGAGCAGCCGATGTCCGGTTCAATGGCCCAGGCGTTCGCGCACAACTTTCTCGGGAACTCGCCCCGTTGGTATAAGGCCTGCATCGTCGGCTTTCTGATTCTCAATGCCCTGGTGCTGTGGACCGCAGGCCCGGTGGCGGCCGGCTGGCTGCTGGTGCTGGAGTTCATCTTTACCCTGGCCATGGCGCTCAAGTGTTATCCGCTGATGCCCGGCGGCCTGTTATTGATTGAAGCCCTGCTGCTGAAGATGACCACGCCACAGGCGCTGTACGACGAGTTGCTGCACAATTTCCCGGTGATCCTGCTGCTGATGTTCATGGTGGCCGGTATCTATTTCATGAAGGACTTGTTGCTGTACCTGTTCTCGCGCCTGCTGTTGGGGGTTCGTTCCAAGGCCCTGCTGGCCCTGATGTTCTGCTTTCTGTCGGCGTTTCTGTCGGCGTTCCTCGATGCCTTGACCGTGACTGCCGTGATCATCAGTGCCGCCGTAGGCTTTTACTCGGTGTATCACCGCGTCGCCTCGGGTAACGATCCGCGTCTGGACAGCGAGTTCAGCGACGACAAACATCTGCCCACCCTCCATCAGGGTGATCTCGAACAGTTCCGCGCCTTTCTGCGCAGCCTGCTGATGCACGGTGCCGTGGGCACCGCATTGGGCGGTGTCTGCACGCTGGTCGGTGAGCCGCAGAACCTGCTGATCGGCCATGAAATGGGCTGGCACTTCTCCGACTTCTTTACCCGGGTTGCGCCGGTATCCCTGCCGGTACTGGTTGCCGGACTGGTGACGTGCATTCTGCTGGAAAAGCTGCGCTGGTTCGGATACGGCACGCTGTTGCCGGATAACGTCCGCGCGGTACTGGCCAACTACGCCGCCGAAGACAATGCCGAGCGCACCACACGCCAACGTGCAGCGCTGCTGGTGCAAGGCGTTGCCGCATTGATTCTGATTGCCGGGCTGGCGTTTCACATCGCCGAAGTGGGTTTGATCGGTTTGATGGTGATCGTGTTGATCACCGCCTTTACCGGTATCACCGACGAACACCGCCTGGGCACAGCATTCAAGGACGCCATGCCATTTACCGCATTGTTGGTGGTGTTTTTCGCCGTGGTCGCGGTGATTCACGATCAGCAACTGTTCGCCCCGCTGATCCACTGGGTGCTGGCGCTGCCGGCGGACCAACAACCGGGCATGCTGTTCATTGCCAATGGTCTGCTGTCCGCCATCAGCGACAACGTGTTCGTGGCAACCATTTACATCACCGAAGTGAAGCGCGCATTCATGGCGGGTGAGATGACCCGTGAGCATTTCGAGACGCTGGCCATTGCGATCAATACCGGCACCAACCTGCCTAGCGTGGCGACGCCCAACGGTCAGGCGGCGTTTCTGTTCCTGCTGACTTCGGCGATCGCACCGCTGGTGCGCCTGTCTTACGGGCGGATGGTCTGGATGGCGTTGCCGTACACCGTGGTGATGGGCTTGCTCGGGTGGTATGCGGTGAGCTACTGGCTCTGACACCGCCGAGCCCTGTGGGAGCGAGCTTGCTCCGGGCGGCGTTCCGACGATTGCTGCCTGACATTCAACACATTTGGTGACTGACATGGCCTCATCGCGAGCAAGCTCGCTCCCACAAAGGGTTTGCGTTGTTATCGAGGGAGGATGTATTGCTCGATCGCCTGCGCCGCACCGTCCTCGGTATTGGCGCCAGTGATCACATCGGCCTGACGCTTGACTGCCTCCTCCGCCTGTCCCATGGCGATCGACAACCCGGCAACCTGAAACATCGCCGGGTCATTGCCGCCATCCCCGATCGCCGCCGTCTGTTCCAGCGGCACGCTGAGATGTCTGGCCAGCGTCACCAATGCCTCGCCCTTGTTCGCTTGCATGGCGGTCACATCCAGGTACACCGGTTGCGAACGCGACACCTGTGCCTGGCCTTCTACCTGAAGTAGCAATCGCGCTTCGAGCTCAATCAACAATTGGGTGTTGTTGCTCGCGGCGACAATCTTGTCGATGCTTTCCAGATACGGTTCAAAACTGTCGACCACCACCGGTGGGTAGCCCAGACCGTGCTGCTCGCGAGGCACCATCGGGCCGTTCGCATCCTTGACCAGCCAGTCGCCGCCACTGAACACCCACACCTCAACATCAGGCAGGTCGCAAAGTAGCGTCAAAGTGGTTAACGCGGCACTCGCCGGCAAATAGTGCGCGACGAGCAAACTGCCGTCCGGATTGACCAGCGTCCCGCCATTGAACGCCGCCGTCGGCAGGTCGACGCCCAACGCTTCAATGACTTGCAACATGGCTTTGGGTGGTCGGCCGGTGGCCAGGCTGAACAATACGCCCGCCTCGCGCAACGAGCGGACCGCCTCGATGGTCCGCTGACTCAGGCTGTGATCGGGCAGCAGCAAGGTGCCGTCCATGTCACTAAGCAGAAAACGGATGGGCCGTTGCGAGGATTCCTTCATCCGAGGCGGTGCCAGACGCGGCCGTCGCGAGTCAGCAATTCTTCGCCGGCCTTGGGGCCGTTTTCCCCGGCGGCATAGCCCTGCACGCTGGAATCCTGCTGCCAGGCATCCAGGAACGGTTGCACCGCGCGCCAGCCGTTCTCGATGTTGTCGGCGCGCTGGAACAGTGTCTGGTCGCCGGTCAGGCAATCGTAGATCAGGGTTTCGTAGCCGGTGGACGGCTGCATCTCGAAGAAGTCCTTGTAGGCAAACCCCAGCTCGATGTTGTCCATCTTCAGGGCCTGACCGGGACGCTTGGCCAACAGGTCGAACCACATGCCTTCGTTGGGCTGGATCTGAATGCGCAAATAGGTCGGCTGCAACTCGTCGACCTCGGTATCGCGGAACTGCGCATAGGGCGCCGGTTTGAAACAGATGACGATCTCGGTGTCACGCACGCTCATGCGTTTACCGGTACGCAGGTAGAACGGCACGCCGACCCAGCGCCAGTTGTCGATCATGACCTTGAGGGCCACATAGGTTTCGGTATTGCTGTCGGGTGCGACCTTGTCTTCCTGGCGATAGCCTGGCAGTGCCTTGCCGTCGATCTCACCTGCAGTGTATTGACCGCGCACCGAGTTGGCGCGGGCCTCCTCCACCGTCCAGGGTCTGATCGCGCCGACGACCTTGGCTTTCTCGCCGCGCACCGCATCGGCGCCAAACGCGGCGGGTGGTTCCATCGCCACCATCGCCAGCAGCTGGAACAGGTGATTGGGCACCATGTCCCGCAGGGCGCCGGTGTGCTCATAAAAACTGCCACGGGTTTCCACGCCGACAGTTTCGGCGGCGGTGATCTGCACGTGATCGATGTAGTGATTGTTCCAGAACGCTTCGAACAGGCTGTTGGAAAAACGGCTGACCAGAATGTTCTGCACGGTTTCCTTGCCCAGGTAATGATCGATCCGGTAGATCTGCTTTTCCGTCATCACCTTGAGCAGGCAGGTGTTCAAGGCCTCGGCCGTTTGCAGGTCAGAGCCAAAGGGCTTTTCGATCACGACCCTTCTGAACGCCTCGGGGGTCTCCTCCAGCAAGCCGGCGGTACCGAGGCGGCGTGCCACTTCACTGAAGAAACGCGGTGCGGTGGCCAGGTAGAACACCGCATTGCCGGTTCCGCTGTCGGCGATTTTCGCCGCCAGCGCTTGATAAGTGCTGTCGTCCAGGAAATCGCCCTGGACGTAGCTGATGCCTTTGGCAAGTTTGGACCAGACCGCTGGATCAAGGGTGTGGTCACCCTTGCCAGCCATCTCGTTTCGAATGAAATCTTCGAGCTTTTGCGCAAAGCCTTCATCGCTGATGGCGTTGTGGTCAACGCCGATGATCCGCAGTCCATCCCCGAGTAGCCCGTTGCGCTTGAGGTTATACAGCGCCGGCACCAACAGACGCTTGACCAGGTCACCGTGGGCGCCAAACAGAAACAGCGTCGTCGGTGGTGCGGGCTCAGCCTTGGATTTCCTGCGGATCAAATGGGTCATTTTTTCGAGGTCTCCACGTGGCCGCCGAAGCCGAAGCGCTGTGCCGAGAGAATCTTGTCGCCAAAGGTGCCTTGCCCACGGGAACGGTAGCGGGAGAACAGCGAGTTCGACAGCACCGGCACCGGTACCGCTTGCTCCATGGCGGCTTCGATGGTCCATTGACCTTCACCGCTGTCGGCCACAGACCCGGAGAAACCGTCGAGTTTCGGATCGCTGGCCAGGGCGTCGGCGGTCAGATCGAGCAACCACGAGGACACCACGCTGCCACGGCGCCAGACTTCGGCGATGTCGGCGACGTTCAGGTCGAAACGCTGGTCTGGCGGCAGGTTCTCGCTGTTTTTGGTCTTGAGGATGTCGAAGCCTTCGGCGAAGGCCTGCATCATTCCGTATTCGATGCCGTTGTGGATCATCTTCACGAAATGCCCGGCGCCGGCGGGACCGGCGTGAATGTAGCCGTGTTCGGCACGCTCGTCATCGGACTTGCGGTCCCTGGTGCGCGGGATGTCGCCCAGGCCCGGGGCCAGGGTTGCGAACAGCGGGTCGAGGCGCTTAACGGTCTCGGCATCGCCGCCGATCATCATGCAGTAACCGCGCTCCAGGCCCCATACGCCGCCGGAGGTACCGACGTCGATGTAATGCAGGCCTTTTTCCGACAGGGTTTTCGCCCGGCGGATATCGTCCTTATAGAAGGTGTTACCGCCGTCGATGATGGTGTCGCCGGCTTCGAGCAAGGTGCTCAGGGTGTCGATGGTTTCTTCGGTCGGCGCGCCGGCCGGCAGCATGACCCAGACCGCACGCGGCCTGGCCAGGCCAGCGACCAGCGCCGGCAGATCGGTGACGCCCGTGGAGCCTTCTGTGGCCAGGGCTTCGACAAAGGCGGTATTGCGATCGTAAACAACGGTGGTGTGCCCGTTGAGCATCAGGCGCCGCGCAATATTGCCGCCCATGCGGCCCAGTCCAATAATCCCGAGTTGCATGTGCTGATGCTCCCTACTACAAATAAAAGTGTGTCAAAGGTTATAGCCCAACGCGACTCATGAGGTTAGTCCAGAGCGTTGGCGTGAAGTTTCCGGGCATTGTGCCCGATCCTGATGGATAACGTCGGGAATCAAACCGAAGACACAACGACCATGAAAAATAAAAAAGTTCCCTTCGGGGGCAAAAGAAATCAAAATTGGCGCCGATAGTAGATCAGCCGTTGATTTTCGAGGCGGTTCTACAGTTGAGACACGCCATTTGCGAGGTGAGCAATGGGCACAGTACACACCGCACTGCCAGCACAAACCCTTTACGTCACAATCCGTCGTGATGAGTTGCGCCAGTTGAAGGACGAACGCGATCAATTGAAACAGGAGCTGGCGCAGTTGCGACTGCTGCTGCAAGCCAATCAGGTGCAGCCCCTGGCTGTGACGCAACGCGCCCCACTCGCCTGACCCCCCTCCTTTCAAGCGGGAGCAGTCTGCACTGCTTCCGCACCGGCTCGCGACCTTCTCCGAGCAGGCTTCCCGCGTTAGCCATGAAGGTCGTTGGTGAAGTTGATTCCCATTGAACGGATTCGGCGGATAATGCCATTTCGACACTGCTTCATTGATTCATGGACGAAAGGCATCCGACATCTGTAGTGGGAGGCAAACCATGAAACGCACCGCATTGATCCTCGCCGGCCTGATGGCCTTGGGCGCATCCAGCGCTTTTGCCGAAGGCGGAGCCGAACGCATGCGCTATTACTATGAAAGCCTGCGACTGGCCCAGCAACAAGCCTTGGGCCACCCCATCCAAAGCACTGAGCTGCGGGTTCCGGACGATCAAACCGCACAAATGACTGAAACCTACAGACCGAAATGATCCATGGACTTCTGACTCCAGGGTCACAGAAGACTGTCGGGCGTCCTGATGGACGCCCTTTTTTTGCCTGTTGAATCAGAGGCTCTTGATCCAGAACAGCATCCGTCCATGGGCCGGGTCGAACATGCCGGGGGCGAAACCGGCTTTTTCATAGGCCCCCTGGGCCACAGCGTTGCCTTCCAGCACTTCCAGGGTGAGCTTGCAGCAGCCACGCTGACGGGCGATGTCCTCGACTTTTTGCAGCATCTTCTGGCTCAAGCCCAGGCCGCGAAATTTTTTCACCACCGCCACATCGTGCACATTGACCAGCGGCCGGCAGGCAAAGGTGGAAAACCCCTCGAAGCAATTGACCAGTCCGGCCGGCTCGCCACCGACAAAGGCCAGCACACTGAAGGCGTGGGAACGCCGGGCGAGCTCTGCCGGGAGTTGCGCCAGCACATGGGCTGGCAACGGCTGGCCGCCGCCCATCGGGTCCTCGGCGTAGTGGTTCAACACCAGACAAATAGCCTCGGCATGCACCGGATTGGTATAACTGGCCTGAAGCACAAGAATTTCTGCGGAGTCCATTTCCATCCTCGATCACACATGAAGTAGCCCCCAGCATGTATTTCACGCTGAAGTGCCCGCTGCACGATAGCGCGAGCACCGTGTTACCGACAATCGCAACCGTGGAATTCTTTGGCGCTCAAGCGCCCCAGATCAAGGCTTCCGTCCATCCCAGCCCGGCAAAATCCTCGGCCCTCAAGTGCGACTCACCGGCGCAGAAAAACTCGTCGAGTTGCGGTGGCTGGACCGAGGTGCCGCTGAGCATGGCGTGTACCTGGCCGCGGTGATGGATCTGGTGTTCAAACAGATGGGACAGCAAGCGCAAGCGACTGTCGTGTTGCGGGGTGTCGCGGGCGATGGTCACGATTTTGCCAAGGTCGGCATCGCGCATCTGCTCGCAGTAGGCGATCAGCCGGCGGTCGACGTGGGCCTGTTCGCCAACGAGGTCCGTCGCCATGAGGCAGGGCTCGTCTTCCTTGAAAAACACCCGGCAATCGGGATGCGGATCGTCGCCGCGCAGTTCCCGCTCCAGGGCGTCCACATAGAACCAGTCACAGGTGAGGATGTGATTGAGCGTGGCGCGGATCGAGGGGAAGAAACTGACCCGGGGTGCGCTCAGTTCCTGCGGGCTCAACTGACGCCAGGCCTTGGCCAGTCGGTGATTGGCCCAGGCGTTCTGATAGGCCATGGTCAGCAAATGGTGTGACAGGGGCTGATTCATGTTCGCTGTTCCCGATCAAATCCTTATCAAACTTCGGCAAACCGTTGCAGTTGCATTTCCTGCAATCGGCTGAGGGTGCGGCGGAACGGGAATTCCAGATAACCCTCAGTGTAAAGCGATGCCATTGGCACTTGCGCTTCAAGGTACAGCGGCACCTTGCGGTCGTAGCATTCGTCCACCAGGGCAATGAAGCGTCGCACCCCGTCGTCGTGCACCGACAACTGCGGCAACTCGCGATCCCCCGCGTCCACCCGCTCGACACCGTCCTCGGTGCCGCGAGCAATGCGCCCGGCGCGTTTCTGCGCGCTGAGGTTGGGCACGTCACTCAACAGAATAGCGCCGTAGGTATCGCACAGGGCGATGAAATCCATGGCCGCGAAGGGTTGCTCGCACAGCGCGGCGTAACGGGTCCAGAGCACAGTCGGGCTGGCCTTGAGCACCTCAAGGGAACGGTAACCGACCTGGATCGAGTCGCTCGATACTGACTGGCCGACGCTCAACATCTGGAACACTTCATCCAGCGCGCCGGGCTGACCGGCCTCGGCCACCCAGTAGCGTTGCGAACCGGCTCCCGGATGCAGGCGATGGTCTTCCCCACCATCCACTGCAATTACCTGCATGTGCTGCTTGATCGCCGCGATGGCGGGCATGAAGCGGTCGCGATTGAATCCGTCGGCGTATAACTGGTCCGGCGGCAGATTGGACGTGCAGACCACCACCACGCCCTGTTCGAACATCACCTGGAACAGGCGCCCGAGAATGATCGCGTCGCCGATGTCGTTGACGAACAACTCGTCGAAACACAGAACGCGCACTTCTTCGGCCAATTCACGAGCCAGCGCCTTGAGCGGATCGGCGGTGCCGGTCAGTTGAAACGAGCGCTGGTGCACCCAGCCCATGAAGTGGTGAAAGTGCTGGCGCCGCGCCGGTACTCGCAGGCTTTGGTAGAACTGGTCCATCAACCAGGTCTTGCCCCGCCCCACCGGCCCCCACAGGTACACACCGGAAACGGGCGAACGGCCTTCATGCAGCGCTTCGTGGCATTTTTGCAGCGCCCACACGGCATATTCCTGGGCCTCGTCCTGGACGAAGCCCTTTTGTTCGATGGCGTGCTGCCAGGCGCTTAAGGGGGAATCAATAGTCATGGGCGGCAGTATGCCATTGTGCATTGAAAACGCGACCGGTGATCGGCAGTTTTGTGCAGAAAGGAAAAGCGCCTTGACGCATTAAATTACTAGCATAATATTTAATAGATGTTACTGACAATTTATTAACCTTGTCGCCATCCCTCTGGAGTCATCCCATGCATTACAAAGTTTTCGGTCGTAAAACCGGCTTGCGTGTTTCCGAACTGGCGTTGGGCGCCGGTAATTTCGGTACCGGTTGGGGTCATGGCGCCGAGCGCGACGAAGCCAGGCGCATTTTTGATGGCTACCTGGAAGCCGGCGGCAACTTCATCGATACCGCCAATGGCTATCAGGGCGGGCAGTCCGAGGCCATGCTCAGCGAATTCATCGCCGCAGAACGGGATAGCCTGGTCATCGCCACCAAATACACCCTCGGGACTACACCCGCGGCCGGCATTTCCCACACTGGCAACAGTCGCAAGAACATGGTGCGCGCCGTCGAAGAAAGCCTGAAACGCCTGAAAACCGATCACATCGACCTGTTCTGGGCCCACATGAGCGACGGCGTCACGCCCATGGAGGAGATCCTGCGCGGCTTCGACGACCTGGTCAGTGCCGGCAAGATTCATTACGCCGGGCTGTCGAACTTCCCTGCGTGGCGCATCGCTCGTGCCGACCTGCTGGCCGAGGTACGTGGTTTTGCGCCGATTGCCGCGATCCAGGTCGAGTACAGCCTCGCCGAACGCACCGCTGAGCGCGAACAACTGCCGATGGCCGAAGCCCTGGGCCTGGCCGCGACCCTGTGGTCGCCGCTGGGTGGCGGCTTCCTCACCGGTAAGTATCGCAACAGTGAAGGCGACAACCGCGCGAACAAACTCGGGGTGCTGATTCATGCCGAAAAAAGCGCCCGCGAAACTGCCCTGCTCGACACCTTGATCAGCGTTGCCGCAGAACTGGACGCCAGCCCGACCCATGTGGCCATTGCCTGGCTGCGGGAACAGGCCAAACGCTCGACCACGGCGCTGATTCCGATCCTCGGTTCCCGGACTCGTGAACAGCTGGACGCCACGTTGGGCGCGCTGAATGTGCAGTTGAGTGCTGAGCAACTGGCACGACTCGATAGCGTCAGTGATGTAGCCAGAGGCGTGCCGCACGATTCCATCAGCGGTTCATCCGCACGCTTCAGCGGTGGTCAGATCCTCGACCGGCCGATCGTTCCAGTGGCCTGACACCCATCAAAACTGTAGGAGCGAGCCTGCTCGCGATGAGGCCCTGTCAGCCAACAGAGATGTTGAATGCAGGACCGCCATCGCGAGCAGGCTCCCCACAGGGTTGGGTGTATTACTTATCGACCTTATGTTTAGCCGCATACAGACACAGCATCTCCATCGCCAGTGTCGCCGCCGCCAGTGATGTAATCTCTGCGCTGTCATAGGCCGGGGCCACTTCCACCACGTCCATGCCCACCAGATTGATCCCGCGTAGACCGCCGAGAATTTCCAGCGCCTGCACCGTACTCAAGCCGCCACACACCGGTGTTCCGGTGCCCGGAGCAAACGCCGGATCGAGGCAGTCGATGTCGAAGGTCAGGTACACGGGGTTGTCGCCGACCCGCGCCCGAATCGCCTCGACAATCGCTTCGCAGCCACGACGATGCACCTGCCGCGCGTCGAGCACTTGAAAGCCTTGATGATCATCGTTGGTGGTGCGCAAGCCGATTTGTACCGAACGTGACGGATCGACCAGCCCTTCCCTGGCCGCGTGCCAGAACATGGTGCCGTGATCGATGCGCTTGCCCTCTTCGTCCGGCCAGGTGTCGCTGTGGGCGTCGAAGTGGATCAGCGACAACGCCCCGTGCTTGCGGGCATGGGCCTTGAGCAGTGGATAGGTGATGAAATGGTCGCCGCCAAAGGTCAGCATCGCGCTGCCGGCGTCGAGGATGCGCTCGGCGTGGGCCTCAATCATTTCGGGCGTCGACTGCGGCGCGCCGTAATCGAAATCGCAATCGCCGTAGT
Source organism: Pseudomonas sp. P4_B3 (assembly GCF_056402295.1). Classification (NCBI taxonomy): domain Bacteria; kingdom Pseudomonadati; phylum Pseudomonadota; class Gammaproteobacteria; order Pseudomonadales; family Pseudomonadaceae; genus Pseudomonas; species Pseudomonas sp. P4_B3. The sequence goes on from NZ_JBFUHR010000002.1 coordinate 26,511, forward strand.
CGATGACCGCCAGGTGATCGAACGGATCAAACGTCCACGGCCAGTGCCGTTCCCAGGCGATCCCGGCAGAGGCGGCACGAATGCCCCGTGGTCCGAAGCGTGCGCCGGGGCGGTTGCTGGTGGCCGTGTCGAACGGCACGCCACTGACGGCCACATCAACGCCACGCAGGTCACGACTGTAGCGTCGACGCATGAAGCTGGTAATGCCGGCGTAGGTACTTTCGGCGGCCGTGCCGTAAAGGCTGTCACGGGTAAGGGCTTGATCGTTCTGCATCGGGACGTCCATTGAAGGCTCCTGCTCTTTTCTTATTGGCGGCTACGGAAAGTGGTCCACAAACGGGTGCGCTGGCGCATGTCCTTGAGGCTCATGCTGCGGTCGGCGTAAAGCCGGTCACGCACATCGGCGGGTGGGTAAATGTCCGGATCTGTGCGCACTGCCTCATCCACCAGCGGCGTGGCGGCCTGGTTGGCGGTGGCAAAAAACAGCGTGTTGGTCAGCGCCGCGACGGACTCGGGGCGCAGCATGAATTCGATGAACTGGCGGGCAGCCTCGGGGTGTGGCGCGTCCTTGGGGATCGCCAGGTTGTCCTGCCACACGATGGTGCCTTCCCTGGGAATCCGGTAGGCGATTTCAAACGGTTTGTTGGCCTTGCGCGCCTGGTCGGCGGCCATGCTGGCGTCACCGTTGTAGGTCAGCGCAAGGCAGATGCTGCCATTGGCCAGATCGTTGATCTGCCGCCCGCTGGCGACGTAAAGCACCGAGGGTTGCAACTGATGCAATAACGTTTGGGCCGCGTCGAGATCGCTCTTGTCGGTGCTGTAGGGATCCTTGCCCAAATAATGCAAGGCCAGGCCGATCACTTCCTGTGGTGAATCAATGACCGCGATGCCACAGTCCTTCAGCTTGCTGGCGTATTCCGGTTTGAACAGCAGGTCGAGGCTGTTGAGCGGTACATTCGGCAGGCGTTTCTTCACCTCCTCGACATTCATCCCGAGCCCCAGGGTGCCCCATGTATAGGGCACGCCATAGCGATTACCGGGATCTACCGCCGCCATCTTCTCCAACAGATCGGGATCAAGATTGGCGTAGCCCTTCAGGCCCTCATGGGGGATGGCCTTGAGCGCACCTGCCGCCAGGCCGCGCGCCAGCACACTGGACGACGGGACGACCACGTCGTACCCGCTGCCACCGGTGAGCAGCTTGGTTTCCAGTACCTCCGGCGCATCGAAGGTGTCGTAGCGTACATGGATGCCCGTCTCCTGCTCGAACCGTTGCAGGGTTTCAGGAGCCACGTAATCGGCCCAACTGTACAGATTGACCACCTTGTCCTCGGCCTGGGCCGAAGCGGCAACGACGAGCAACAGCGCGGGTAAACACAGCTTGAACATGGGAGCCATGACGAACACCTGACCAGAGGAAGTGGTTGCAGGATGCGTCGTCGGATACATTGGTGAAATACCAAGTTAATTAACCTGACTTTATGACGGAGTAATGTTTGATGCTCGGCCAACTGCATGATCTGGATCTGCAATTATTGCGGTTGTTCGTCAACGTGGTGGAGTGCGGCGGCTTCAGCGCAGCCCAGGGCGAGTTGGGGTTGAGCCAGTCGAGCATCAGCCAGCAAATGGCCAAACTGGAAACCCGCCTTGGCTATCGCTTGTGCAGTCGCGGCAAGGGCGGATTCAAGATCACTCCCAAGGGCGAGCAATTGCTCAGCGCCGCCCGTGGACTGTTCGAGTCCATCGAAGCCTTCCGTCATCAATCCAACGGCGTGGCCGGACGCCTGATCGGCGAAGTGCGTCTGGGCCTGTCCGAAGCCCTGGATCAATCGGTGCTGCAACGGGTGGCCGAAGCAATCCGGCGCTTCCGTGAGCGGGACGAGTCGGTGCGTATCGAGCTGATCAGCGCCATGCCCGGCGAGATGGAACGCCTGCTGCTGCAACAGCGGCTGGACCTGGCCATCGGCTACTTCTCGCAAGTACAAAGTGCGTTTGACTACCGCGAACTGTTCATTGAAACCCAGCACCTGTATTGCGCCCCCGGCCATCCACTGTTCACCAACGCGAACCCGATCGATCAGGACCTGCAGGCCAGCGACCGGGTCGATCACCCCTACCGTTTCCTGCGCAGTGACGAACCCTTTCAGGGCAAGCGGTGTTCGGCACGTTCGGAGCAAGTCGAAGGCACCCTCGCCTTTATCCTTTCCGGCAAGCATGTCGGTTATTTGCCCAGCCACTTTGCCCGTGGCTGGGAAGACAAAGGTTTGCTCAGGGCCGTGCGCCGAGGCGACATGAGTTTCGATGTCGCGTTTCATCTGGCCCGGCATCGGGCTCAGGTGGCCGGCGATGCGCAGAAGGCGTTCGAAGAGGATCTGCTCGCGGCGTTTGCCTGAATACGCGTTGGTCTACGCTGAAACAGTGCCGGTCATCACCATGCAAAAATGCACAGATAACCTGCACTTATCCGGGTTGTACAAGGCAAATTTGCACTGATACGATCCGTCATCGCTCGCGCGCGAGCATCTCGATAAAGACAATAAAAGCAGGGAGTTAGTGATGACTGCTCAGGTTTCATCGAAGGGGACGCAGTTCATGGATGCCATGCACAACGATGTGCTGGCCGAAGTGCGCAACCACATTGGTCATCTGACCCTCAACCGCCCCGCCGGCCTCAATGCCCTCACCCTGGACATGGTGCGCAACCTGCACCGCCAGCTCGACGCCTGGGCCCAGGACTCGCAAGTGCATGCCGTGGTCTTGCGTGGTGCCGGGGAAAAAGCCTTCTGTGCCGGCGGCGACATTCGCTCGCTGCATGACAGCTTCAAAAGCGGCGACACCCTGCACGAAGATTTCTTCGTCGAGGAATACGCCCTCGACCTCGCGATCCACCACTACCGCAAACCGGTGCTGGCCCTGATGGACGGTTTTGTCCTCGGCGGCGGCATGGGTCTGGTGCAAGGCGCAGACTTGCGCGTGGTCACCGGAAAAAGCCGCCTGGCGATGCCGGAAGTCGGCATCGGCTACTTCCCGGACGTCGGCGGCAGTTACTTCCTGCCGCGCATTCCCGGCGAACTGGGGATTTACCTCGGCGTCACCGGGGTACAAATTCGCGCCGCCGATGCGCTGTATTGCGGGCTGGCGGACTGGTACCTGGAAAGCGAAAAACTGGGCGCCCTGGACGAAAAACTCGACCAGCTCGAATGGCACGACACGCCGCTCAAGGACCTGCAAGGCCTGTTGGCAACACTCGCCGTGCAGCAACTGCCAGATGCGCCACTGGCGACCTTGCGCCCGGCCATCGACCACTTCTTCGCCCAACCCGATGTGCCGAGTATTGTGAAGCAACTGCGTCAGGTAACGGTCGCCGACAGCCATGAGTGGGCGGTCACCACCGCCAACCTGCTGGAAACCCGCTCGCCGCTGGCCATGGCCGTGACTCTGGAAATGCTCCGTCGCGGACGCGAGCTGCCACTTGAACAATGTTTCGCCCTTGAACTGCATCTGGACCGCCAGTGGTTCGAGCGCGGCGACCTGATCGAAGGCGTGCGCGCCTTGCTGATCGACAAAGACAAGACACCCCGCTGGAACCCGCCCACCCTCGAGGCGCTGGACGCCAAACACGTGGCGAGCTTCTTCAGCGGGTTTGACCAGAGCGGGAGCTGAGCCATGCACGATATCGAATTGAGCGAAGAGCAAGTCATGATCCGCGACATGGCCCGGGATTTTGCCCGTGGCGAAATCGCGCCCCATGCCCAGGCCTGGGAAAAGGCCGGCTGGATCGATGACGGTCTGGTGGCGAAGATGGGCGAACTGGGCCTGTTGGGCATGGTGGTCCCCGAGGAATGGGGCGGCACCTATGTCGATTACGTCGCCTACGCCCTGGCCGTGGAAGAAATCTCCGCCGGCGATGGTGCGACTGGCGCTTTCATGAGCATCCACAACTCCGTGGGCTGCGGGCCGGTGCTCAACTACGGCAGCGAAGAACAGAAACAGACCTGGCTGGCGGACCTGTCCAGCGGCAAGGTCATCGGCTGCTTCTGCCTGACCGAACCCCAGGCCGGTTCCGAGGCACACAACCTGCGCACCCGCGCCGAACTGCGCGACGGTCAGTGGGTGATCAACGGCGCCAAGCAATTCGTCAGCAACGGCAAGCGGGCCAAGCTGGCGATTGTGTTTGCCGTGACCGATCCGGATTTGGGCAAGCGTGGCATCTCGGCGTTCCTGGTACCGACCGATACCGCTGGTTTTATCGTCGATCGCACCGAACACAAGATGGGCATCCGCGCTTCCGACACCTGCGCGGTCACTCTGAACGACTGCACCATCCCCGAGGCCAATTTGCTGGGAGAACGCGGCAAGGGTCTGGCCATCGCCTTGTCCAACCTCGAAGGCGGGCGAATCGGCATCGCAGCTCAAGCACTCGGCATTGCTCGCGCGGCGTTCGAAGCGGCGCTGGCCTACTCCCGTGATCGGGTGCAGTTTGGCAAGACGATCAATGAACACCAGAGCATCGCCAATTTGCTGGCCGACATGCACATGCAGTTGAACGCCGCGCGGTTGCTGATCCTGCACGCCGCGCGCCTGCGCACGGCCGGCAAACCCTGTCTGTCGGAGGCGTCACAAGCCAAGCTGTTTGCGTCGGAAATGGCCGAGAAGGTGTGCTCGTCCGCCATTCAGATTCATGGCGGCTATGGCTACCTGGAAGATTATCCGGTGGAAAAATACTACCGGGATGCGCGGATCACGCAGATCTACGAAGGGTCGAGCGAGATTCAGCGGATGGTGATTGCCCGCGAACTGAAGAACTACCTGGTGTGAAGCTCTAAACGCTTCGCTGGCAAGCCAGCTCCTACAGTGGGTTCGGTCGTTCACAAATGTCGTGTACACCCAAAACCTGTAGGAGCTGGCTTGCCAGCGAAAACGTCAGTCAGACCGCTAATTTACTTGCCTTGGAACTCGGCTTCCCGCTTGGCAATGAACGCCGCCATCCCTTCCTTCTGATCCTGCGTGGCAAACGCCGCATGGAACACCCGACGCTCAAAGCGAACGCCTTCGGCCAGGCTCACTTCAAAGGCACGGTTGACGCTTTCCTTGACCATCATCGCAATCGGCAACGACTTTTTGGCGATCAACGCCGCGACTTTCAGCGCTTCATCCAGCAACTCATCGCTCGGCACGATCCGCGCCACGATGCCGCAACGCTCCGCTTCCACGGCATCGATCAGGCGCCCGCTCAGGCACATCTCCATGGCCTTGGCCTTGCCCACGGCGCGGGTCAGGCGCTGGGTGCCACCCATCCCCGGCAGCACGCCGAGGTTGATTTCCGGCTGACCGAATCTGGCGTTGTCGCCGGCCAGGATGAAGTCGCACATCAACGCCAGTTCGCAGCCACCGCCCAAAGCAAAACCATTGACCGCCGCAATGATCGGCTTGCGGCGGTTGGCCACACGGTCGCTGTCGCTGAACAGGTCGTCGATGTAAATCTGCGGATAGGTCAGCTCGGCCATTTCCTTGATATCAGCACCGGCGGCGAAGGCTTTTTTCGAACCGGTCAGGACGATGCAGCCGATGTTCGAGTCAGCCTCGAAGCCATCGAGAGCCTGATTCAGTTCGCTGACGATCTGCGCATTCAACGCGTTCAACGCTTGTGGACGGTTGAGAGTGATCAGGCCAACGCGGCCGTGGGTTTCCAGCAAAATCGTTTCATAGCTCACAGGGGACTCCTTCTTATAGATTGCGCGAAATGACCATGCGCTGAATATCGCTGGTGCCTTCGTAGATCTGGCAGACCCGCACGTCGCGGTAGATCCGTTCCAGCGGGAAGTCGTTGAGGTAACCATAACCGCCGAGGGTTTGCAGCGCCGAGGAGCATACCTTCTCGGCCATTTCCGAGGCGAACAACTTGGCCATCGAAGCCTCGACCAAAGCCGGTTTGCCACTGTCACGCAGGGCCGCGGCGTAGTGCACCATTTGCCGCGCCACGGCGATCTGGGTCGCCATGTCCGCCAGGCGGAAGGCCACGGCCTGGTGTTCGATGATCGGCTTGCCGAAACTCTGGCGCTCACGGGCGTAGTCGCGAGCCGCTTCGAACGCGGCGCGGGCCATGCCCACCGATTGCGAAGCGATGCCGACGCGACCGCCTTCAAGGTTGGCCAGGGCAATCCTGTAGCCTTCGCCCTCTTCGCCCAAACGGTTGGCCACCGGCACCTTCACGTTCTCGAAGAGAATCTGGCAGGTGTCGGACGCATGCTGACCGAGCTTGTCCTCGACCCGCGCAACGGTGTAGCCCGGCGAATCGGTCGGCACGATAAACGCGCTGATGCCGCGTTTGCCGGCACTCGGATCGGTCACCGCAAACACGATCACCACACCGGCATTTTGCCCGGAGGTGATGAATTGCTTGCAACCGTTGAGCACGTAATGATCGCCTTCCAGGCGCGCACGGGTTTTCAGGCCGCTGGCGTCGGAACCGGCCTGGGGTTCGGTCAAGGCAAAAGCACCGAGCATCGCACCGCTGGCCAGTGGTTTGAGGAAGCGCTCTTTCTGCTCATCCGTGCCGTAGTTGAGGATCGGCACACAACCCACGGAGTTGTGCACGCTCATGATCGTCGAACAGGCGCCATCGCCGGCGGCAATTTCTTCCAGGGCCATGGCGTAGGCCAGGTAACCGGTGTCGCATCCGCCCCACTGCTCCGGCACCAGCATGCCGAAGAAGCCCAGCCCGGCCATCTCGCCGATGGCTTCCTTGGGAAAGCGATGCTCGCGGTCCCACTCGGCGGCGAATGGTTTCAGCCGTTCCTGGGCAAAGTCCCTGGCCATGTCGCGGATTTGTTGTTGGTCGTCATTGGGGATCATGGTGAATCCTTGAAGTTAATTGCCCCCCTGTAGGAGCGAGCTTGCTCGCGAAGGACGTCAACGATGACGAGGGCTGCCTGGATGAATGCGGCGCTCTCAGGCCCTTCGCGAGCAAGCTCGCTCCTACAGGGGGGCGCTGGCCTTAATAGAGGCATTCCACGGCCATGGCCGTCGCTTCACCGCCGCCGATACAAATCGCTGCAACGCCACGCTTCAAGCCTTTCTGGCGCAGGGCCGAAAGCAAGGTCACGAGAATCCGCGCACCGGAAGCCCCGATCGGGTGGCCCAGGGCGCAAGCACCCCCGTGCACGTTGAGTTTCTCGTGGGGGATTTCCAGATGAGTCATCGCGGCCATGCCAACCACGGCGAAGGCTTCGTTGACTTCCACCAGATCGACGTCATTGAGCGACCAGCCGGTTTTTTTCATCAATTTCTTGATCGCACCGATTGGCGCCACTGGAAACAGACCCGGGGTGTCGGCAAACGCCGCGTGACCATGAATCACCGCCAACGGTTTCAGCCCTTGTTTCTGTGCCTGCGACTGGCGCATCAGCACCAATGCGGCGGCACCGTCGGAGATCGAACTGGAGTTGGCCGCGGTCACCGTGCCGCCTTCGCGGAACGCCGGTTTCAACGAAGCGATCTTGTCCAGCCTGGCTTTTGGCGGCTGCTCGTCATTGCTGATCACAACCTGCTCTTTGCCCACCGTCACGGTCAGCGGGACGATTTCGGCCTTGAAGCTGCCGTCCTTGATCGCCTGTTGCGCGCGGGTGGTCGAGGCGATGGCAAAGGCGTCCTGGGCTTCGCGGCTGAAGCTGTTGGTTTCGGCGCAGTCTTCGGCGAAGGTGCCCATCAGGCGGCCCTTGTCGTAGGCGTCTTCGAGGCCGTCCAGGAACATCGAGTCCTGCACCCGGCCATGGCCCATGCGGTAGCCGGCACGGGCACGGTCCAGCAGGTAAGGCGCGTTGGACATGCTTTCCATGCCACCGGCGACCACGACGTCGGCACTGCCCGCCACCAGCATGTCATGGGCCAGAATCGCCGCTTCCATGCCGGAACCGCACATCTTGTTCAGGGTGGTGCAGCGGGTCGATTTATCCAGCCCCGCGCCCAGCGCCGCCTGACGCGCAGGGGCCTGGCCAAGGCCTGCCGGCAGCACGCAGCCGAACAACACTTCGTCGACGGAATCGCTGGCAACGCCAGCGCGTTCCACCGCTGCCTTGATGGCCGCCGCGCCGAGTTGCGGCGCGGTCAGGCTTTTCAGTTCGCCCTGGAAACCGCCCATCGGGGTACGGACGGCGCTGACGATTACAATCGGATCGTTGGAAATAGTCATGACAAATCCTCCTTACTTGGCGGCCATGCGCAAGGCACCGTCGAGACGGATCACCTCGCCGTTGAGCATGCTGTTTTCAATAATATGCTTGACCAGCCCGGCATACTCGCCCGGTTTGCCCAGGCGTGGCGGGAACGGCACGCCAGCGGCCAGGGAATCGCGGACTTCCTGGGTCATGCCGGCCATCATCGGTGTCTCGAAGATGCCGGGGGCGATCGTCATGACACGGATGCCAAAACGCGCCAGCTCACGGGCCGCCGGCAAGGTCAGACTGACAATCGCGCCCTTGGACGCCGAGTAAGCCGCCTGACCGATCTGACCGTCATAGGCCGCAGCAGACGCGGTGTTGATGATCACGCCGCGCTCGCCGTCGGCATCCGCTTCGGTCTCGGCAATCGCCGCTGCCGCCAGGCGCAGCATGTTGAAGCTGCCGATCAGGTTGACGTTGATCACCTGGCTGAAACTGGCCAGTGCGTGTGGACCGTTCTTGCCGAGAATCTTCTCGCCACGCACGATGCCGGCGCAATTGACCAGGCCATTAAGGCCGCCAAAGGCCTTGACCGTCGCCCGCACCGCAGCTTCGGCCGCCGCTTCGTCGCTGATGTCCGCCACCACGCTGTGCGCGCCAAGGCGCTGGGCCTGGGCTGCAACGGCCTCGGCGTTCATGTCCACCAGCATCACTTTCGCGCCAGCGGCGACCAGCACCTCGGCCGTCGCTGCACCGAGGCCGGAAGCGCCACCGGTGACGATAAAAATCTTGTTCTCGATCTGCATCATTGTTTCCCTGGATTCAAGCTGGAAGGTTCTTCGCCGCGGCCTCTTGAGCCTTGGCGATTTCCTGGTTGCGCAAGATAAAGCGCTGCAATTTGCCGCTTGGGGTTTTTGGCAACTCGCTGACAAATTCGATTTCACGGGGGTACGAGTGCGCCGCCAGACGCTTGCGCACGTGCTGGCGCAGCTCTTCAGCCAGCTCGGGGGCGGCGCGGTATTGCGGGCTGAGCACGACAAACGCCTTGACCAGTTCGGTGCGCTCCGGATCGGGCTTGCCGACCACGGCGGCCTCGACCACGGCCGGGTGTTCGATCAGTGCACTTTCCACGTCGAACGGACCGACCCGGTAGCCGGAGGTGGTGATCACGTCATCGCTGCGACCGACGAAGCTGATGCTGCCGTCCGGGTTCCACTCCACGGTATCGCCACTCAGGTAGTAGTCGCCGACGAAAGCCTTGGTCGGCGCGCCTTCGTAGCCGGCGAACCAGCACATCGGCGATTGGCTGCGGTCGATGGCGAGGATGCCCGGCTGGCCAACGCCGAGTTCCTGGTATTCGTCATCCAGCACTACGATACGGTGGCCCGGCGAGGCAAATCCGGCGGCGCCCATGTGAATCGGATGTTCCAGGCCGTGGTGGTTGCACAGCACCATGCCCAGTTCGGTCTGGCCGTAATGGTCGTGGATGACCACGCCGAGGTTGTCGGCGAACCAGCGGATCACTTCCGGGTTCAGCGGCTCGCCGGCGCTGCTGACGATACGCAGCTTGCCCTTGATCGATCTGGCGAATTCTTCGCCGCCGGCAATCAGCAAACGGTAGGCCGTCGGCGAACCGGTGAGGTTGGTAATCCCGTATTTGTTGATCACCCGGCAGGTGCTTTCGAGGGTGAACGGGCCATCGTAAAAAGTAATCGGATGACCCATGGACATCGGCCCTGTGACACCGAAATAAATGCCGTAGGCCCAACCCGGATCGGCGACGTTCCAGAACGCGTCTTCCGGGCGCAGATCCACCGCATCGCGGGTGTAGCTCTGGAACGCAACGATGGCTTTGAGGGGCACCGACAGCGCTTTCGACGGGCCGGTGGTGCCGGAGGTGAACATCAGCAGGAACGGATCTTCGCCGGTCAGCAGCACCGGTTCACAGTCGGCGGAATAATTGGCCAGTTCGGCCCAGAAACTGAAATCGCCACGCACCAGGCCCTGCCCTTTGGCGCCGGTGACGGTAACGATGGTCGGGCAATCGGCGACTTCGGCGAGTTTTGGCCGGTTCACCGCATCGGTCACCACTACCTTGGCGCCAGAGCAGCCCAGGCGGTGTTCGATGGCCTTGGGGCCGAACGCGGTAAACAGCGGTTGATACACCGCGCCGATGCGCCAGGCGGCGAACACGGTGATCAACAATTCGATATTGCGTGGCAACAGGCCGGCGACCTTGTCGCCTTTCTTCACGCCCTGGGCCAGCAGGTAGTTGGCGAAACGCGCGGCCTTGTCCTGCAAGTCGGTGAAGGTGTACGTCGCACCGGTGCCGTCGCGTCCTTCCCAGAACAGCGCGATGCGACCCGGCAAGGCGTGCCGGTCACAGCATTCGACACAGGCGTTGAGGGCCGCCAGATCACCTGCGAGTGCGGCATCGACGGTGTGCTGATAATTGAACTGAGAAGTAGCAGACAAGTAATCGCGCATTGCCAGAATCCCTCTGTGTTTTTATTAGGTTGGGGGGAACCGTAATCAACAGGGAAATACTCGCTCTGCGCGGGGTGGCGGGCAATGGTCAAAGCTATCAAGTTGTCTGACTGCTTTGGCCAAAGCCCGCAGGGCATCAAGCGATGAAGCGCACTCCGGGTTTGGCGCGCTCGTCCACGGTCAGTTCGAACACATCCGGTCGGGCGTAGTGGCCAACCACGTCAAAGTCATAACGGGCGCGTACCAGGTCGTCGGTGTCGATTTGTGCAGTGAGCAGACCGGCGCTATCACGCAACGGTCCGGCGAGAATGTCGCCCATGGGACCGACGATCACGCTGCCGCCGGCGATCAACGGCCGATCCGCCGGCCAGTTGGCGATGTCCAGGCCCAGGGCCTGCGGCGATGCCTGGACCTGACAGGCACTGACCACGAAACAGCGTCCCTCATGGGCAATGTGGCGCATGCTGACCTGCCACATCTCCCGTTCGTCCACGGTCGGCGCGCCCCACACCTCCACGCCCTTGGCGTACATCGCCGTGCGCAGCAGCGGCATCATGTTTTCCCAGCACACCAGCGCACCGACGCGCCCGACCTGGCTGTCGATCACCGGCAAGGTCGAGCCATCGCCCTTGCCCCAGATCAGCCGTTCGGTGCCGGTGGGCATCAGTTTGCGGTGTTTGGCCACCAGCCCGGCCTGCGGATCGAGGTACAGCGCGGTGCAGTACAACGTGCTGCCCGCACGCTCGATCACGCCGATCACCAGATTGGCCCCGGTGCGCGCGGACAGCGCCGCCAGCGCCTCGGTTTCCGCGCCGGGTACGTCGATGGCATTGGCAAAATAGCGGGAAAAGGCTTCGCGACCTTCCGGCAGGCGATAGCCCAATTGCGTGCCAAAGCCCTCGCCTTTGGGATAACCACCCAGCAGCGCTTCGGGCATCACCACCAACCCGGCACCGGATTCGATGATCGCGTTTTCATAGGACAGGATCTGTTCCAGGGTGTCGGCCTTGCCACCGGGCATGGCGCCGATTTGCAGGGCTGCAACGATTGATTTGGGCATCTCGCAAACTCCATTCGCATCAGGGGTTGCTCATTCTCCGGCCTCACATGATCATCAATAAAGACCGATTCACTGCTGAATGATATGAGCCAAATGAATATCACCGACGTCGACCTCAACCTGCTCAAAGTCTTCGAAGCGCTGCACGAGGAGTCCAGCGCCAGCCGTGCCGCCTTGCGCCTGGGCGTGACGCAATCGGCAGTCAGCGCAGCCTTGCGTCGGTTGCGCGAGGTGTATGCCGATCAACTGTTCGTGCGCACCGGACGCGGCCTGGCTCCCTCGCTCAAGGCCAATCAGCTCAAACCGGTGGTCAGCGATGCCCTGAACAAATGCCGGCAGAGCCTGGCGATGGTCGATCCGGCCGCACAACAGTACGAAGGTCGCTCGGTCACCGTGGGAATGTCAGATGATTTCGAGATTGCCTACGGCCGGCGGCTGATCGAGGAAATCGCCCGGTGCGCGCCGAAATTGCGCCTGATTTTCCGTCAGACCCACAGCCAGATCGTCGCCCAGGCGTTGATGGAGCGCAGCATTGACCTGGCGATTACCGCGGGCGGGTTTGCCGAGCGGCTGCTCAGCCGTCAGGTGCTGGGGGAAGGTGGCTATCTGTGCCTGGTGGACCCGTCGAGCCTGGTCGAGAATCAGCAGAGCATTAGCCTTGAGGAGTTTGTGGCCCGCGAACACATTCTGGTGTCGTCCGGCGGTTTTATCGGGATTACCGATGAAGGATTGGCGGCGCTGGGGCTCAGTCGACGGGTGTGCGCCTCGACCACGCACTTTGCCGCGTTGCCGCATTTGCTCAAAGGCAGCCAGGCCGTGGCGACCATTCCGGCCCATGCCGCCCAAAGCATCGCAACGCTCAGCGGACTGGCGTTGCTGCCCTGCCCTTTGGCGTTGCCGCGTTACCCGATCGAGCTGGGCTGGCGCACCAGTACCCAGCTCGACCCGGTGGTGTTGAAAGTGCGCGAGGCTATTGTCGCCGGTTTCTCGTAGGAGCTGCGGCAGACTGCGATCTTTTGATGTTTTCTTTTCGGCGACTGCTGCGCAACAAGATCAAGCTCAAGATCAACAGATCGCAGCCTTCGGCAGCTCCTACTTGGCCGCCATCAAGCGATTGACTTCACTGCGCACCATGTTGGCGAATTCCGGAGGCGACATGCCGTCCAGTTCGGCGCGTACCCATTCGGCCCATTTGCCTTTGCGTTTGGCCCGTTCGCCAAACAACCGTGCGGCCTCGCCCTTGGCTTTGCCCAGGTTGTTTTGCCAGAGTTCGAACAGACGGGATTTCTCGTCTTCAAGCGCAGCGCGCTCGGCGAGGGGTTTGTCGGCCAGATTGAAGCTCATGGGAGTTTCCTGCTGCGTAAAATAGGCGACATCTTACACTGTAGGACGAAATGTCCTGCGCCGGTTTTTCAGCAAGATGGCCTCTCCGGGCAAAATAGCTGCAACTTTTCCGACGGCGACTGACTCCATTGTTCACTATCCACTTACCTGCAAGGAGTACTTCAATGGCCCGCAAAACCGCCGCGCAAGCCGCCGAAGATCAAATCAAGGATCAAGCGTTCAGCGAGCTTCAATCGCTGATCGAAGAGTCGGAAAAGCTGCTGAAAAGCAGCGCCTCGCTGGTCGGGGAAGAAGCGGAGACCCTTCGCGGACAAATCGCCCTGAAACTCCAGCAGGCCAGGGATTCGGTAAGCAGCGTACGCGACCGGACCCTGCCCGCGGTCGAGGCCACTGAAACCTATATCGGCGGGCATCCATGGCAAACCGTGGCGATTTCTGCCGGGTTTGGACTGGTGGTGGGGTTGTTGCTGGGCCGTCGCTAAGCACGGGCAAACACTGAACCCTGTGGGAGCGGGCTTGCTCCCACAGGGGTTGCGTTAATTAGACATTATTTGCCATTACCTCGGATCACTCCCCTGCCAGCTCCCGCAAGTTCGCCAGCGTCTGCGCATCCAGCTCAATGCCATTGACCTGTGATTTGGCGCGTTGATGGTGACGCCGGTCACCGGGCAAACGCTTCAAACCGACGCCGTGCATTTGCCGCACCAGTTCCTGGCTGCGCTCGGCAAAGCTTTGCCCCACCGCTTTGCCCGGGTCGATCACGATAAGCAATTGGCCAGTCCAGGGCGTCTTGGCGCCGGGATGGTTCTTCCAGTCGAATTCGAAGGAAAAATTGCCGCCGGTCAGTGCCGCCGCGAGCAACTCGACCATCATCGACAATGCCGAGCCCTTGTGCCCGCCAAAAGGCAGCAACGCACCGCCCTCAAGAATCGCTTTCGGGTCTGTGGTCGGCTGGCTGAGGCTGTCCACGCCCATCCCTGCCGGCAAGCGTTCGCCCTCGCGTGCGGCAATTTGCACATCGCCATGGGCAATGGCACTGGTGGCCAGGTCGAAGACAATCGGTGCGCCATCGGCCCGCGGCGCAGCGAAGGCAATCGGGTTGGTGCCGAACAGCGGCCGGTCGGCGCCGTGGGGCACCACGCAGGTCATGCTGTTGACCACGCTCAAGGCCACGAGGCCTTCATCGGCGAAGGGCTCGACATCCGGCCACAAGGCAGCGAAATGGTGCGAGTTACGGATTGCCAGCACCGCAATACCGGCACTTCGGGCCTTTTGCACCAGTAGTCCACGTGCAGCCGCCAGGGCCGGTTGCGCAAAACCGTTAGCGGCATCGACCCGCACAAACCCTGAAGCCACATCTTCGACCACCGGAACGGCCTGGCCATTGACCCAGCCGCTTTGCAGCGTCGAAACATAACCCGGAATCCGGAATACCCCGTGACTGTGCGCGCCGTCGCGCTCGGCACCGGCGCAGTTTTGCGCAAGCACCCGGGCAACGTCGGCCGACGTGCCGTGACGCAGAAAAATCTTCTCCAGCAAAGCGCTCAGCGCTTCGAATGACAGGTGTGACGAGATCGCAGTAGACGTGTGATCGTGTGGCGCAGACATCTGAAGCTCCAGACTAATTATTGGAGGGAACAACAGCGTACAAAGACCCGCCGATTAACAACGCGCGGCGAGCGACCTGTCAACCTTTCGCTCAGGGTCAATTAGGTATATGCGTGTCACGAATGCCCACGGCCCGTGCGTTATCTATTTACCGCCTGCATCATCCCGCCGGCTTTTAGTCTCGAAACTCAATCCACAGGCGCCCTTGAATGGCACCTTGAACGAGACTCGACGATGCCTGCATCTTTAACTCCGCTGTTTTTCCCCGAGGCACTGTCGTCGCCCGGCCTCTGGAGAGAACTTGGCAAAACCCACGGGCTGACGCAAAAGGACTTCGAATGGTTCAGCCATATCGAACTGGCCAGCCAGGCCCTGCGCGATGAGCAGACGCCGCCCATGCTGGCGAAAAAAATCCTGCTGAAAATACCGGGACTGGAACATTTGGCGCTGGCCGGCAGTTTTTTGCTGACCGCGACACCCGATGACAACGGCGTGATTCTCTACACCCCGTACGCCGGGATACAGAAGTTCACTGACCGTTCGGCCATGACCGAACATCTGGTGAAACAACTCAAAGTGGCCGACGAAGACGATAATCTGCTGGCCTTCATGGCGCTGTCTCAACGCAGGACGGTAGTGGACGCCGTGACCATCGAGCTGGACTTTCAAACCATCGAAGGCGACGTGTTCGAGGACCAGCGCAACACCCTCTCCAGCCGTCAGCAGATCAATGACCAGGCCCTGCTCGATGAGCTCAAAGCGCTGCCGTCCCTGACGTCGCTGCTCGAAGCATTGCTCAGTGAACAGCTGGCTACAGCTTTTCCCGGTCTGGACCAGCGTCAGACCCAGGTGAATTTCTACCTGGCGACAACGCAAGAAAGCGCTGGAGAAAGCCATCTGACGCGACGCTGGGTCAACTCCCTGTCCCTGAGTGACGCGATACTCCTGCACTATCGTCATCAGCGTTGGCCGTCCGGACAGTCCCATGAATTTTCCCATCCGAAAAAAACCTCGGCAAAAGCCGACCAGCCAATCTGGGAAGCCGCCGTCACTACGATCTCGCGCAAACTCGTCAGCCTGCTGGTCAGGCAGCTCGAAGGTTTCTGGGCTGCGGCGAGTGTCGATGGCGCATCGCGTCGCGCATTCTTCGGCCGGGCCATCGCCGATCAGGCACAAGTGCAACTGCTGCTCAAGCGCGAAGCCGGGATCATCACCCCGGAGCAAAGCCAGGATTTGCATGCGTTGATCTCGACGGCCAGCCGGGCGAACCAATCAATGACGGTCGAAACCGTGTGTCTGTGGGAGCACCGGGCCAACTATGTTGAGTTGGCCGGCTCACTGATGGTCAGCGCCAGCGATGCGTTTCTCTACACACCCACCCGAGGCCTGCAGGTGCTCAAGGACTATCAGGACTTGCGCGATACGGTGCTGAGCAAGTTCAGCGCGGCCGGGCACGAGGACGAGCTCTATGGCCTGCTGAGCCTGGACGAACGCCAGCGCTTCATCGGTTTTGACCGGCCGAATGTGACCGGGGAAGTGATTTCCGGCGCGATCTTCCACAAGCTCTTCGACGCGATCGTCAGCAAGCAACTGCAGAACATGGAATATGCCCTGCAGGTGTTCCGTCACAGTGACGGTACCGTGAACATCCACGCCCTGTTCGACAAGGCGCTGGATATCCGCTCGATGATCAGCGAGCGGCTGCTGACACTGGAGACCGACGGACGCTGGAGCACACGGCCCGTGTTAACCGGCGATCAGCATCCTTCCGCGGTGCTGGCGGATACCGCGGCAGCTTTCGCCAAGACCTTCAGCGACATCGAAACACTGATCAACGCAGATTTTTCGGCGCAACCGGTCGCTTCGCGGGCCTTGCAACGGGTTTATCTCGAAAACATGAAAACCCGCCTGGCCCATGCGCTTTCCGTCGGCATCCGGGGCGAGGCCAGTCTGCGCAGGCTCTGCGCGACACTGCGGGATGCGGACCGGGCCATTGTCGAAACGGTATTCAACCCGGATCAGGCAGACCGGCAGAGCCGTCTGTCACTCAAGGGCTTCCGGCCTGATGCCTATTCATTGACGCTGGAGTGCTCCGCTCAGCGCGATGTCCTGCCCCTGGCCCATTGTTTGCTCTTGACCGAGCGTGGCGGGCTCGACGCCTCGCATTCCGGCCGGACGATCCTGTGGACACCCGCCGAGGGCCTGGAAGTCTTTGACACCATCAGTCGTGCACGGCTGGAACTGAACCGCCGCCTGCTCGACCCACGACAACGCCTGGCGCTGCTGGACAACCTCACCCCCACCCAGCGCGTCTTTCACCAACGCTACTCACTGGGACCGCTGCGGCTGATTGAAGGATCTGTATTGGAGCGGGTCGCGCAATCGTCAATCGAGCACTTTCTGGCTCGCTGCGAACACGTAGGCACCTTCGATCTGAGCGAAACGAAGCAGAATAAAGCCCTGAAATCCCTGAGCACAACGGCCTTCAACGCCAACCTGCAAAGAGCCACCTCGATTGCCCGTGCGATCAGCCGGCAGCAGTCCCTGCCCGCCTGGCTTGGAATGGCTCCGCTGGAAGACCAGCGTCAGCACCTTGAATTGCTGGAGCAATACCGCAACAGCGTTGATGAGGACAAAGACTATTTGCACGGGATCAAACCCCTCAGGTCGTATGTGCATGAGACGTTGACGTCATTGCTCGGCAGCCGCTTCCCTAAAAAAACGCTGGACCCCGACAACATCGAAATCACCCCCCACCTGGCCCTGGTCGGCCCCGCAAGGGGCCTCACTGAGTTCGCCCTGAACCATGTCAACATCGCACAGGGCACCGGGTTCAAAGTCAGCTCGGCAACCCTTCAAGCCCTGCCCGCTGGGTTGGACCAGGCGGCTGTCCGTCAATTGTTGCTGTCATTGAACATCGCGCAAAACTACGCCAGACAGGTCACCGACAACTTGTCGAATCAAGCAGCTGACGTCGAAAACCGAATGCTGCGTTTCGTCAAACAACTGCCCTGGCAACTACTGCAACACGCCCACGAACTCAAGCTGCGGCAACGGCTGTCCGGTAGTGCTTTCGATTTGCTTCGCCAGGTACTGGACATGCCGGACGCCATCGCCCGGGCTATTGTTCAGGGAGCACATGCGATTGTCCGGCCACTGGAACTGATCAAGACAACCGGCGCCGCCGCCGTCAAAGCGCTGGGCCTTTACCTGATCGGCCCTGGCGGTGGCAACACAGGCCCACAAATTCTCTATGCCCCCTACCATCCCGGAGGCTCGCCGTTTGTAGAGTTTGAAAATGAGGCCAGCGTTGTCTCGGCGTTCAACACGCCGGGACTCTTGCAGGAAATGTTGATACGTCGCCTGCCAGACAGTGAGCAGACAGTGTTTCGCAACCTGTTCGAATCCACCATTGGCCAGTTGAGCGAAATGACGCTTGCGTCCAACCCCATCGGCGGCAACGTACTCACCCGTTTTTTCCATGACAACACCCAACTGCTGACACGATTGCTCGGCAGCCAGTCGCATGTTTCAGGCCAGTCGGACTGGGAGGCTGCCAAACACCTGTTCAGCTCCGGAATCAATCTCTTTTCGGGGCTGTTACCGGGCAAACTCGCGTATCTGCAGTTTCTGTGGAATGCCTACAAGGACGCGCGAAACTCGGCCGAAGCGCTGCAGGACCATCACTGGAAAACTGCATTGCTGGATTTTATTGCCGGTGCGGTGCAGATCGTGACGTTGGGCCGGTTATCGCTTGAAGGATGGGCCGACAGCGCCCAGGCAACCGGTGAAGCCATCGCTCAACCGATTGCCACCCCCGTGATTGCGCAAGCCTGGTCGCAGGTCCGTTCGACAGCACCGTTGCGTACACGACTGCAACCGTTCGAAACCACCGTCGAACTGAAGAACCTGACGAAAAACCGCACTGACGGCACCTATCTCGAAGCGGCCAGCCGGAAAACCTTCGCCGCCATTGCCGGCAAGGTGTACGGCGTGAACAAGACCGGAGCGGTTTGGCGAATGGTCAAAGGCGAAGAAGAAGGCCCCGTGTTACTGACGACGCCTGACAAGCAACTGGTGACCGACCCGGACACCCACACCGTCCATTTCGGCAAAGCCCTCTCGAAAATGCACAATCAGTTTGCCAACGCCTATGTTGCCAGGCAGGTGCTGAACATCGAGGCCCGGGGGATGGAGGAAATCCGCGCGAAACATCCCGAAAAAGCCCGCATGATCGTGCAGGCCATCGACGTGGCTCGCTATTACGCGTTCAACAGCCTGCACAACCTGGTGCAACTGCGCAAACTCGTCCCGGGCACACGGCTTGATACCTTCCTCAAACAGTTCTTTGATGTTGGCCAGGTCGACAACGCACTGATCGACAAAATCAAACAGGCCATCGTTCCCGTCTGCAACGCGCTGGTCGATCCCGATGAAGACTGGATGAACTCGCAACGTTTTATCGTGGGTTCAAGCCGGAACCCGAAGGACAGCCTCGTCGCGTTTGTCCTGGACAAGGATCAACAGCGCAATGTGCATTTCACGGAAAGATTCTTCGATCAACAACTCGACTGGTACAAATCCTGTTTGACACAACCCTTCGACGTCGACGGCCACAGCCAGGCCGCGACGCTGATACACGAGTTCGCTCATTTGTTTTCCGGGGCCGTGGACATTGCATACCTTGAGGCCAGGCGACCGTTCAGCGATCTGGTGGCATCGATCACCGCCTATGGCGCAGACATGAAACAGTCTCAGATGGACTTCCAGCGAGTAGCCTTGTCGATGGAAACACCCAAGGAAGAATTGTTCGCACGCTGGAACAGTGGGCTGCAAACGTGGATCAGCCTGGATTCGATTCCGGATTCTTATCACGTCGGCAAGGCCATTCTGCGGCTGACGGGCAGCAAGACCATGGAGAAGGCACGGGAAGCTTTTTTGAACGGGCAGGATTCGAAGATCCGAACCGACGTCATTTTGCACAATGCCGACTCGATCGCCTTTCTGATCTGCCAAATGGGTCGACAACTGGACCCGGTGCCGGTCACTTCGACCACTGATACCTGATCCCGACGTAATAACGCGCAGATCTCCGGGTCTGCGCTCCACAGCGGGAATTATTTTGATCTTTTATTCACCCGTCCTATGGATACTGCTACCCAAGCAGCAAGTGTTCCAGAGGCGAGGCGTTGAAAAAAAACTACGCATTGATGGTTAAATGCCATGACTGATGTTCTCGCAGACTTCCCCCCAAGGTTAGAATGCACGAAATCAGGATGAGCCAATGACCGACCACACGCTCTCGGAAGCCGAATACGACGCCATCACCGATGCCGCTGCGCATTGGTGTATGCGTTTGCACGCCAATGACTGCACCGAGCAAGAGCGCCAGGCGTTCGAGCAATGGCGTGATGCGCATCCGCTCCACGCCTTCGAGTACGAAGCGATGCTGGAGATCTGGGATGTCGCTGGCGACCTGCCGCGTCCCGAGCCCGTCGTGCCTCTGGTTCGCACTCAACCGGAAAACCCGTGGCGGCGCCTGGGTATTGCCGCGGCGATATGCGCACTGGCACTGCCTTTGGCCGGTTATGGCGGCTGGCACCTGGGCTGGGTACCGAACGCGTACCAGCATTTCGAAGCGACCGACAATGTTCGCACGGTCACCTTGAAGGACGGCAGCCAAGTGGAACTGAACCTGGGCAGCGAGCTGACCTACAGCAACTACAAGGATCAACGGCAAGTCACGCTGAAAAAAGGCGAAGCCTTTTTCAATGTCAGCCATGACACCCGTCACCCGTTTGTGGTCAAGGCCGCCGAAGGCCGGATTCGCGTGACCGGCACCCAATTCAACGTCTGGATGTATGAAGACCAGGTCAAGGTCAATCTGATCGAAGGCTCGGTACTGGTCAGCAGCAACGCCGGCCAGCCCGGTGACGGCTTGCGCCTCGACCCGGCGATGCAGGCCGGTTATCGCCACGGCGACTTCATTCCCCGCGTCAGCCAGACCTATGACAATGACAGTTCGCTGGCCTGGCGCCAGGGCAAACTGGTACTCGACGATCTGGCACTGAGCGATGCACTGCCCTTGATCAATCGCTACCTGGACAAACCGTTGATGGTCGCTGACAACAGCACCGGCTCGATCCATATCGGCGGCATCTACAACATCAGAGAGATCAACGGCCTGGTGAAGTCCTTGCCGCGGGTCCTGCCGGTCTACCTGACCCGTAACCAGAACGGCAATCTGGTGGTCAACGCGATTCCGCAAACATCCCCGAAAAGCTGAAAAGGCCGCCACCCTTGCGGGGTGCGGCCTTCAGCGTTCATGCAATGCTCCACGACCTTACTGCGCAGTCACCTTTGCATCCTGCTGACGAATCGTCTGCACCTGATAGTTCGGATCGGACAGGATCTGTTGCTCGGTAAAGGGCAGCACGCTCCATTGCTTCCTGGAAAAGGCCTGCGTCTGGTCCCGTGAAAACTTCGAGGCCGGGTCACTGGACAGCGAGAACGCGAGGAGCCCTTTGGCCTGTGGTCCGTTTTCGTCAAAGGTCACCACTTGCAGGTAACTGGTGCCGCTGACCACTTCGCGCTTGCCATCGCTGCGCGGCACGCTCTGGATGGCGTTATAGACGCCCAGCGTCCCCGGTCCGCCGTGGATTGGCGTCTGTTTCCCGCCGCTGCTGACCACCTGGATATCGCCCCAACGGCTGTCCGGCTTGAGACCTGACGCCTTGACCTGTTCAGCCGAAGCCAGCATCGCTGCCCGTAGCGCCATCGCTACGTCCGGGTGATCGACCGCGAGTCCACGCGGAGTCTGTTGCGGGTCCGGAGGATCGAACGCCACGCGCCATACGTCCGGCACTTGTTCCAAAGACTCCATGACATTCTGGAAATGCACAAAGCCCAGACCACTGTTGAGGTTGGCCTTGCGGTCCCATGCCTTGAGGCTGGCGCACAGTGGCGTCAGCGTTTTTGCATCGGCACCGAGATCCGCCTCGCAGAATTGCAGCAGGTCCGGCATCACTTGATTCGCCTGATAAACCTGATCGTCCATGACCATGTGTTGTAAATCCGCCGCCCCGACCTGGATCAAGGTACTCAAACGCTCCAGGGCAAAACGTGATCGCAAACTCAATGGCTGGCCATCCTGGCTGATCAGCGGCGAATAGCCGGTCAGCGGTTGCGCCGGGTTGGCCATCCAGGCCGAATCGTTGGAGTGTTGGACAAAATCCTTGCGCAGCAATTGCGGTAACTTGTCCGCCGCATAGATACCCTGTTGTGGCGCCTGCGGGTCGATGTCCCAGGCACAGGCGCTGTTGGAACCGTCAAGGATGATCATCTGCAGGCCGATCCGCGGATCGCTGCACTGCGCCAGCTTGTCGACACTGACGTTGGGCACCACCGAGAGGTTCATGTACAGCGTCTGCCCCTGATCGTCGGCCGCCAGCGTGTTGACCCACGGAATGCCCTGGATCTTGTGCACCGAGGCCTGGAAGTCCTTGAGGTTTTCGGCGCGGTTCATCGCATGCCACTGCTGCAGGACGCGGTCGTTATCCAGATTGGCATCACGCAGGCTGAAGGCGTATTGATGATCCCAATCCAGTTTTCCCGGCCATTGCACCACCGGACCGAACTTCGAGCTGTAGACCACCCGGGAAATCGCCTGGACCTGCCCGTCCGCCTGCCTGACGTTGACGGTCAGGGTCTGCCTGTCCATCGGCAAGGACTGGCCGTCGAGCAGGTACCGGGTCGAATCCTTGGGATCCAGTTGCAGGCGGTACAGCGTGAAGTGTTTGGACGAATCCACGGTGTGGGTCCAGGCCAGATGTTGATTGAAACCGATGTTGATCACCGGCAGGCCGGGCAATGCCGCGCCCATCACGTCCAGCTTGCCGGGAATGGTCAGGTGCATCTGATAAAAACGCATGCCGCCCACCCACGGAAAGTGCGGATTGGCCAGCAACATGCCGCGACCGTTAAAAGAACGCTCGCTGCCGACCGCGACGG
This sequence comes from Pseudomonas sp. P4_B3, assembly GCF_056402295.1. Classification (NCBI taxonomy): domain Bacteria; kingdom Pseudomonadati; phylum Pseudomonadota; class Gammaproteobacteria; order Pseudomonadales; family Pseudomonadaceae; genus Pseudomonas; species Pseudomonas sp. P4_B3. The sequence goes on from NZ_JBFUHR010000002.1 coordinate 49,179, forward strand.
CGTTGCTGCCCCGGTCCAGGGCAAAGCGCTGCATCCGCGTCGCGGCCACCTGGAACGCCGGCTGCGCGTTTGCCGCCTGGGCCACGGCTTTGGGTGGCGTGGCACCGGCCAGGGCTTCGGCAAACTGGCCGACGCCGCCTTCGACCAACAGGCGCCGGGTCAGCTTGACCAGATCCATTGCCGTGATGTCGCGCACCCAATCGCCCTGGCACTGCGGCGGCAAACCCTGGGCGCGACGTTCGCTCAAGGCGCGGTTGTACCCCGCCACATAGCCTTCAATCAGCTCACGCACTGGCGGGGTCTGGGCCTGCCAGAAACCGGCGACCGCCTGCGGAGTGTTCAGCCAGGTGAAAAACACATCGCTGACCAGGTTCTCACGCTCCTCAACGGTGAACTGATCCGGCCCGAAATACCGCGAACGTTCGCCGTTCACCGTGGTGATCTCGTTGGCCAGCAGGCACAGATTGTCCTGGGCGTAGGCATAGCCGATGCCGTAGCCGAGCCCGCGTTCGTTGTCGGCGCGGATGTGCGGCACGCCGAAACTGGTGCGGCGGATGTCCGCGCTCGCTTGCGCAGGCATACCGCTCGCGCTCGCCCCAAGGCTCAGCCCCAGGCTCAAACCCAGAGTCACACCCGCCAGGCGCAACCTGGTTAACTGGCTGGAAATAATCACGCTCGCTCCTGATCGAAAAAAAGATGGCTACAGCTGCGCATACCCACTCGCACCGTGCCTCCCTGTAGGGACGAAGCTCACATCAAAAATTTAGGTTCTTCACGGAATCCCGGGGAACACATATAACGAAATATCTGTAGGGGCTGCCTTCGGCAGCTCCTACAGGGGAACGCGTGCACCACCAAACAACGAGGTCGAGCGTTAGCTCGCCTCGCGGTGCTGTTGCGGTGCACGCCCCCTCGAGAGGCCGAGCGCAGGTTCTGCGCAGTGGGCAACCCGGCATGGATGGCCGATCGCGGCGGGCCCACGGAGCAGGACCGGAGCGAGGGCATGCCGAGCCTGGGCGAGGCACCGAACGTCAGGGGCAAGAGCCCTTGGTTACTTGGGGCCGGGCGGCGTTCCGCTTTTCCAAGTGACCCGCCGTAAGGGCGGAACCCTAAGTGGCCGTTACCGCAGCAATGAATATGTACACCAGGAAGAAAATGGCCGGCCGTCAGTTGCCATCGCTGGCAAGCCAGCTCCTACAGGTATCGGAATTCCCCGGGATTGCGTGAAGAACCAAAATTTAGGATTTTACCGCGCATCGGCGCGTGGACTGACAGGTTGATCACACGATGGCGACAAATTTTCTACATTTGAGCCTTCATGATTTGCGCTGCTCATGCGTCTAGTCTTGCAAGAGCGCCCACTTTTTCCTGATCAGGCTCTGAAAAGGAGTTTTGCAATGTACAACTCGCAACTGCCAATGGACGGTAGCAATGCGCCAAAGGGTACTTCCATGGGAGTCAGCGTATTCGAGCCGCGTACCGATCGTCACCGCAACGAACGGATCAGGATCCTGCTCAAAAGCTTTGGCCTGCGCACCAGCCTGATCCGTCTGAAAGTCATCGATGCCCTGCTGACGGCCGCCGAAAGCGACCGCAGCCTTGGCGTGCGCGGCGTGCACAGCCAATTGCTGGACCTGGACATTCCCTTGTCGTTTCTCAGCGTGCGTGAAGTGCTCAAGCGCTTGTGCAGCGAAGGCGTGATTGTCCTCAATCCCGACAAAAGCTACAGCCTGCATCCCCAGGCTGCTGCCATTCTGCGCAACCAGTGATTGAATGATCAGGGCTTGACCTTGCGGCGCATCACGCCATTGACGACCACCACGACCACCGCCACGCCTATGGCGATGTACTGGAACATTTTTTCGCTGATGACGCCGGTGTTCTGCAACCAGGAAAGGCCAAACATGATCCCCAGCACCACCAGGGAGATCAGAATCGAGTATTTCAAACGTTGCGACTGAGTCATTGCGGGTTCCTGAATCTGAAAATGTATCCGGTTTGTATCGATACGCATACCAAGTGCCTACCCTGTTTCGGGGATAAACAACTACAAGCGGGGTCTCATGTTACAGCCGATGAAGAGTTTTAGCTTCATAACGGCAATAACCATGAGGACTTTCACATGTTGCGTCGAATCACATTGCTGATGCCTCTGCTGGCCATCCTGAGCTTGAGCGGTTGCATTGTTTTCCCCCACGGGGGCTGGCACCACGATCACCACGACGACCATGGCGGACCGGGTTACTACCAACATCGTTAACAGCTATTCAACCTCCTGAATCCTTTCGATAGAAGTCATTGCCGGGCTGGGCACACAGCTCAACCAGCCAATCGACAAACACACGTACCCGCCGGGATAACTGGCGGTGCGGCGGATAAAGCGCCGTCATCGGCATGCCCGGCGGCGGCACTTCCCCAAGCACTTCACGCAATCGCCCCTCCTGCAGTTGCCGGGCGACGTGATAGTACGGCGTCTGCACCAGCCCATATCCGGCCTCGCACGCTGCCAGATAACCATCGGCACTGTTGACCGCCACCTGCTTGGGCAGATCGACCGAATGCACCTGGCCATCCACGACAAACTCCAGCCCATAGCGTTTTGCGTTGCCGGAGATGTACTCGACCATCCGGTGCCCGTCCAGGTCGTTCAAGGTATGGGGCGTTCCGTGCCGCTGCAGGTAGTCAGGACTGGCACAGGTCACCTGATCCATCATCACCAGCGGCCGTGCCACCAGCGAATCGTCCAGCGGCGAGCCTGCGCGCAACACACAATCGACACCTTCGCGAATCAGGTCCACCGGCCGGTCATTCAAACCTATTTCCAGCTCGATCAAGGGATAGCGGGCCGTGAATTGCGGCAGCGCCGGAATCACCACCAGGCGCCCCACTCCCGCCGGCATGTCCACCCGCAACAAGCCCTTTGGATTGTGGCGCGCCGCGCTGAACACCGCTTCGGTCTCTTCAAGATCCGCCAGCAAGCGCACGCAACGCGGGTAATAGGCCGCACCGTCGAGCGTCAGGCTGATCTGCCGCGTGGTGCGTTGCAGCAGTTGCACCCCCAGATGTGCCTCCAGTTGCTTGATCAGGATGGTCACCGAGGCCCGGGGCAATTGCAGGCTGTCGGCGGCCTTGGCAAAGCCACCGAGTTCGACGATTCGGGTAAAGACGCGCATGGCGTTGAAACGGTCCATTGCTGGTTCCACCGACAGATTGTTTAGATTTAACGAACAGTGATAGCCGTTTTAGCCGGTTTATCTTGTTTCTGTCGAGGCGAACAATAGCGACTCACTTCACAGGGAGCTGATTTCATGCACACACGTCAATTGGGAAAAAACGGTCCGCAGGTGTCGGCCATCGGCCTGGGCTGCATGGGCATGACCGACTTCTACACCACCGGCACGGACACCCGCGAAGCCACGGCCACCCTGCATCGCGCGCTGGAACTGGGCGTCAACCTGCTCGATACCGCCGATATGTACGGCCCGCACACCAATGAAGAACTGATTGGCAAGGCCATTGCCGGCAAGCGCGATCAGGTGTTCCTGGCCAGCAAGTTCGGTATCGTCCGCGATCCGGCCAACCCCACCGCCCGGGGCGTCAACGGTCGGCCGGAATACATTCGCCAGTCCGTCGACGGCAGCTTGAAGCGTCTCGGCGTGGACACTCTGGACCTGTATTACCAGCACCGAATCGACCCACAGGTGGCTATCGAGGAAACCGTCGGCGCCATGGCCGAACTGGTCAGTGCCGGCAAGGTGCGTTACCTGGGATTGAGCGAGGCATCGGTGGCGACCCTGGAACGGGCACACAAGGTTCATCCGATCAGTGCGTTGCAAAGTGAATATTCATTGTGGAGCCGTGACCAGGAAGAAAACGGTTGCCTGGCGGCCTGCCAGCGTCTGGGCGTCGCCTTTGTGCCTTATAGCCCGTTGGGCCGAGGGTTTCTGACCGGCGCATTGAAAAGCCCGGATGATTTCGCGGCGGACGACTACCGTCGCTTCAGCCCGCGCTTCCAGGGCGAAAACTTCACGAAAAACCTGCTACTGGTGCAGCAAGTGCAGGCGCTGGCGGCGGAAAAAGGCGTGACGGCGGGCCAACTGGCGCTGGCATGGGTGCTGGCCCAAGGCGACTACCTGATTCCGATTCCGGGCACCAAACAACGTAAATACCTGGAAGAAAACGTGGCCGCACTGCAGGTGACGCTAAGCGCCGAAGAACTGCAAGCGCTGGAGGCGGTCTTTGCAGCGAATGCCACCGCAGGCCTGCGTTATCCGGAAGAAGTCATGAAACTGCTCGACCGCTAAGGGTTGCCGGCCCGCTCGATGAACCGGGCGGGCCGGGCAACATGGCGTCAGGCCTCTTCCGAGAGAACACTGCCGGGCCTCACCATGGGGCCGTTGTTCTTGCCGTAGGTTTCCAGGTTTTGCAGCACGTAGATCGCTTTTTTGAACTCGGGAACCAGGTAGTTGGCGTACTTGTTACCCTTGAGATTGTTATTCTGGATGTTCTCCAGTTGCGTGGCGAAATATTCCAGTGCATTGAACTTCGCATCAGGGTCCTTGATGCCAAACCGGTCGAACTTGTCACCGGCATTGCTCAGCGTGACCGCCGTCACATCACTGATCAGGCCGCGCTCTTTCAGAAAGACACTGAGACTGCCCATGGACTTGACTGAAATATCCGTAGGATCAAAACCCTTCATCTGCTTGCGCAATTTCATCTTGTCCATCTTGACTGTATCCAGCTCGACTGGATTGTTGCCCACCAGGTCAAGCATCTGCCTGACCTTGACGCTCTGGGGAACAGGCTTTGATCTGCTGGCGGTATCTCGCACCAACAGGCCCGCTTTCGCAGTCCAGGCGCCGGTATAACCGATAGTCATTGAAAACTCCTTGCTTGACCAAGTTAGGAGGTCAGGAGTATCGGCCGGAGCACTTGAGGCCACCAAACTTTAATTCGGAGTTTTAACAATTATCGTACAATTCAGATACATGCTGTAAAACTTCTTGTTTATTGGGTATTAGCACCCTGAAGAATGGTCCTTCAGACTTTTCTTACATGGCGACTAGTTGGTTTTCATCAACACCGATACTTACCCTCGGCATTTCAACCTGACGATTTTGTAATGCGCCCCTCATCTGCCTGACAGCGATGATCTACCATCATCTAACAGCGGATCTTTGTAGCAATTAGAAACACTCCTTGAATACCCGCCCAATAAAAAGGGTCAAAATGCGTTTTTTTGCCCGTTAACCGAGACGAACCCATGCGAAACCCTCTGCGTCTGATCGCCCTGAGCGCCCTGTTCATGTCCTCCCTGGCCCAGGCCGCCGACCTCATCCCGATTGAGGTTCATCGCGACGCCAACTGTGGCTGCTGCAAAAAATGGATCACTCATCTGCAGGCCAATGGCTTCAAGGTCGAAGACCACGTCGAAGCCAACATGAGTGAGTTCAAGCAACAGCATGGTGTGCCGCCGCGCCTGGCGTCGTGCCACACCGCGTTGATCAACGGCAAATTCGTCGAAGGTCATGTCCCGGCCGACCAGGTCCTGGCCCTGAGCAAGCGCGACGATCTGTTGGGCGTCGCCGCCCCCGGCATGCCCATGGGTTCGCCCGGCATGGAAATGGACGGCATGAGCGATGCCTATCAGGTCATTGGCCTGAAAAAGGATGGCACTGACGTGGTGGTTGCGGATTACCCCGCCCATTGATGTCCAGCGCGTACCTCGGGCTGTTTTTCGCGGCATTCGGTGCCGCCACGCTGCTGCCGTTGCAATCCGAAGCCGTGCTGGTGGGACTGTTGCTCAGCGATCGGTATTGGCTCTGGGCACTGCTGGCAGTGGCAACGTGCGGCAACGTTCTGGGGTCGCTGCTTAACTGGTGGCTGGGGCGCGGGATCGAGCGGTTCCGCGACCGGCGCTGGTTTCCGGTAGGCCCCCGACACCTGGAAAAAGCCCGGCTGCATTACCAACGCTACGGCCATTGGTCATTGCTGCTCAGCTGGTTGCCGGTGATCGGCGATCCGCTGACGCTGGTCGCCGGGGTCATGCGCGAGCCGCTGGGACGCTTCCTGCTGATCGTCACCCTGGCCAAAGGCGCCCGCTACGGCGTACTGGCCGTGGCGACTTTGGGCTGGATGGGTTGAACCATCAAGGGCGGCGATTGCCTGTGTTTAATGTGGCCCTAATCGAGTCGACCCAGCATGCGGATTTTCCATGGAGCTCTCCCATGTCGCGCCCCCTCACCCGCTGGTTACCCGGCCTGTTGCTGACCGCCGCCCTGCCCGCCATAGCCCACGCCGAAGGACCGGCATACGGCCCCCAATTGCAAGGTTTCGACTACCCCTACACCCTCAAGCACTTCGCCTTTGAATCCCAGGGTCAATCCCTGCAAATGGGTTACATGGATGTTGCCGCCCACGGCAAGGCCAATGGTCGCAGCGTGGTGCTGATGCACGGCAAGAATTTCTGCGGCGCCACCTGGGACACCTCGATCAAAGCCCTCAGCGACGCCGGTTATCGGGTCATCGCCCCGGACCAGATCGGCTTCTGCACCTCCAGCAAACCGGCGCACTATCAGTACAGTTTCCAGCAACTGGCGACGAACACCCAGCAATTGCTCAAGGCGCTGGGCATCCAGAAAGTCACCCTGCTGGGGCATTCCACCGGCGGCATGCTTGCCACTCGCTATGCCTTGCAATACCCCGAACAGGTCGAGCAACTGGCGCTGGTCAACCCCATTGGCCTGGAAGACTGGAAAGCCCTCGGTGTGCCCTATCGCACCGTGGACCAATGGTACGAACGCGAACTCAAACTCAGCGCCGACGGGATCCGAACCTACGAGCGCACCACCTATTACGGCGGCCGCTGGAAGCCGGAATTCGATCGCTGGGTCGACATGCTCGCCGGCCTGAACAAAGGCCCGGGGCATATGCAAGTCGCGTGGAACTCGGCGCTGATCTACGACATGATCTTCACCCAACCGGTGTACTACGAATTCAAGGACCTGAAAGTGCCGACCCTGCTGTTGATCGGAACGTCCGACACTACCGCCATCGGCAGTGACATCGCCTCCCCCGAAATCAAGGCGAAGCTCGGGCACTACGAGGTCCTCGGCAAACAGGTGGCCAAGCTGATTCCCCAGTCCACGCTGGTCGAATTCCCTGGCATGGGCCACGCGCCACAGATGGAAGAACCGGCACAATTCCACCAGGCCCTGCTCGCCTGGCTGAACAAGACCAACCCCGTGCGTTGAAGAGGAAAGGCTGATGCCTGTGCAGATTGCAGTGCTTGATGATTGGCAGGATGTGGCGCGGGATGTGGTGGACTGGTCGGCGCTGGACAGCGTCGGCCAGGTGAGTTTTCTCCATGATTACCCCTCCGATAACCCAGCCCTGGCCGAGCGCCTCGCCGGGTTCGAGGTGATCTGCGTGATGCGCGAGCGCACCCGTTTCGATGAAGACCTGCTGCGCCGCCTGCCGAAGCTCAAACTGCTGGTGACCGGCGGCATGCGCAACGCCGCCCTGGACCTGAAAGCCGCTGCCGCGCTGGGCATACAGGTCAGCGGCAGCGACAGCTACAAACACGCCGCACCGGAGCTGACCTGGGCGCTGATCATGGCCGCAACCCGCAATCTGGTGGTCGAAGCCAATGCCCTGCGTGCCGGCCAATGGCAACAAGGCCTGGGAGGCGACCTGCATGGCAAGACGCTGGCCATCCTCGGCCTGGGCAGCATCGGCCAGCGCGTCGCGCAGTTCGGTCAGGTGTTCGGCATGCGCGTGATCGCCTGGAGTGAAAACCTCACGGCCGAACGAGCAGCACAAGTCGGTGTGACCCATGTCAGCAAGCAGGAACTGTTCGAACAGGCCGACGTGCTGTCGGTGCACCTGGTGCTCAGCGACCGCAGTCGGGGCCTGGTGGACGCGCAAGCATTGGGCTGGATGAAACCCACGGCGCTGCTGGTGAACACCGCTCGCGGACCGATTGTCGATGAAGCGGCACTGATCAAGGCGCTGCAGAAACAACGGCTGGCCGGTGCCGCTCTGGACGTCTTCGAGCAGGAGCCGCTCCCTGCGCACCATCCGTTCCGGACCCTGGACAACGTGCTGGCAACACCCCATGTCGGGTACGTGAGCCAACAGAACTATCAGCTGTTTTTCTCGCAAATGATCGAGGACATTCAAGCCTGGGCGGCGGGCACACCGATTCGTCCGCTGGGTTGATAGCTCGTCATCATGCTTCGTTGGAGCACCGCCCAGATCTTCTATTCGACGAAATTCGTATGTGGGAGCGAGCCTGCTCGCTCCCACAGGGATCTTCAGCGCACATAAAGCTGTGTAAGGCACAAATCCATGCCTGCGCCCCGATATGAGCTTTCCTTGAAAACAACGCAAGATCGCAGTGAATAATTGTTCATGCTGCGGTGTTCTCATGACATCAACCATGAGCATGAGATTGCCGGGGCAGTCAGGCCCCTTCAATTGTTCAAGCCGTTGGCTGGCTCAACCTTGCGCTGCCTCTGGCGGGGCGCGACCTGATCTGAAACGCCTGAACCTGTGGAGCAAAGCCCATGAATATTCGTTTTGCCGTTCTGATGACCCCGCTGTTGCTGACCGTTGCGTTGTCCGGCTCCCTCGTCCTGGCCAACGGTGGTGGCGGCGGTGACGACATGCCCACCAGACCCACCTGCCCGAAAGGTCAAGTGCTGGATACCCGATCGAATCGGTGCGTCAGGCAGACCAGCAACCTGGTGCCGGACGAAGACCGCACCAACTATGCCTGGCAACTGGCCAAGGACGGACGTTACGAAGAGGCCCTGGCCCTGCTCGACACGCTGAAACAGCCAAATACAGCAAAAGCACTGAACTATCGCGGCTACGCCACGCGTAAACTGGGACGCACCGACGAAGGCATCGGCTATTACCTGCAATCGGTGAAGCTCGACCCGCAATACGCGCAAGTCCGCGAATACCTCGGCGAGGCCTATGTGATCAAAGGCCGGCTGGATCTCGCGCAGGAACAACTGCAGCAGATCAAATCCATTTGCGGCAGCACTCAATGCGAGGAGTACCAGGACCTGGCCGACGCCATCAACGACTCATCGAAAACCTGAAAACCTGAGCGGACGGAGGTCGCCATCGCCAGCGATCAGACAATACGAACGGAACTGAACCAGCATCTGGCGCGTTTATGGCGCTACGGCCTGCTGTTGTCCCGTCAACGGCATGTTGCCGATGACCTGGTGCAGGCCACCTGCGTGCGGGCGTTGGAGCGGGCCGGGCAATTCGTGGCGGGAACGCGCATGGACCGCTGGCTGCTGAGCATTCTGCATTCGATCTGGCTCAACGAAATCCGCGCCCAGCGGGTGCGTCAGGGTCAGGGTCAGGTGGATGCCGATGAGGCCTTGTCGTTCGATGGTGAATCGGTGGCCCAGACCCATGTGTTGGCGGCACAGGTCATCCGTCGCGTCGATGCGTTGCCCGAGACCCAGCGCGAAACAGTGTTTCTCGCCTACGTCGAGGGCTTGTCCTACCGCGAAGTCGCCGACGTGCTGCAAGTGCCCATCGGCACGGTGATGAGTCGCCTGGCCGCCGCCCGGGCGAAACTGGCCGAATATCCACCGTTGCACACGGTGCCGCACCCTTACCGAGGAGAACATTGATGAGCGCGAGAACCTCGGACGAACAACTGGTGGCTTACCTCGACAACCAACTCGATGCCGAGCAGCGCTCGCACATCGACGCGGCCATCATCGCCGACCCGATGCTCGGCCTGCGCCTGCAATGGCTGGATCGCAGCAGCCTGCCGTTCAAGGACGCCTACGATGAATTGGCCCGGCAGGCGCCGGTGGATCGTCTGCAAGCCATGCTCGCGACGCTGTCCTCGCCCGTCCGCCCCGGGCTCAACCGGCGCTGGTTCCTTGCCGCCGCGGCCGCACTGTTGGCCGGCGGCGTGCTGGCGGACCGGTTGTTCCTCGGCTGGCAAGCGAGCCAGCAGACCCACAACTGGCGCGGCCTGGTGGCTGATTACATGGCGCTCTACGTGCCGGAAACCCTGGATCATTTACCCGCTGATGAAGCCGCGCAACGGGCACAACTGCGGACCATCGATGCGCGTCTGGGCCTGGACCTCGCGCCGGCAAAACTGAGCCTGCCCCGTGCCGAGTTCAAGCGCGCGCAAATCCTCGAGTACGACGGTGTGCCCATCGCCCAGATCACCTACCTCGATCCGGCGCACGGCCCCATGGCGCTGTGCGTCACCCGCTCCAACAGCGGCAGCCGCCATTTCGCCCGGGAACAGCGGCGCGAGCTGAACATCGTGTATTGGGCTGACATGGAACACGCCTGGATGCTGATCGGGCATCAACCGATGACGGATCTGGAGGAGATGGCGAAGTTGTTGCGCAATCGGTTGAGCGCTTGAAGCACAGACAATGGCTTGCGGGATCGAAAAAGACCCCGCAAGCCATCAAGTTGTCCAGATATCGACGCCCGCCCTCTCAAGGTCGTGTGCCCTCGGCAGCTCTCCGTCAGCCCCCTTCGTCATCGTATATTTCACTGCATCGCCAACAAGAAAACAGGCGCGACCCTCTGCGGTGATGTTGGGTCCAATCCTGATCGCCAATCTGCTATAGCCGCCATCGGGCAGGACCATCGCGAATTTTGTCGACACACTCTCGACTTTGACGTCCCGGATTGCACTGATCGTGCCTCGCCCGCTGATTTTTATTGTTGGCGCGTTCATTCTTCTCCTCCAGCCTACCGCCTTCTCTTGAGGTCGCAGACCAATGAAACGCGCAAGCGCAGCGTCTTGCTACTGTCAAACCTGACAGATGTTGCTGCCGCTCGTCGTAATCAAGCCGAAATCGGCAACCACAAACGAAACCGCGCCCCGCCCAGCGGCGAGGCTTCCACCGTCAGCGTGCCACCCTGCGCCTCCAGTGCGCGGCGGCTGATCGCCAGCCCCAGACCAAATCCGCCAGTGGCGCGGTCGCGGCTGCGGTCGAGGCGGTAGAACGGTTCGAAGATCCGCTCACGCTCGTCATCCGGAATGCCGATGCCGTCATCGTCGACCCAGATCTCACAGCCGCCGGCATACACCTGCACACCGATCTGGATTCGTTTTTCGCAATAGCGCATGGCGTTGCGCAGCAGGTTTTGCAGGGCACGGGCGGTCAGGCGCGGGTCCAGGCTGAAGCGTTCGAGCTGGCCGTGCAGCAGCACGTCGATGACGATTTCCGGGGATTCCAGCTCTTCATCGACGCTACCAAGGATGCTGTCGATGAACTCATCCAGCGACACTTCGACCTGCTCCGGCAGTTGCGCCGGGTTTTGCAGGCGACTGTAGGACAGCAACTCCAGCACCAATTCATCGAGTTCCCGAATGTGCGCCACCAGGCTTTGCAGGCGCTCGCGACTGGCCGCCGGCAAGTCGTCGGACAGCGCCAGCGCCAGGCCGAAATCCAGGCGCGTCAGTGGGGTGCGCAACTCGTGGGACACCGCATTGAGCAAGTCCCGCTGCTGGTTGAGCAGGTTCTCGATGTCGCCGGCCATGGTGTCGAAAACGCTGGCCAGGCTGCCGATGTTGGAACTCGGGGAAATTTGCGTGCGCTCGCTCAAGTGGCCCTTGCCAAAGCGTTCGGCCGCGCCCTTGAGGCGTTCCAGATCACGCCAGTGCGGGCGCAGCCACAGCAACAGACACGCGAGCATGGTCGCGCCGATCAGCACGTTGATGCTCCAGTACAACAGGTTGACGTCCAGCGGATCGGGTGGCACGACCATTTGCACCACGGTGCGCTCATTCAGCGGTGCGACCGCCAGCGTGCGCCAGCCCCAGTCTCCGACGCGCACGACGTTCTCGCCGCGGCGCAAGCGCTGCTGTTCATCAGGCGTCAGGCTGCTGTCGTCATTGCCACTGAGCACGATGTGCAGTGGATTGAAGTCCTTGTCCATTTCAGCCGCCAGGGCTGTCCACTGCTCGGCCGGTGCTGCGTGAAACTGTTTGACGATCAGCGTTTGCAACCCGCGGGAGTAATCGAGGTTGTAGGTGACAAAGCGCTCGTGGAACACCTTGACCACCAGATCCGGCACCAGATAGATCGCCGCACTGAATGAAACGATGGTCACCAGGTACAAACGAAAGAGGATTCTGAACATCGGCTCAGCATTCCCATTCGGAACGGCTGAACAAGTACCCCTTGCCCCACACGGTCTTGATCTTGCGCGCCTCGCCGGCGTGGTCGTCGAATTTGCGCCGCAACTTGGAAATCGCTACGTCCACCGAACGGTCGGTGCCGTTGAACTCGATGCCGCGCAGGCGTTGCAGGATCTGGTCGCGACTCAACACCTCACCGGCATGCCGGGCCAGCACCACCAGCAGGTTGTACTCACCGCTGGACAGGTCCACCAATTGCTCGCGCCAGGTCACGGTGCGTTCGGACAAATCGATGCACAGGTTGCCCATCAGAATGCGGTCATTGGCGGTCTGCGGCTCGCTGAGGCTGCTGCGGCGCAACAAGGTTCGCACCCGGGCCAGCAGCACCCGCGGCTCACAGGGTTTGGTGACGTAGTCGTCGGCCCCCATTTCCAGGCCCAGGACCTGGTCGTGGCTGTCGTCGCGGGCGGTGAGCATCAGGATCGGCAGGGTCGCCGAATCGGCGCGCAGCAGGCGACAGACTTGCAAGCCGTCAAGGCCAGGCAGCATCAGGTCGAGGATCACCAGGTCCGGCGGATTGAGCCGCGCACGTTCGCGCACATGGTCACCACGACCGATCACGCTGACGGAATAACCGTTGCGCTCCAGGTAGCTGGCAATCAGTTCGGCGAGGGCGGTGTCGTCTTCGACCAGGAGGATGTTGGGCATGGGGTGTTTCCAGAAAGAGCCGTGGCACCTGTTCCGGCCTCTTCGCGGGCAAGCCCGCTCCCACWGGGATTTGAGGTGAACACAAAGGATATGAACACCACCGACCACTGTGGGAGCGGGCTTGCCCGCGAAGGCGGCCTGACAGGTGCAATAAAATTCAAGGACTGAAGGATATACGCCCTCACTCGTCTCTGAGTAAAACCCTTACACAATTTCACACAGCACCAACAAAGCTTCACCGCTACCCTCGCCTGCGCCCAGTAGGATGCTGGGAGTCTTTATTGGGGTATTACATGTCAAAGAATCTGCTTGCCAGGCTCAGTCTGATTGCTCTGGCGTTGACACTGGGTGCGTGCGACAAGGCCTCGAACGCCGAGGAACAGGCGCCGCTGGCCACGGTTCGCATCGAGACCATCGAAGCGCAACCACTGACCATCAGCAGCGAACTGAGCGGACGGATTGCCGCACCGCGCATGGCCGAAGTGCGTGCCCGCGTGGCGGGCGTGGTCCTGCAGCGGACCTTCCGTGAAGGCAGTGACGTGAAACAGGGCGATGTGTTGTTCCGCATCGACCCGGCGCCATTCAAGGCTGACCTGGACAGCGCCGAAGCGGCGTTGCGCAAGGCCGAGGCCAACGCGTTCCAGGCCAGATTGCAGGAACAGCGCTACGCCCAGTTGATCGACGACAAGGCCATCAGCGGTCAGGACTACGACAACGCCCGGGCCAACGCACGGCAGACCGCCGCCGACGTCGCCGCCAACAAGGCGGCGGTGGAGCGCGCCCGGTTGAACCTCGGTTATGCCACAGTCACGGCGCCGATTTCCGGGCGTATCGGTCGCGCGCTGGTCACCGAAGGCGCGCTGGTCGGGCAGAACGAAACCACGCCGCTGGCGCTGATTCAGCAACTGAACCCGATTCACGCCGACCTGACCCAGTCCACCCGTGAACTCAACGAGCTGCGCCGCGCCTTCCGTTCCGGCCAGTTGCAGCAGGTCGGCCAGGACCAGGCCAAGGCCACGCTGATTCAGGATGACGGCAGCCTCTACCCGCTGCCGGGCAAAATGCTGTTCAGCGACATCAGCGTCGACCCGGGCACCGGCCAGATCATTCTGCGCAGTGAGTTCCCCAACCCCGACCTTGACTTGTTGCCCGGCAGTTTCGTGCGCGTACGCCTGGAACAAGCGGTCAACCGGCAGGGCATCAGCGTGCCGCAACGGGCCATCCAGCGCGACAGCGCCGGCATCGCTCAGGTGCTGCTGCTCGACGGCGAACAGCGGGTCGGCCAGCAACCGGTCGAACTGGGCGCCGTGCAGAACGATCGCTGGATCGTCACCGGCGGCCTGAAAGCAGGCGACCGCATCGTCATCGAGGGCCTGCAGCACGCCCGCGTCGGCGAGAAAGTGCAGATCGACGACACCCCTCTTCCACTTGCCCAGGTGACTGGTCAGTAAGCAGGACGCTTTTTTATGCCGCAGTTCTTTATCGACCGCCCGGTGTTCGCCTGGGTGGTTGCCCTGTTCATCCTGCTGGCCGGTGCGCTGGCCATTCCACAACTGCCGGTGGCGCAATACCCCGATGTCGCACCGCCACAAATCGAAATCTACGCCGTGTACCCGGGCGCTTCGGCGCAAACCGTGGACGAGAGCGTGGTCAGCCTGATCGAGGAAGAGCTCAACGGCGCCGATCACCTGTTGTATTTCGAATCCCAGAGCAGCCTCGGCAGCGCGACCATCAAGGCCACCTTCCAGCCGGGCACCAACCCGGAATTGGCTCAGGTCGATGTGCAGAACCGCCTGAAAGCCGTGGAGTCACGCCTGCCGCAAGCGGTGATCCAGCAAGGTTTGCAGGTGGAGAAAGTCTCCTCCGGTTTCCTGCTGTTGATCACCCTCACCTCCAGCGACGGCAAACTCGACGACGTGGCGCTCAGCGATTACCTGGCGCGCAACGTGATGAACGAGGTCAAGCGTCTGGACGGCGTCGGCAAGGCGCAGCTGTACGGCGCCGAACGGGCGATGCGGATCTGGATCGACCCGCAGAAACTGCTCGCCTTCAACCTGACACCGGCGGACGTCAACACCGCCATCGTCGCGCAAAACGCCCAGGTGTCGGCGGGCAGCATCGGCGATCTGCCGACCCGCACCACCCAGGAAATCACCGCAACCATTCTGGTCAAGGGTCAGTTGTCGACCCCCGAAGAGTTTGCCGACATCGTCCTCAAGGCCAATGCGGACGGCTCGACCGTGCGCATCAGCGATGTGGCGCGGGTCGAGATCGGTAGCCAGGAATATCAGTTTTCCACGCGCCTGAACGGCAAGCCGTCCACCGCCGTCGCCGTGCAGTTGTCGCCCGGTGCCAACGCCCTGAACACCGCGACCCTGGTGCGGGCGAAGATGGATGAGCTGTCGCGCTACTTCCCGGCGAACGTCGAATACAAGATCCCGTACGACACCTCGCCCTTCGTCAAAGTCTCGATCACCAAGGTCGTCTACACCCTCGGCGAGGCGATGTTGCTGGTGTTCGCGGTGATGTTCCTGTTCCTGCAAAACATCCGCTACACACTGATTCCGACGTTGGTAGTGCCGGTGGCGCTGATGGGCACCTTTGCAACGATGCTGGCGCTTGGATTTTCGATCAACGTGCTGACCATGTTCGGCATGGTGCTGGCCATCGGCATTCTGGTGGACGATGCCATCGTGGTGGTGGAGAACGTCGAGCGGATCATGACCACCGAGGGCTTGTCACCCAAGGAAGCCACGCGCAAGGCCATGCGGCAGATCACCGGGGCCATCATCGGCATCACCCTGGTGCTGGTCGCGGTGTTCATTCCGATGGCGTTCATGCAGGGCTCGGTCGGAGTGATCTACCAGCAGTTCTCGCTGTCGATGGCCACGTCCATCCTGTTCTCGGCGTTCCTCGCCCTGACCTTGACCCCGGCCCTGTGCGCGACGTTGCTCAAGCCGATTGCCAAAGGCGAACACCACGAAAAGACCGGCTTCTTTGGCTGGTTCAACCGCCGCTTCGAGCAACTGACCGAACGCTATCAGGGCTGGGTGGCCTACGCGTTGAAACGCACCGGGCGCTACCTGCTGATCTACGGCGTGCTGCTGATCGGTCTGGGCTTGGCCTTCAGTCGCTTGCCCTCCTCGTTCCTGCCGGTGGAAGACCAGGGTTACACCATCACCGACATCCAGTTGCCACCGGGCGCGAGCAAGAACCGCACGGTACAGGTGGCCGAACAGGTTGAAGCGCACAACGCCGGGGAACAGGGCATTCGTGACAGCGTGGTGATTCTCGGATTCAGCTTCTCCGGCAGCGGGCAAAATGCGGCGCTGGCGTTCAGCACGCTCAAAGACTGGTCCGAGCGTGGCAGCGACGATTCGGCCAGCTCGATTGCCGACCGGGCCAACGTTGCCCTCAGCCAGATCAAGGACGCGGTGACATTTGCCGTACTGCCACCGCCCGTGGATGGCCTGGGTACATCCAGCGGATTCGAATTTCGCCTGCAGGATCGCGGCGGCCTCGGTCATGAGAAGTTGATGAAGGCTCGCACCGACCTACTCGCGGCGGCCGAAAAAAGCCCGATTCTGATGAACGTGCGCGAAAGCGCCCTGGCCGAGGCACCGCAGGTGCAACTGATCGTCGACCGCAAGCAGGCCAACGCGCTGGGTGTGTCCTTTGCCGACGTCGGCAACGTGCTGTCCACGGCCGTGGGCTCGGCCTACATCAACGACTTTCCCAATCAGGGGCGGATGCAGCGCGTCGTGGTGCAGGCCGAGGGCGACCAGCGCAGTCAGGTGGCTGACCTGCTGAAGATTCACGTGCGTAACACCCACGAAAAAATGGTGCCGTTGTCGGCCTTCGTGCAGGCCAAGTGTACTCAGGGCCCGGCGCAGTTGACCCGCTACAACGGCTACCCGGCGATCAGCATTTCCGGTGAACCGACCCCGGGCCACAGCACCGGTGAGGCCATGGCCGAGATCGAGCGGCTGGTGGCGCAAGGTCCGGCGGGCCTGGGCCAGGAATGGACCGGGTTGTCGTTGCAGGAACGGTTGTCCGGCAGCCAGGCACCGATCCTGCTTGGGCTGTCGCTGTTGATCGTGTTCCTGTGCCTGGCGGCGTTGTACGAGAGCTGGTCGATCCCGACCTCGGTGCTGCTGGTGGTGCCGCTGGGTGTGCTCGGCGCGGTGCTCGCGGTAACCTTGCGCGGGATGCCCAACGATGTGTTCTTCAAGGTCGGGCTGATCACCATCATCGGCCTGTCGGCAAAGAACGCGATCCTGATCATCGAGTTCGCCAAGAGCCTGTACGACGAAGGCCACGACCTGATCGATGCAACCCTGCAAGCGGCACGCCTGCGGTTGCGGCCGATTGTCATGACCTCACTGGCGTTCATTCTTGGCGTGGTGCCGCTGGCGTTGGCCACCGGCGCCAGTTCGGCGAGCCAGCAAGCCATCGGCACCGGGGTGATCGGCGGGATGATCACGGCGACCCTGGCCGTGGTGTTCGTGCCGGTGTTTTTTGTGGTGGTGATGAAGTTGGTGCGCAAGCGCTAACCCACACACCCGCATTGTAGGAGCTGGCTTGCCAGCGAAGACGGTGTGTCAGTCAACAGGGATGTTGAATGAGATGGCCTCTTCGCTGGCAAGCCAGCTCCTACAAGGGGCTTCATTGATTTCAAGAATGTGGTCACCTGGGCTAAGGTGTTGGCAAAGCCCCAACCCGTCGAGCCTCCATGATCTTCCTCGCGCGCACCCACCCTCGCCTGTCCGCCGCCATCCTGCTGGGCATCGCGGTGGGCTTTCTGGCTCCGGCCGATTCGCCAATCAGCAAGATCCTCATCGGCTGGAATGCCGGCGTCTGGATCTACCTGCTGCTGATGTTCTGGCTCACCGTGCGTTCGAAAGCGCCTGATGTGAAACGCATCGCCGAAATCGAAGACGAAAACGCCGGGATGGTGCTCGCGCTGGTATGCATTGCGGCACTGGCCAGCCTGGCGACCATCACCTTCGAACTGGCCGGCAGCAAAGACCTGGAAACCACGCGCAAGCTGATGCATTACGGTTTCACCGCCCTGACCGTCATCGGTTCATGGCTGCTGATCGGGGTCATCTTCAGCCTGCATTACGCCAGGCTGTATTACATCTGGGACGGCAAGGAACCGGCGCTGCGTTTTGCCGAAGGGCTGACGACCCCCAACTACTGGGACTTCCTGTACTTCTCGTTCACCATCGGCGTGGCGGTGCAAACCTCGGATGTCGGCGTCGCCACCCGGGGCATGCGCAAGATCGTGCTGGCGCAGTCGTTGATCGGTTTTCTGTTCAATACCGCCATTCTCGGGTTCACGATCAACATCGCCGCCGGCCTGTTCGGCTGATGACTGCACAAACGTTCTAGGCATGACCCTCGGCCGAGGCGTTAAATAGCCCGGAAAACCGTTTCGCAGGTACCCCATGAGCGCTCACAACTGGATCGACCTGGCCCAGGATGCCGACACCGGCATCGAGACCCTGCGCGCGCATTTCGAAGGCCACGCCTACGACCCGCACTGGCACGACAGTTATCTGGTGGGCGTCACCGAACAAGGGGTCCAGCAATTCAATTGCCGACGGGCCAGGCACCAGAGCACGCCGGGCAAGGTGTTTCTGCTCGAGCCCGGTGACATCCATGACGGTGAAGCGCCGACCGCCGACGGTTTCACCTACCGCATGCTGTACCTCGACCCGCAGTGGTTGCAGCGCGAACTCAGCGCCGTGTTCGACCATGCCCCCGACAACAGCCAGCTGAGCTTCGCCGCCACCCTGGCCAGCGATGCGCGCCTGGCCCAGGCCACCAGCCTGGCGTTTGAAACCCTGCATCGCGGTGAACTGAAGATCGTCCGCCAGTCCGCCCTCGACGGTTTGCTCGAACGCCTGACCAGCCATTTGCACTGGCGCGCCCGCGATGGCCAGGACCCGCGTCTGCCGCGAGTGGCACAGAAAGCCCGGGAATACCTGCATGCCAACGCGCAATACGACATCGGCCTCGATCAACTGGCCGCCGTCACAGGCGTCGATCGCTTTCGCCTGACCCGCGCGTTCAAGGCTGCCTATGGCATGGCGCCCCACGCGTATCTGGTGCAACTCCGCCTGGCCACCGCCCGCCGCCTGCTGGCCCGTGGCGAACAACCGGCGGCGGTGGCAATGGCGCTGGGCTTTGCCGATCAGAGCCATCTGGGGCGCTGGTTCATGCGCGCCTACGGCCTGACGCCGGCGCTGTACCGCAAGCGCTGCTCAAATCTTCCAGACAGATAAGCCCGGGATTGTGAAGATCGACTTCACTGATCTTCACCGGAGTTAGCCCGCGATGCTGCCCTCGTTCCCGACTTTGTTGCCTTTCCTGCTGTTTGCCTTCGTAGCCTCGATCACCCCCGGCCCGACCAATATTCTGGTGCTGAGCAACAGCGCTCGATACGGGTGGGTCGCGGCTGTGCCGATCATCGTCGGCGCCTGTGCCAGCGCGGCGACCCTTGTGTGGCTGGTGGGTACGGGGGTCGGGTCATCATTGACTGCGTGGCCCGTGGTGCAAAACGTCATGCAATGGGCCGGTGTGGCGTGGCTGAGCTATCTGGCCTGGCAGATTTACAGCGCCCCGACAACGGCCATTGCCGCCAGCCATAGCCAGGCGCGCCTCGGATGGAGGGGGGCCGCCAGCCTGCAACTGATCAACCCGAAAACCTGGATGATGGCGCTGGCGGTGGTCAGTGTATTTGCCGGGGCTGGCGATCATCACGCCGTGCAAGTGATGTATTTGTCGCTGGTGTTTTTTCTGGTTTCCCTGCCATGCCTCGCGGTCTGGGCGCTGCTCGGTGCCGGTTCAAGCCGCTGGTTGCGCTCACCCCGTGCCATGCAACGCTTCAATCGCTGCATGGGCCTGTTATTGCTGGGTTCTGCGTGGTTGAGCGTGTTGGCCTGAGCGCCACTTGTCGGTGATTGTTCGACAAAAAACCATCCGGGGCTTGACGGCGAATTGACTTTTGGTGTCTTCTGAAACCGGTTTCAGTGCGATCTCACGAAGCACTCGACCTTATAAATCCAATAAGAAGGTTTCAGACCGTGAATGATTTCTCCGCCGCCCAGCGCAGCCGCGTGACCATGCTCGACGTGGCCGAACACGCCAAGGTCTCCAAGGCCAGCGTTTCGCGGTTCATTGGCGATGATCGCGCTCTGCTCTCCGATGCCATTGCCCAGCGCATCGAACAGGCAATTGCCGAACTCGGCTATCGCCCGAACCAGATGGCCCGCGGCCTGAAACGCGGGCGCACCCGCCTGATTGGCATGCTGGTGGCCGACATCCGCAACCCTTATTCAATTGCCGTGATGCACGGGGTGGAAACCGCCTGCCGTCAGCACGGCTATAGCCTGGTGGTGTGCAACACCGACCGCGACGACGAGCAGGAGCGCCAGCACCTGGCCCTGCTGCGCTCGTACAACATCGAAGGCCTGATCGTGAACACCCTCGGTCATCACCGTGATCAATTGCACGAACTGCACCGGGAAATGCCCCTGGTACTGGTGGATCGCAAGGTCGAGCACCTCGAAAGCGATATGGTCGGGCTGAACAACCCTGCGGCGGTCGAGATGGCCCTCGCCCATCTTCAAGAGCGCGGTTATCGCGATGTGTTGCTGGTCACCGAGCCGTTCGACGGCACCAGTTCGCGAATCGAGCGGGTCACCAGCTTCAAGGCGCAAATAGAGCAACGCCCGGCGCTTCGCGGCACGCACATCGAAACCGGCAGCGAACTGACCGCCCAACTGAAAACCTTCCTCGACACGCCTGGCCCCGGCCCGAAAGCGCTGTTCTGCGCCAACGGGATCGCGGCGCTGGCCAGCACCCATGCGTTGCGTGAACTCCAGTGCAACCTGTTCGATGATGTGGGGTTGATCGCCCTCGATGACCTGGATTGGTACCCGTTGGTGGGCAGC
The DNA here is from genome assembly GCF_056402295.1 of Pseudomonas sp. P4_B3. Lineage (NCBI taxonomy): Bacteria > Pseudomonadati > Pseudomonadota > Gammaproteobacteria > Pseudomonadales > Pseudomonadaceae > Pseudomonas > Pseudomonas sp. P4_B3. The sequence continues at coordinate 70,002 of NZ_JBFUHR010000002.1, forward strand.
GGCATTACCGCCCTCGCTCAGCCGACCACCGAGATGGGCGCCAGCGCGTTTGAGTGTCTGCTCAAGCGGCTGCGCGGGGATGACGGGGCGGTGCGGACGCTGGATTTTTCGGCGCGGCTGGTTGTTAGAGGGTCGACCCTTGGAAATTTTCGTTGAATGTTCCGGCGCCATCGCGAGCAGGCTCGCTCCTACAATGGGCCAGTATTCACAAATCTACTGTAGGAGCGGGCTTGCCCGCGAAGGGGCCCCGAAGAACAGCACAAATTCACAGCCATTTTTTTTGAACAAAAATGAAACCGGTTTCAGAGGTATAAAAACAATGAACAGACCAGCCGTTTCCATCAGCCTTTCCAGCTACGGTGCCGACCTTGTGCGTCAACGCGGCCAGGGCAGCTTCATCGAGATTCTCGCCGCCGCCGGCGCCACGCGCATTGAGTGGCGTGAAGAATTACTGACCATCGAGGACCCCGCTCAACTGGCCGATGCCACTCAAGCAGAAGGCCTGCAGAGCGTGTATTCATCACCAATGGAGCTATGGCTGGCCGGACAATCCAGGCCCAACCCCGAACTGATCACGGCCCTGCAACGCGCCCAGGCGTTCGGCGCCAAATGGCTGAAAGTGTCGTTGGGTTATTTCACCGACAACAGCGATCTGCAAACCCTCGCCCGGGTGCTGGGCGAGAGCGCCGTGCAGTTGCTGGTGGAAAACGACCAGACCCTGCACGGCGGCCGCATTGAACCCTTCCAGCGTTTTTTCGCGGACGTCGAGCAGCACGAGCTGCCGATCAAAATGACCTTCGATATCGGCAATTGGCACTGGCAGGACCAGTCCGCCGCCAGCGCCGCGCGGTTGCTCGGTCGTCACGTCGGTTATGTGCACTGCAAAGCGGTCACGCGTCGTGCCGACGGCAAACTGGTGGCCATCGCGCCCGCCGTCAGTGACTTGCAACAGTGGGAACACCTGCTGCAGCACATGGCCCAGGGCGTTATGCGGGCCGCGGAATATCCGCTGCAAGGCGATGACCTGGTGCAACTGACCACCGAGCACGTCGCTGCCCTCGCCCACCTCGGCCAATCGCAGCTGGAGAGTGCTCATGTCTGAGATCGATATTCTGTCCTTCGGCGAGACAATGGCGATGTTCGTCGCCGAGCAGGCGGGTGATCTGGCCAGCGTCGGCGCTTTTCACAAACGCATTGCCGGGGCTGACAGCAATGTCGCCATTGGCCTTTCCCGACTGGGCTTCAACGTGGCATGGCTGAGCCGTGTCGGTGCCGACTCGCTGGGCCGGTTCGTGGTCGACACCCTGGAAAAAGAAGGCCTGGATTGCCGCCACGTCGATATCGACACCGCCCACCCGACCGGTTTTCAACTCAAGTCCCGCACCGACGATGGCAGCGATCCGGTGGTCGAGTACTTCCGCCGTGGTTCGGCGGCCAGTCACCTGTCGCCGCACTCGATCGTGCCCCAATTGCTCAAGGCCCGACACCTGCACGCCACCGGCATTCCCCCGGCGCTGTCGGAGTCGGCGCGGCAGATGTCGTTCGAATTGATGACCCGCATGCGCGAGGCCGGGTGCAGTGTGTCCTTCGACCCGAACCTGCGCCCGAGCCTGTGGGCCAGCGAGCAACAAATGATCACCGAGATCAACCGCCTCGCTGCCCTCGCCCATTGGGTGCTGCCGGGGTTGAGCGAAGGTCGCTTGCTGACCGGTTTCGAAGATCCGGCCGACATCGCCGCCTTCTACCTTGACCAAGGCGCCGAAGCCGTGGCGATCAAACTTGGCCCGCACGGTGCTTACTACCGCACACAATTTGATCAAGGTTTCGTGGCTGGGGTGCCGGTGGAAACTGTGGTCGATACGGTGGGTGCCGGCGATGGGTTTGCCGTCGGCATGATCAGCGCGCTGTTGGAAAACCAAAGCGTTGTCGAGGCCGTGCAACGCGCCAACTGGATTGGCAGCCGTGCGGTGCAGAGCCGGGGGGATATGGAGGGGTTGCCGATCCGATCCGAAATGGTCAGCGAATTTGAGGCCGCCATCGCGAGCAAGCTCGCTCCTACAGAGGATTTGTGTCGAACGTAGATCCAACGTAGGAGCGAGCCTGCTCGCGATGAGGCCAGCACAGTCACTGAAGATTCAAACCGTTACCTGCTGCGACAAAAACAACAAGCTCAGGAGCACCACCATGAAAACCGCAACGCTCGCCACCCGCCGCTGGTGGTACATCATGCCCATCGTGTTCATCACCTATAGCCTGGCGTATCTGGATCGCGCCAACTATGGGTTCGCCGCCGCGTCCGGCATGGCGGCGGACCTGATGATCACACCAGGCCTGTCGTCGATGCTCGGCGCGCTGTTCTTCCTCGGCTACTTTTTCTTCCAGGTACCCGGCGCGATCTATGCGCAGAAACACAGCGTGAAGAAGCTGATTTTCRTCAGTCTGATCCTCTGGGGCGGCCTGGCGACGTTGACCGGGATCGTCTCCAACGCCTACTGGCTGATCGTCATCCGCTTCATGCTCGGCGTGGTCGAAGCCGCAGTGATGCCGGCGATGCTGATCTATCTGTGCCACTGGTTCACCCGCGCCGAACGCTCGCGGGCCAACACCTTCCTGATCCTCGGCAACCCGGTGACCATGCTCTGGATGTCGGTGGTCTCGGGCTATCTGGTGCAGCACTACAGCTGGCGCTGGATGTTCATCGTCGAAGGTTTGCCAGCGGTATTGTGGGCATTCATCTGGTGGCGTCTGGCCGATGATCGTCCGTCACAAGCCAAGTGGCTCAACGACCAGGAAAAGCAGGATCTGGAAAGCGCACTGGCCGCCGAACAGGTCGGCATCAAGGCCGTGAAGAACTACGCCGAAGCGTTCCGCTCACCCAAAGTGATCATCCTGGCCCTGCAGTTTTTCTGCTGGAGCATTGGCGTGTACGGTTTCGTGTTGTGGCTGCCATCGATCCTCAAGGCCGGCGCGCAAATGGACATGATTCAGGCCGGCTGGCTGTCGGCGCTGCCGTACCTGGCGGCGGTGATCGGCATGCTGCTGGTGTCCTGGGGTTCGGACAAGCTGCAAAAACGTAAACGTTTCGTCTGGCCGCCACTGCTGATTGCCTCGATTGCCTTCTATGGTTCCTACGCCTTGGGTGCCGAACACTTCTGGTGGTCCTACACCCTGCTGGTGATTGCCGGCGCCTGCATGTACGCGCCTTACGGACCGTTCTTCGCAATCATTCCGGAGATCCTCCCGGCCAACGTCGCGGGCGGCGCCATGGCGCTGATCAACAGCATGGGCGCCCTCGGTTCCTTTGGCGGTTCCTATCTGGTCGGTTACCTGAACAGCTCCACCGGCTCGCCCGGCGCGTCGTACCTGCTGATGAGCGGCGCCTTGATGCTCTCGGTGGTGCTGACCATTTTCCTCAAGCCCGGCGCCAGCGATCGGGAGCGGCCCACGGCTACCGTAGCCCGCACCGCCACAGCCCATTCCTGAATTGATGTCGAGATGAACACCATGAAAAAGCAGGTCGTCCTGTACAAGAAACTCTCGCCGCTGCTGATGGCTCGCCTGCACGAGCAGACCGAAGTGACGCTGATCGACAACCTCGACAGCGCAGGCCTGGCCAAGCTGCGCGATGCCCTGCCCCGCGCCCACGGTTTGCTGGGTGCCAGCCTGAAACTGGATGCCGAACTGCTCGATCTGGCACCCAACCTTCAAGCCATTGCCAGCGTCTCGGTGGGTGTCGATAACTACGACATCGACTACCTGAGCGAGCGGCGCATCCTGCTCAGCAACACGCCGGATGTATTGACAGAAACCACCGCCGACACTGGTTTCGCGCTGATCCTGGCAACGGCCCGGCGCGTAGTGGAATTGGCAAACATGATTCGCGAAGGCAATTGGACCCGCAACATCGGCCCCACGCATTTCGGCAGCGACGTGCACGGTAAAACCCTGGGCATCATTGGCATGGGGCGCATTGGCGAGGCGCTGGCCCAGCGCGGGCATTTCGGGTTTGGCATGCCGGTGATTTATCACAGCCAGTCACCGAAACCAGCGGTGGAACAGCGGTTCAATGCGCACTATCGAAGCCTGCCGGAGCTATTGCAACAGGCCGATTTCGTTTGCCTGACGTTGCCGCTGACCGCGCAAACCGAAGGGCTGATTGGCGCAGAACAGTTCGCCCTGATGCGTCCCGAGACCATCTTCATCAATATTTCACGGGGTAAAGTGGTGGACGAAGCAGCACTGATTGAAGCCTTGCGTGCGGGCCGGATTCGCGCGGCGGGGCTGGACGTATTCGAACGCGAACCATTGAATCAGGACTCGCCGTTGTTGCAGTTGAACAACGTGGTGGCGACACCGCACATCGGCTCGGCCACCCATGAAACACGGGAGGCCATGGCCAGATGCGCGGTGGACAACCTGTTGGCGGCGCTGGCGGGTGAACGGCCTGTGAACTTGGTGAATCCTGGGGTTTGGAAAAGCTGAAGATCAAAAGATCGCAGCCTGCGGCAGTTCCTACATGGACCGGGTTCACTGCAGTTTTGTGGATGGACATCAATCCTGTAGGAGCTGCCGCAGGCTGCGATCTTTTGCTGTGGCGATCAGGCCCGCCGCGCCTCCAGCAAATTCGTCGCACACAAAGCAATCCGCCGACATGCATCAGCCAGCTTCATCTGATCCACTACCAACCCGATCCGGATATGCCCCGCCGCACTCGGCCCGAACGCTTCTCCGGCCAGCACCGAGACGCCATAGCCCTCCAGCAATCGCTCGGCGAAGCGCTGGGCCGACAACCCGGTCTGGCGTACATCGACCATCACGAACATCCCGCCATCCGGGCGAATCGGCCTGAGGCCCGGACATTGGCCCAGACTTGCGCACACCAGGTCACGGCGCTGGCGATACTCTTCGCGCATCATCGCCACTTCCGGCAAGTCTTCATCCAGCGCCAATTGCGCAGCGTTCTGCACGAAATCCGGAATGCCGAACAACATGCTCAGCGACAAATTGACCAGGTGCCCGGCCATGGGTTTCGGCCCGATCACCCAGCCCACCCGCCAGCCGCTCATGGCGTGGGACTTGGACAGGCTGTTGATCGTCGCCGTCCGTTCGGCCATGCCCGGCAGGCTCGCGGGGCTGATGTGCTCGCCCTCGTACAGCAGATCGCTGTAGACCTCATCGCTGATCAGCCACAAATCATGACGAATGCACAACGCTGCCAGCTCCTGCCAGATCGGCAACGACAGACTGGCGCCGGATGGATTGTTCGGACTGTTGAGCAGGATGGCGCGTGTTTTTGGCGTGATCCGTGCCGCGACATCCGCCGGGTCGACGCGAAACCCGTTCTGCGGACGCACTGGCACCGGGACCACCGTGGCCGCACAAGCGCCGATCACGCCTTCATAGGTGACGTACATCGGTTCGGCGACAATCACTTCATCGCCCGGATCGAGCAGGCATTGCGCCACCGAATACACCGCGCACTGCGCGCCCGGAAAGACGATCACATGCTCGCTATCCACCGGCTGACCGCTGCGTTGCCGATGTCGGCGGGCAATGCTGTCGCGCAGCCCCCGACTGCCGCGCACTTCAGGATAGTGCGTATCACCGGCCAACAGGCTGGCGATGGCCGCCTGGACGATGGGTTGTGGCGTATCGAAGTCCGGGTCGCCAATTGACAGCAGCAGGACATCGACACCCTGTTCGCGCAATTGCAGCGCTCGATCGTGAATCTGCCAGGCCGCCGCTCCGTCACCGGCGATTCGTTGGGTCAAGGCTGAATAGCGCATGTCTGTCTCCTGTCGCGCGGGTGCTCCCAGCCACAACCCTATCTCAAATCACGAAGCGCGCCACCATGGCGTTCAAAACATGGATGAGTCAGTGCTTGCGAACGGCCATCCGCCATACGCGAGCGATATCGGTCGCCCGCTCACGCAGCAAGCGCGGCGCCTCGGCACAGGCCTGGTCCAGGGTCATCGGCCCGCTCGCCAGAGCAAACGCAGCATCGATGCCGTGCTCATAGAGCGCCTGATAACCGTCGCCCAGGGTGCCGGCGATGACGATGACCGGCACGCCTTGCTGGCTGGCGACACGCGCCACACCAAACGGCGTCTTGCCGCGCAGGGTTTGCGCATCGAAACGCCCTTCCCCGGTGATCACCAGATCGGCACCTGCAACCGCCTCGGCCAGGCCCACGAGTTCGGCGACCACCTCGACCCCGGCCTTGAACTGCGCGCCCAGAAACGCTTTGGCGGCAAACCCCAGGCCACCCGCCGCGCCACTGCCCGGCTCGTCCCGAACGTCGATGTTCAAGGCTGTCGCGCAATGGTCGGCAAAGTGCCCCAGCGCCAGGTCCAGTTGCTCGACCTGCGCCGGCGAGGCACCTTTTTGCGGGCCGAAAATCGCCGAAGCGCCGTGGGGGCCGCACAACGGGTTGTTGACGTCGGCGGCAATGTCGAAGCGTACCTGCGCCAGACGCGGATCCATGTCGCTCAGGTCGACGCGGGCCAATTGCGCAAGGGCGAGGCCGCCCGGTGACAGCGTCTGCCCCCGGGCGTCCAGCAGTTTCACACCCAGGGCCTGCATGGCACCGGCACCGCCGTCATTGGTCGCACTGCCGCCAATCGCCAGGATCACCCGTTGCGCACCGGCATCCAGTGCGGCGCGGATCAATTGCCCGGTACCGAAGGTGCTACTGATGCACGCATCCCGTTGCGCCACCGGGACCAACTGCAAACCGCTGGCCTCGGCCATTTCGATGATCGCGGTGTGGCTCTGCGGCAACCAGCCCCAGGCGGCATCCACCGTTGTTCCCAGTGGCCCGCGAACCACGGTGCGGCGCTGTTCGCCTTCACATGCGGCAAGAATCGACTCGACAGTCCCTTCCCCGCCGTCGGCCATCGGGCATTTGATCAGCTGGGCATCAGGCCAGACTTGCGCCAATCCCAATGCAATGGCGTCGGCCACGCCTTGAGCGCTGAGGCTGTCCTTGAACGAATCGGGGGCGATCACGATTTTCATGGGAATTCTCCAGTTCCAATGTCCACATGCTGCCAGCCGCCTTGAACAATAACGCCGGTCCGCTGCACAAGCGGCGATGAGGATTATTGTTCATTTCCACAAAACCGGCATTCACACCTCCCCTGTAGGAGCTGCCGAMGGCTGCGATCTTTTGATCCTGCTTTTTAAAATCAAAAGATCGCAGCCTTCGGCAGCTCCTACAGGGGGCCTGCGTCGGTTTGCGGGAGGAGTTGCACGCCCAGATACAACGCCAGCATGCCGTCCAGGCGCAACGGATCAACCCCGCTCAGTTCGGCAATCCGCTCCATCCGGTAACGCAGGCTGTTGCGATGGATGCCCAACGCATCGGCGCAAGCCTGGCTCTGGCCATCGTGTTCGCACCAGCTGCGCAGGGTCGCGAGCAACTGACCGTTACTGTCCTTGGCAATGACCTTGCGCAGTGGGTTGAGCAGTTCGTCGAGGGCGTCGTCGTTGCGATGGCGCCAGAGCATCACCGGCAGCCGATAGCGGTTCAGCGTCAGCAATCGGGAGCGCGGCAGCACTTCGCGTCCATAGGCCAGCAAGTCACCGACCCGACGATAGCAGCGGCGCAACCCTGCCAGCCCGTCGGCTTGCCCACCCACGGCGATACGCAGGATGTTCCAGCCAAGGCCATCGAGCTTGTCCAGCAAGCGCGCGTTCTCGACCGACTGGCTGGCCGGCCGGCACCAGAGCAATGAAGTTTTGGCCGAGCTCACGCACCAACTATCGGGGTGACGGCTGGTCAACCAGGCACTGAGTGCCTCGACGGTTTGCCCTGGAGCGTGTTCCAGGCCGAGCTCGAACAAGTACGGCACCCGGGTCATTTGTGGCTTGAGGCCCAACTGCTGCGCTTCATCGACCAGTCGCGGAGCATCCCCGGCTTCGCTCAGCAGCAGCGCCAGCAGATCATCGCAGCGCTGGCGCCGCCATTGCTGTTCGGCCTGCTGGTTACGCTGGCCCACCAGCATCTCGGCGGTCATGCGCACCAGCTCGGCGTAGGTGCGCAGTTGCTCGGGTTCGCCGGTGATGCCCAGCACGCCGATCAGGCGCTGGTCCAGCATCAGCGGCAGGTTGATGCCCGGCTGCACGCCCTTGAGATGAATCGCCGTCTGCGCATCGATCTCCACCACGCGACCGTTGGCCAGCACCAGTTGCGCGCCTTCATGCCGGGTGTTGACCCGCTCCGGCTCGCCGCTGCCCAGGATCAAGCCCTGGCTGTCCATGACGTTGACGTTGTACGGCAGGATAGCCATCGCCCGGTCGACGATGTCCTGGGCCAGGTCGTGATCGAGTTCGAACATGCAAGTGATCCTTGAAGACGGTGATGGAACGGGTTGTTCACCCGCACAGGCCTTGGTTGCAAACCCTGTGCTCAGGCACAAAGACAGCCACCCTGAGGGTGGTCGAGACTCTCTTGGCGATCAACGTTACCCTTTGCATCGCAAAAAATCATAATAAAGAGAGAGCCGCCATGACACAGAGCGCCGTAGCGTCCGACGCCATCGCTGACGACAAAAACGCCGTCTACAAGCGCATCACCCTGCGTTTGATCCCCTTCATTTTCATCTGCTACCTGTTCAACTACCTCGACCGGGTCAACGTTGGGTTTGCCAAACTGCAGATGCTCGACGCGCTGAAGTTCAGCGAGACCGTGTACGGTCTCGGCGCAGGCATTTTCTTTATCGGTTACGTGCTGTGCGGTGTGCCAAGCAACCTGGCGCTGACCAAATTCGGCCCGCGGCGCTGGATWGCGCTGATGATGATCACCTGGGGAAGCCTGTCGACCTGCCTGCTGTTCGTCACCACGCCGACCGAGTTCTATACCCTGCGCCTGTTCACCGGCGCGGCCGAAGCCGGGTTCTTCCCGGGCGTAGTGCTGTATCTCTCGCAGTGGTTCCCGACCTTCCGCCGTGGCCGCATCATGGCGCTGTTCATGTCGGCGATCCCGGTATCCGGCCTGCTCGGCAGTCCGTTCTCCGGCTGGATTCTCAACCACTTCGGCGCCGGCCAGGGCGGTCTGGCCGGCTGGCAGTGGATGTTCCTGCTGCAAGGCATTCCGACCGTGATCCTCGGTGCACTGGCTTATTTCATGCTCAGCGACAGCTACGCCAACGCCAAGTGGCTGACCCCGTTCGAGCGTTCGGTACTGGAAGCCGACCACGCTATCGATCTGGCCAACAAACCGAAAAGCACGTCCGATTCGCTGCTGGCGGTATTCAAGAACCCGGCGATCTGGGCCTTCGGCCTGATCTACTTCTGCATCCAGAGTGGCGTCTACGCGATCAACTTCTGGTTGCCGTCGATCATCAAGAACCTGGGCTTCAGCGACAACCTGGTAATCGGTTGGTTGAGCGCGATTCCGTACCTGCTGGCCGCCGTTTTCATGCTGATGGTCGGCCGTTCGGCGGACCTGCGCAAAGAACGCCGCTGGCATTTGGTAGTGCCGATGTTGATGGCCGCGCTGGGACTGCTGATTGCGGTGAACTTCGCCGCCAACCCGGCCATCGCGATTCTCGGTCTGACCATCGCCACCATGGGCGCCCTCACCGGCCTGCCGATGTTCTGGCCGGTGCCGACGGCCCTGCTCAGTGCCGGCGCCGCGGCTGGCGGCCTGGCGCTGATCAACTCGATGGGACAGATGGCCGGCTTCCTCAGCCCGTACCTGGTGGGTTGGGTCAAGGACAGCACCGGTTCGACCGATGCGGCGCTATATCTGCTGGCGGGCGTGATTGTCTGCGGCAGTCTGTTGGCGTTGCGCATGACCCGCACGCTGCGCGCCTAAGCAGCGAAGATCAAAAGATCGCAGCCTGCGGCAGCTCCTACACAGCAATGACATGCAGCCTGTAGGAGCAGCCGCAGGCTGCGATCTTTTTCGTTTGCCATGTCCAACAATTTTGGTATCTGATTGAGCCTTTCCCACTGGTAAAAGGATTTGCTCATGAGCTACCGCACGCTGGGTCATTCGGGTCTGCAAGTGTCCACCCTGACCCTGGGCACCATGATGTTCGGCGAACAGACCAACGCCGAAGATTCCCTGCGAATCATCGACAAGGCCTGGGACCAGGGCATCAATTTCATCGACACCGCCGACGTCTACACCAACGGCCGTTCCGAAGAGATCGTCGGCGAAGCCATCGCCAGCCGCCGCCATGAATGGGTGCTGGCGACCAAGGTCGGCTTCGGCCCCGTGGACGGCGTCCCCAACCGCAGCGGCCTGAGCCGCAAACACCTGTTCAACGGCATCGATGCCAGCCTGACGCGCCTGGGCACCGATTACCTCGACATCTATTACCTGCATCGCGAAGACCACAACACGCCGCTGGAAGTCACGATCTCGGCCATCGGCGACTTGATTCGCCAAGGCAAAATCCGCTATTGGGGCCTGTCGAACTACCGTGGCTGGCGCATCGCCGAAGTCATTCGCGTGGCCGACAAACTTGGCGTTGACCGGCCGGTGATCAGCCAGCCACTGTACAACATCGTCAACCGCCAGGCTGAATCCGAGCAGATCACGGCGGCGCAAAACTACGGTCTGGGCGTGGTGCCTTACAGCCCGCTGGCGCGCGGGGTGCTCAGCGGCAAATACGCGCCTGATGTGAAACCGGACGCCGACAGCCGTGCCGGACGTCAGGATAAACGCATCCTGGAAACAGAATGGCGCGTCGAATCCCTGCGTATCGCCCAGCAAATCCAGCAATACACCCAGGAACGCGGCGTCGGCATCGTCGAGTTCGCGATTGCCTGGGTGCTGAACAACAGCGCCGTGACCTCGGCCATTGTCGGGCCGCGTACCGAAGCGCAGTGGGACGCCTACACTAAGGCGCAAGCGGTGAAGATCACGGCCGAGGATGAGGCGTTCATCGATTCGCTGGTGACGCCGGGGCATGCGTCGACACCGGGGTTCAATGATATGAGCCATTTTGTGTCGGGGCGTACACCGCACACCAACTGATAAAACCGCACCCTCCGTAGGAGCTGGCTTGCCAGCGAAGGCGCCATCTCAGACAACCCTTCGCTGACTGGAAGACCGCTTTCGCTGGCAAGCCAGCTCCTACGGAGGCGAGTGTTGATCAGTTGGTCAGTAATCACCGCAAAAACCACGTATCCTCCGCCCCCGTTTCACCTTCAACCTTGCGAGGACAGCTTGTCTAAAGGTATCGCTCTATCGGTTTCAGCCTCGGTGCTGTTTGCCGTCATGTATTACTACACGTCGCTGCTCACCCCCTTGAGCGGCGTGGAAATCTTCGGTTGGCGCATGCTGCTGACCGTCCCGTGCATGACCGTGTTCATGGCGGTGTCCGGGGAGTGGAAGCGCGTGCTGGAGATCGTTCGACGCGCCATTGCCAACCCGAAACTGATGGGCGCGCTGATCGCCTCCTCTGCCCTGCTTGGCGTGCAATTGTGGCTGTTCATGTGGGCGCCGCTGAACGGCTACAGCCTCGACGTGTCACTCGGCTATTTCCTGTTGCCGCTGACCATGGTCTTGACCGGGCGGATCGCCTACGGCGAACGCCTGTCCTACCTGCAAAAAGTTGCCGTGGTATTCGCCTGCCTGGGCGTGATCAACGAGGTATATCAGGTCGGTGGTTTTTCCTGGGCGACCTTGCTGGTCTGCATTGGCTATCCGACCTACTTCTTACTGCGCAAACGGCTGGCGACGGACAACCTCGGCGGCTTGTGGCTGGACATGGCATTGACGCTGCCGGTGGCGTTCTGGTTCGTTCAGAGCGGCGCGCAAGGTTTCGGTGTGTTTGACCAGCATCCCTGGTTGTCGCTGTTGATCCCGCTGCTCGGCGTGATCAGCGCGTCGGCGCTGGTGGTCTACATCATTGCCAGTCGCCTGCTGCCGTTCAGCCTGTTCGGCCTGTTGAGCTACGTCGAACCGGTGTTGCTGCTGGGCGTGGCGCTGCTGTTGGGAGAGAGCATCAAGGCCGGCGAATGGCTGACCTACATCCCGATCTGGATGGCCGTGCTGGTGCTGGTGTTTGAAGGGTTCAAGCATCTGACGCGGCACAGGCGCAAACCGATGTAGCTGAAAGAAAAAAGCCCGATCATCTGATCGGGCTTTTTTACAACCGCTACGGTTTAGTCCGTGGAGAGAACACCACGACGCACCTGGTCACGCTCGATGGATTCGAACAGTGCCTTGAAGTTGCCTTCGCCGAAACCATCGTCGCCCTTGCGCTGGATGAATTCGAAGAACACCGGCCCCATCAGGGTTTCCGAGAAGATCTGCAACAGCAGGCGCTTGTCGCCCGACTCGGACGAACCGTCCAGCAAAATGCCCCGCGCTTGCAGTTCACCGACCGGCTCGCCGTGGTTCGGCAGACGGCCTTCGAGCATCTCGTAGTAGGTCTCCGGCGGCGCGGTCATGAAGCGCATGCCGATGCTTTTCAGGTGGTCCCAGGTCTTGATCAAGTCATCGGACAGGAACGCAACGTGCTGGATGCCTTCGCCGTTGAACTGCATCAGGAACTCTTCGATCTGCCCGGCGCCCTTGGACGATTCTTCGTTCAACGGAATGCGGATCATGCCATCGGGTGCGGTCATGGCCTTGGAGGTCAGGCCGGTGTATTCACCCTTGATGTCGAAGTAACGGATTTCGCGGAAGTTGAACAGCTTCTCGTAGAAGTTGGCCCAGTAGGCCATGCGACCGCGATACACGTTGTGGGTCAGGTGATCGATGATCTTCAGGCCGGCGCCAACCGGGTGACGGTCCACGCCTTCGATGAACACGAAATCGATGTCGTAGATCGAACTGCCCTCGCCGAAACGGTCGATCAGGTACAGCGGCGCGCCACCGATGCCTTTGATCGCCGGCAGGTTCAGCTCCATCGGGCCGGTTTCAATGTGGATCGGCTGGGCGCCGAGTTCCAGGGCGCGCTTGTAGGCCTTTTGCGAATCCTTGACGCGAAACGCCATGCCGCACACCGACGGACCGTGCTCGGCCGCGAAGTACGAGGCCACGCTGTGGGGTTCGTTGTTGAGGATCAGGTTGATCGCGCCCTGGCGATACAGGTGCACGTCCTTGGAACGGTGGGTCGCCACCTTGGTGAAGCCCATGATCTCGAAGATCGGCTCCAGGGTGTTCGGGGTCGGCGATGCGAGCTCGATGAATTCAAAGCCCATCAGGCCCATTGGGTTTTCGTATAGATCTGCCATGGTCGGCGCCTCATCATTTTTTTATCAATTAACAAAGGTTAGTTGTAAGCAATGCTGAGACTGGCGGGTGGCGCACAGGAGATGCCCCGCACACTGCGGGCGAGAAAGTCACCGTAGATCAGTTGAAACCCGAATATCTTCATTGTCGACCCAAGGCTCTTGCGGGCGAGGCTTCTGCTGCCAGAAGACGATTATTATTGTATGCGTAAACCGATTCTACACAGCGTAAATCAATTTGTCCGCCTTCTGTATCAAATCCCCTTTTTCCCTGCTCGTGCAAGGGGTTTATTGCACAGGAAAATCCCCGCCAGAATCAGCCCGCCGCCCAGACACATGGCCAGCGTCAGCGGCTCACCCAGCAGCAGCGCGCCAAGGACTACCGCCGTCAGTGGGTTCAAGGCAATGAACACCCCGGAACGCGTCGCGCCGATTTTGCGGATGCCTTCGTAATAGCCGATATAGGCCAGCGCCGAACCCAGCACGCCCAGGTACAAAAGGCTCAACCATTGCTGCGCACCCAGCTGGCTGATCGCGGCGACACTCACCTCGCCGCGGACGATGCTAGTCATCCAGAGCATGCCGGTGCCGAGCAAAATCGAATAGGTCACTGTTTGCACCGGTCCCAGGGTCTGGTTCAGCTCTCTGGAGAACAGCGAGTAGACTCCCCAGCCGAGGACACAGCCAAAAATCAGCAGATCGCCGAGCCAGGCGTCGGCACCGCCGGCCAATAATTGCGGGTTGCGACTGATGATCACCATGCTGGCGCCCGCCATGCAGATCGCAATACCCACGACTTTTGCCTTGTTCAAACGCTCCTTGAACAGCAGCCAGGAGGCCAGCCCGATCACGGCCGGATTCAGTGCCACGATCAAGGATGCCCGTGAAGCATTGATGTAGTGCAGGCCGTAAAAGAAGCACAGGTTGTAAAAAAAAATCCCGAAAAAGCCAAGCAAAAGCAATTGCAGCCATTGCCGGGCGCTAGGCCGAACCATCGGTATCCGCGCCATGCGCACAAACATCAGCAACGCCACGCTGGCCAGTAGAAACCGCAGGCTGGCCGCCAGCAGTGGGTTGAGGCTATCGGCCAGATAGCGTCCGGCAACGAAGGTGCCACCCCACACCATGGTGACCGCCGCCAGTTTCAGATACACCGGCAGATCCGAGGGTTTTGACAGCGCTTGCTCGCAGATCGTCATTAGATTCCAGGACCGGATATTGGAGAGATGACGTATCATTTGACTAATACCCAGTCATCGTAAAATGAGCAAACACTCATGACCCTCACTCAACTGGAGATTTTCTCCCTCGTGGCCGAACTCCAAGGCTTCACGGCAGCAGCCAATCGCCTGGGTATTTCCCAATCGGCGGTGTCCCATGCCTTGAAGTCCCTGGAACTGGAGTTGGGTGTCGAGCTGTTGCGCCGCCATCAATCCCGGGTCGAGTTGAGCGACATTGGCCAGCAGTTGTTGCTGCGCGCCCGAACGATGCTCGGCCTGGCCAACACCCTGCGCCAGGAAGCGGCCGACGCGAGGGGCATGAAACGCGGCACGCTGCGCATCGGCTCCTTCGGCCCGACCTCATCGATCAAATTGCTGCCGTTGATTCTGCAGCAGTACCGCGCCGCCCATCCCGGCATAGAGGTGCATATCGACGAAGGCCCCGACCGCCAGGTGCTCCAGTGGCTAGAGGAACGACGGATCGACATCGGCTTTGTTGTGTTGCCCGAGGAGCGTTTCGACACGGTCGCGTTGATCGAAGACCAGATGGTCGCGCTACTGCCCGCCGACCACCCGCTGGCGGTTCACGACAGCCTGAACCTGAAGGACCTGTGCGATTTCCCGTTTGTGCTGACCGAGGCCGGTTCTTCGGAGCTGGTTTCACGCCTGTTCACGGCGGCCCGACTGACGCCCAACATCCGTTATCGCTGCTCGCAGTTGATGAGTACCCTGGATGTCGTCGCTCGTGGCGACGGGGTGACGGTAGTTGCCGAAGGTTCATTGCCCAATCAAATTGACCGCCGCTGTGTGAAAAAACCGCTGTCGCCGGCGGTATTGCGCCAGGTCGGCCTGGCGGTGCTCGATCGACGCCAGGCATCACCCGCGACACTGGCCTTCATCAAGCTGGCCGAAAGCCTTGACTTGCGTTGAGCGGCATAACCGCCAAGGGCCAACTATCATGGACCGCACCCGAACTCTCCATGGGAGGCGTTTTGCCCTGCCAGCGTTTGAGAGCCTTACTTCTTCGTGACAGGATTCGCGAATGCCGCTGAAAGCCAAAACCCGCAGTCGCAGCACAAAAATGGCTGTCACCCTGATCAGTGGATTGCTCCCGGTGCTGCTGGGGGCCGCCATTCTTTACATGCAAGCAGGGCGTGCGCTCAAACAAGGCGCCGAACAAACCGCCGAAGAAGCGATTCGCCAGTTCGACTTGATGCTCGACAACAGCGCCCAGGCCGCTCGCGAACTGCTGCCACTGGCGGGCCAAAGTTGCGGTGACGTCAGTCTGGCCCTGCGCGAGCAGGTCACTCGCCGCCCATTCGTGAGTTCAACCAATCTGGTGTGGAACAACAACCTCTATTGCAGCTCTCTGTTCGGCGACTACCAGGAGAAGGTCAACCCCGGTGACTACACCCAGGGCGCCTTATGGCTCATGAACGGCAATCCGGCAACGCCCGACACCGCCTTGCTGGTGTACCGCCTGAGCGAAGGAAAAAAAGGTGCACTGACGACCCTCTATGGTCATCACTTGAGTCATATTCTGCGTTTGATCGGCCGCAAGACCTTGCTCTTGCTGCAAGTAGGCCCGGACTGGATAGCCGCCGACGGCAAGGTTCACAGGGGCGCCGCGCCTGACCTGCCCGTTGCGCAAAGTCGATTGGCCTCCCGGCACTATGCGTTTGCCGTGGAAGCCGGCTTTCCCAAAGGCGAAACCTGGCGATACATGAGCAGTGAATATCCACCACTGTTCAGCTTGCTGATTTTCTTCGGCGTGATTGCCGGGTCAATCGGTCACTTCCTGCAAAAACGCTCATCGGCACCCACCCAGGAAATGCAGCGGGCACTGGAAGCTCAAGAGTTCATTCCGTATTTCCAGCCCGTGGTGCATGGCGACAGCAAAAACTGGTCCGGCGCGGAAGTGCTGATGCGCTGGAAACATCCGAAGGAAGGTCTGGTGCGTCCGGACCTGTTCATCCCGTTTGCCGAGCACTCCGGGCTGATCGTACCAATGACCCGCTCGCTGATGCGACAAACCGCCGCCCTGCTCGCCCCGCACTCCGCCAGATTCAACAAGCCGTTTCACATTGGCATCAATATCACCGCCAGCCATTGTCAGGACCTGGAGCTGGTCAAGGATTGTCGCGAGTTTCTCGATGCGTTCGAGCCGGGCTCGATCCATCTGGTGCTGGAACTGACCGAACGTGAACTGATCGTGCCCACGGCCATCACCCTGCAACTATTGGAGCAACTTCGCGAACTAGGCGTGAAAATCGCCATCGACGACTTCGGCACGGGCCACTCGAGCCTTGGCTACCTGCGGCAGTTCAATGTGGACTTCCTGAAAATCGACCAGAGCTTTGTCGCCATGATCGGCATCGACACACTCTCCAGCCACATCCTGGACAGCATCATCGAGCTGGCGGCCAAGCTCGACCTTGCCCTGGTGGCCGAAGGTGTCGAAACCCGTGAACAGAGTGATTACCTGAGCGCTCATCAGGTCAACTTCCTGCAAGGTTATCTGTTCGGCAAACCCATGCCCGGCGCGGAGTTCATTAGTGCATTAAGCAACCATTAACTAGCGGATTTAACCGATAAAACAACGACCACACGCACCAGTTTGAATCAAAACACTACTGCCGTTACATGAAAAAAAAGACAGGATTTACTCTTGGCCAATTAACTACTACAATTTTACATGCCTGTGCTAAATTGGCAGGTGAGCCACTATCACCGAGTCGCTTCAAGGCTCTTGGCTTATAGCTTTGTTTGCGGTTGGTATCAGCCAAACACACTATTGGAGTAAAGATATTGTCCAGACTCGCTGAATTCCGTGCAGCCGAAAAGGCTCTTCAAGAACAGCTCAAGCAGCTGGAGTCCTTGAAGAACGATGCCGGGCTCAAGAAAGAAATTGAATTCGAAGAAAAGCTCCAGGGCTTGATGAAAACCTATGGCAAGAGCCTGCGCGACATCATCGCCATTCTCGACCCCAACCCGGCAAAATCCGGCCTGCAGCAGGCAGCAGCACCTAAAACCCGCCGCGCCCGTGTGGTCAAGGTTTATCAGAACCCGCACACCGGCGAGCTGATTGAAACCAAGGGCGGCAACCACCGCGGCCTGAAAGCCTGGAAAGAACAGTACGGTGCAGCCACCGTTGATTCGTGGCTGCGCGGCTAACTCTCGCGGCGACAAAAAAGCCCTGCTCATGCAGGGCTTTTTTTATGGGCTATCTAAATGCCCGGTGCGGACACCAGCCAACTACCTGACTGCCACCAACTTTGTGCTTAATCCATTTGGATATCTAAAATTTTCTTCATGCATCGAAAAAGCACTGTCGCTTACTAAAGTTTCAAGCTGTTTCGGGCAGCGTCTATTTCATCCTGGCTCGCCTTATAAGCCTCAGCCTGCCCGGCGTAGGAAAGAACATAGGCCTTATCGGCATCCACCGCGGCCACCAATGTTTGAGAAAGCACATGCCTGCCGTTTTGCGTGATGGTGCAGGTTGTTTCCAACGCGGCCAATCGACTCAACGTAGTCGAATGAATGCGCGTGCAAACACTTTGATACCCGCCCTGAAAGAAGTCTTTTTGAACCGACTTGCGCATCTCCAGCAATACGCCTTCGAGGTTTACCTGGTGATCGCTTTGCACCGGGCTCATGGTCAGTTCCATCACCATGAGCGGCGATCCATTCTGATCATTTTTTACCGCCCGCTGGCGACTGACCCCAGACGCCGATTCAGGCACGACTTCGACCTGCCAGCCTTCCGGCCAGGTCACTACTGGCGCATCGGCGCGGGCAACGCCAGCCAGCGAAAGCACGCTTAGCAAGATGAACAGCACGTTACGGAATCGAATCATTGCAATGGGCACTCACGGATCAAGCCGTAAAGTCTGGGCCCAGGCCGGCTGTCAGGCAATAGCCGACTGTTTGGGTTTGGTGATGTCCGAGCCCTTGCGTATCATTGTCGCCATTCGTTAGCCCACATATTTCCCGGAGGGCCCATGAGCCTGCACGAATTGAACACCTTCCCCGGCGTCACCGCCCAACCGGACGCCGCCACGCAGAAGTTTGTCTTCAACCACACCATGCTGCGGGTCAAGGACATCACCAAGTCCCTGGATTTCTACACACGCATTCTGGGCTTTACGCTGGTGGAAAAACGCGACTTCCCGGAAGCCGAGTTCAGTCTGTATTTCCTGGCGCTGGTCGACAAAAACCAGATCCCGGCCGATGCCGTCGCGCGCACCGAGTGGATGAAATCGATCCCCGGCATCCTGGAGCTGACCCACAACCATGGCACCGAGAACGATCCGGATTTCGCCTACCATAATGGCAACACCGACCCCCGCGGTTTCGGCCATATCTGCATCTCGGTACCGGACATCGTCGCCGCGTGCGAGCGCTTTGAAGCACTGGGCTGCGATTTCCAGAAACGCTTGAGCGATGGTCGTATGAAGAGCCTGGCGTTCATCAAGGACCCGGACGCCTACTGGGTCGAGATCATTCAGCCGGCACCGCTGTAAAGCAAAAACAAAAGATCGCAGTCTGCGGCAGCTCCTACAGAGATCGGTGTAGGAGCTGCCGCAGACTGCGATCTTTTGATCCATAAAAAACCCCATGATCACTCATGGGGTTTTTTATTTTCAGCGCCAGGATTTATGCCGGGGCGGAAGTGCGGATCAAGTGATCGAAGGCACTCAGGGAAGCCTTGGCGCCCTCGCCCACTGCGATCACGATTTGCTTGTATGGCACGGTGGTCACATCGCCGGCTGCGAACACACCCCGCACCGACGTTTCACCGCGGGCATCGACGATGATCTCGCCACGGGGTGACAACTCAATGGTGCCTTTGAGCCAATCGGTGTTGGGCAGCAGACCGATCTGCACAAAGATTCCTTCCAGTTCCACACTGCGCAACTCGTCGCTCTGACGATCCTTGTAGCGCAGGCCGTTGACCTTCTGACCGTCGCCGGTGACTTCAGTGGTTTGAGCACTGGTGATCACGGTGACGTTCGGCAGGCTGTGCAACTTGCGCTGCAACACCGCATCGGCACGCAACTGCACATCGAACTCCAGCAGCGTGACATGGGACACGATACCAGCCAGGTCGATGGCCGCTTCGACGCCGGAGTTGCCGCCGCCAATCACTGCCACGCGCTTGCCCTTGAACAGCGGACCGTCGCAGTGCGGGCAGTACGCCACGCCTTTGTTGCGGTATTGCTGCTCGCCCGGCACGTTCATTTCACGCCACCGTGCGCCGGTTGCGAGGATCACGGTCTTGGCCTTTAGCTTCGCGCCGCTGGCGAAGTGGACTTCGTGCAACTCACCTTCTTTGCCAGTGATCAATTTGTCTGCACGTTGCAGATTCATGATGTCCACGTCGTACTGCTTGACGTGCTCTTCCAGCGCCACGGCCAGTTTCGGCCCTTCGGTTTCCTGCACGGAAATGAAGTTTTCGATGGCCATGGTGTCGAGCACCTGCCCACCAAAACGTTCGGCCGCGACACCGGTGCGAATGCCTTTACGGGCCGCGTAGATTGCCGCCGAGGCGCCGGCCGGGCCACCGCCGACCACCAGCACATCAAAGGCATCCTTGGCACTGATTTTCTCGGCCTGGCGTTCGATGCCGCTGGTGTCGATTTTGGCGAGGATTTCTTCCAGGCCCATGCGGCCCTGGCCGAAGTTCACACCATTGAGGTAGATACTTGGCACCGCCATGATCTGGCGCTCATCAACTTCAGCCTGGAACAGCGCGCCGTCGATGGCGACGTGGCGAATGTTCGGGTTCAGTACCGCCATCAGGTTCAGCGCCTGGACCACGTCCGGGCAGTTCTGGCAGGACAGCGAGAAGTAGGTCTCGAAATTGAACTCGCCTTTGAGCGAACGAATCTGTTCGATCACTTCGGCACTGGCTTTGGGCGGGTGACCGCCGACTTGCAGCAAGGCCAGCACCAAGGAGGTGAATTCATGGCCCATCGGGATGCCGGCGAAACGCAGGCTGATATCGGCCCCGGGGCGATTGATCGAGAACGACGGCTTGCGTGCATCATCACCGTTGTCGAGCAAAGTAATCCGGGTGGAAAGACTGGCAACGTCTTTCAACAGTTCGAGCATTTCCTGGGATTTCGCACCGTCGTCGAGGGATGCAACGATCTCGATCGGCTGGGTGACCCGTTCCAGGTACGATTTCAACTGGGCTTTAAGATTGGTGTCCAACATACGGGCGATTTCCTTGAATTCTTGAGACAAAAAAACGCCCGAGCGAATCTCGCCCGGGCGTTTTTATTGGGCGGTGCAGCTTGCTTAGAAGGTGCGGAAGTCCGCCCTGATGAAGCGCGTCACAGACTTAGATCTTGCCGACCAGGTCCAGGGACGGTGCCAGAGTGGCCTCACCTTCTTTCCACTTGGCTGGGCAAACCTGGCCTGGGTGAGCAGCGACGTACTGGGCTGCCTTGATCTTGCGCAGCAGCTCGGAAGCGTCACGACCTACACCGCCATCGTTCAGTTCAACGATCTTGATCTGGCCTTCAGGGTTGATCACGAAGGTGCCACGGTCAGCCAGACCGGCTTCTTCGATCAGCACGTCGAAGTTGCGGGAGATGACGTGGGTCGGGTCGCCGATCATGGTGTACTGGATCTTGCCGATGGCTGGCGAAGTGTTGTGCCAGGCAGCGTGGGCAAAATGGGTGTCGGTAGAAACGCTGTAGATCTCGACGCCCAGCTTCTGGAACGCGTCGTAGTTGTCGGCCAGGTCTTCCAGCTCGGTCGGGCAGACGAAGGTGAAGTCGGCCGGGTAGAAGAACACCACAGACCACTTTCCTTTCAGGTCAGCGTCCGAGACTTTCACGAAGTCGCCATTTTTGAATGCGTCAGCTTTGAACGGTTTAACTTGGCTGTTGATGATAGGCATCGTTGACTCTCCGTCAGGGGTTAAGAAGTTGATGGAGAGAACTTTACCCACTCGACGAACGGAAGGCTCATTGGCAAACCTGATGCTGCTGATTGGCTTTCGCTATTAGCCAGCTGTATTAATAGAAGAAAACGGTATCTAGGGTGACACGGGCTTTTCTGTGATGCGCGCCATGCCGAGGAACGGACTGGCTTCGATGTAACGCATGGCTGACTTCATGTCTTTCCAGCCTACATAGCTCATCAGCGACTTCAAATCCCAGCCACTTTGATGCGCCCAGGTCGCAAAGCCACGGCGCAAGGAGTGACTGGTGTAAAGCTCGCCGGCGATACCCGCCCGCGCCAACGCCTGACGCAATAACGGAATCACGCTATTGGCGTGCAATCCCTCCTCACCCAAATGCCCCCAACGGTCGATACCACGGAACACCGGCCCACGTACCAGTGCCGCCTCGGTAATCCAGTCGATATAAGCCTGCACCGGACACAAGCGTTGCAAGGCAGGCGTCTGATAGGTCTTGCCGAGGTTGTCGCGATCACTCTTGCTGCGCGGCAGATAGAGACTGATGCCGGAACCGGCGCTGGCCTGCACGTGTTCAACCTGAAGCCGGCACAACTCATCACTGCGAAAGCCGCGCCAGAAGCCCAGCAGAATCAACGCCATGTCGCGCCTGGCCCGCAGCAAACCCGGCCGGTCGCCTGCGGCCCTGGCGGTTTGCACTTCTAGCTCCAGACAACTGACCACCTGTTCCAGATGCCGAAGCTGCAAGGGTTCGGCTTGTTTTTCCTGGGCCGGGTGCAGCGCACGAATACCCTTGAATACTTTGCGCACCACCGGCGCCTTGGTGGGATCGGCAAAGCCCTGACTGTTGTGCCACTGCGCCAGCGCCGAAAGCCGCAACTTGAGCGTATTGATCGATAACACCCCGGCATGCGCCACCAGATACCGCGCCACGCTGTCGCCGGTGGCCGGCAGAAAACCACCCCATGTCACCTCAAAGTGTTCGATGGCCGCGCGATAGCTGCGGCGAGTGTTGTCGCGTGTCGCAGCCTGCAGGTAACGATCCAGCTCGGTCATGGGGTCAACTCTTGAATTCATACCGCTTTGACGGGTCAAAAACCGGTACTTGGCGTATCACACGGGGTAATACCAGTATATCCCGTGTTAATAGCATACAGTATTTAACTTTATGGATTGAATGGTACAATGTGTATTTACGTGGTACGTACCACATCATCAAAACCCGGGAGAACTCATGGCACGCGGCGGTGTAAATAAAGCGGTGGTTCAAGCCGCTCGGTTGGCGATCCTCGCCCGCGGCGAAAACCCCAGCATCGATGCCGTACGCATCGAGATGGGCAATACCGGTTCGAAAACCACGATCCATCGCTATCTCAAGGAGCTCGATGACAGGGTTGAACCTGTCGAAGCGCCGACAGAGCCGATTGACGACGAACTGATGGCGCTGGTGGCGCGGCTCGCGCAACGGCTCAAGGAGCAGGCGCAAGAACCTATCGATCAGGCGCGCACGCAGTACGAAGAACAACGCAAAGCGCTGGAAAACCAGCTCGGCGAAGCCCAAGAAGCCAACAGCGAACTGCACCAGCAATACGAATTTCAGAGCCTGGCGCTGACTCAGGAGTCCGAGGCCCTGCACGAAACCCGCGCCATTCTGCAAACGGAGCAAACCCGCAACGCAGGACTGAACCAGGCGCTGGCCGATTTCGAACTGCGCCTGAAGGACAAGGACGAGCAGATCCGCTCCCTTGAAGAAAAACACCTGCACACTCGCGACGCGCTGGAGCACTACCGCAATGCGGTCAAGGAACAGCGCGAACAGGAAATGAGTCGCCATGAAGGCCAGGTGCAACAGCTACAGATGGAACTGCGCCAGGCACAACAAAGCGCACTGGTACGCCAGGATGAAATCACCCAATTGCACCGTGACAATGAACGCTTGCTGACTGAAAACCGCGGCACATTGCGAGAGCTGAGCCTGCTGCAAGAACAGCTCAAGCAAAGCAATAGCCGTCAGGATCAGTTGCTGGAACAGGCCACCCGCGTCGACGGCGAGCGCACCCTCCTCCAGGAACGCCTGCGCGTTGCCCTGCTGGAAAGCCAGGCACTCAAACAGAACGTCGATGAGCAGTCGCAGCTCAATAGGTCACTGGAAATGGATCTGGCCAAGACCCGGGCGGATCTGGAAGAACGCGTACGTCTGGCCGCGACCCTTGCGGCAGCGGCAGACGCAGCGAAGGACAATTAACCGGCGACCGGCGTACGCATGGTGACGAACTCTTCGGCGGCCGTCGGATGCACCCCGATGGTTTCGTCGAAGTCGCGCTTGGTGGCGCCGGCCTTCAAGGCAATCGCCAGGCCCTGGACGATTTCACCGGCGTCCGGGCCGACCATATGGCAACCCAAGACCTTGTCGGTCCTGGCGTCCACCACCAGCTTCATCAGCGTGCGCTCATGGCATTCGGTCAGGGTCAGCTTCATCGGCCGGAAGCGGCTTTCGAAGACCTCCACGTCGTGGCCGGCTTCGCGGGCCTCTTCTTCGGTCAGACCGACGGTGCCAATGTTTGGCAGGCTGAACACCGCCGTCGGGATCATCTTGTAATCCACCGGACGATACTGCTCGGGCTTGAACAGGCGTCGCGCCACCGCCATGCCTTCTGCCAGGGCAACCGGTGTCAACTGAACGCGGCCGATCACATCGCCCAGCGCCAGGATCGACGGCTCGGCGGTCTGATACAGCTCATCGACCTGGACAAAGCCTTTCCTGTCGAGTTTGACCCCGGTGTTTTCCAGCCCGAGATTGTCCAGCATCGGACGACGGCCCGTGGCGTAGAACACGCAATCGGTCTCCAGTTGGCGACCATCCTTGAGCGTGACTTTCAGGCTGCCGTCGGCCTGTTTGTCGATGCGCTCGATGTCCGCGTTGAATTGCAGGTCCATGCCGCGCTTGGTCAATTCTTCCTGCAAATGCTTGCGCACAGAGCCATCAAAGCCGCGCAGGAACAGTTCACCGCGGTACAGCAGCGTGGTCTCGGCGCCCAGACCGTGGAAGATCCCGGCGAACTCGACCGCAATATAACCACCGCCCACTACCAACACTCGCTTGGGCAGTTCTTTGAGGAAGAACGCCTGGTTGGAACTGATGGCATGCTCGTGCCCCGGAATCTCCGGAATCTGCGGCCAGCCGCCGGTAGCGATCAGGATGTTTTTGGCGGTAAAGCGCTCGCCATTGATCTCGACCTGATGTGGATCGACGATCCTGGCGTGACCTTCATGCAAGGTCACGCCGCTGTTAACCAGCAGGTTGCGATAAATGCCATTGAGGCGATTGATCTCGCGGTCCTTGTTGGCGATCAAAGTCGGCCAGTCGAACTGCGCTTCATCCAGGCTCCAGCCAAAACCGGAAGCCTGCTCGAAGTCTTCGGCAAAGTGCGCACCGTAGACCAGCAATTTTTTCGGCACGCAGCCGACATTCACACAGGTCCCGCCCAGGTAGCGGCTCTCGGCCACGGCCACTTTCGCGCCGAACCCGGCGGCAAAGCGTGCAGCCCGTACACCGCCGGAACCGGCACCAATCACATAAAGGTCAAAATCGTAGGCCATTTTCAATCTCCTCGGCAGGTGACCAGCATACCCGCAGACATTTGTGGGGCAAGCGCTGCACACGATATGAGGCCGGAAAATGAAAAAGCCACCCGAAGGTGGCTTTTCAATACAAACAGGTTGCTGGCTATCAGTACGCCTTGCCCGTCTTGTAGAAGTTCTCGAAGCAGAAGTTGGTTGCGTCGATGTAGCCTTCGGCGCCACCGCAGTCGAAACGCTTGCCCTTGAACTTGTAGGCAATCACGCAACCATCCTGCGCCTGTTTCATCAAGGCGTCAGTGATCTGGATCTCGCCACCTTTGCCTGGATCGGTTTGTTCGATCAGGCTGAAGATGTCCGGCGTCATGATGTAGCGACCGATGATCGCCAGGTTCGACGGGGCATCTTCCGGCTTTGGCTTCTCGACCATGTTGCGCACGCGGTACAGGTCGTCACCAATCAGGTCGCCGGCAATCACACCGTACTTGCTGGTTTCTTGCGGGTCGACTTCCATGATCGCGACGATGGTGCAGCGATACTGCTTGTACAGCTTGACCATCTGCTTCAGTACGCCGTCACCTTCCAGGTTGACGCACAGGTCGTCCGCCAACACCACGGCGAACGGCTCGTCGCCGATCAGTGGACGACCGGTCAGGATCGCGTGACCCAAACCTTTCATTTCAGTCTGGCGAGTGTAGGAGAACGAGCACTCATCCAACAGGCGGCGGATGCCGACCAGGTATTTTTCCTTGTCGGTGCCCTTGATCTGGTTTTCCAGCTCGTAGCTGATGTCGAAGTGGTCTTCCAGGGCGCGCTTGCCGCGACCGGTGACGATGGAGATTTCGTTCAAGCCAGCGTCCAGTGCTTCTTCAACGCCGTACTGGATCAGTGGCTTGTTCACCACCGGCAGCATTTCTTTGGGCATGGCTTTAGTCGCTGGCAGGAAGCGAGTGCCGTAGCCGGCTGCTGGGAACAAGCATTTCTTGATCATATAAGTCCTTGTAAGGGCTGTGCGTGTACGAGTTTCGGCGCAGTCTAATCAGGCGGCGTGCACCTTACAATGCCCCCGCGCTGGCTAACCGATGCCAACATAGAGAAATAAACTGGCCGATAGTTCCCTGCGCAAGCCCTTATGCATAGCAGAGACTTGCGCAATTGCACGGCTTTCAACCGCCAGGAACGAAGCACCATACGCCCTTCGGCACCCGTTGAGTGCGTTTGGCGGTATCATGGCGCGATTGAACCAGACAACGAGGCAAATAGATGTCGGCAGTAAAAAGCGTCAACGGATTCCTGATCAATCAGGTGAAAGACGGTCAATGGTGGGTAGCCAGTGTCGCCGGTGAAAATATCGCCGGACCTTTCCCTTCCGAAGCCCTGGCAATCGAAGTGGCCTCGGTGCTGGAGCTTGAGCACCCGGAGCCCAAGCGACGTGGCAAGGACAATAGCTGATCGACGTCCAATGCGAATAGCCCTGCCATTGCGCAGGGCTTTTTTATGAATGCATGCAATAACGTGGCGTTTGGCTATAACCTTTTGCCTGCGGCGCTGTCTCAGCCTTAGCCCCTCCCCTGATGATGATCAAGCCATGAACAAAATTTTGCCTTTGCTAGCGGTATTGGCCCTGAGCGGCTGCGCAACGTCGGAAGAAACCTACCTGGGCAACGGAGAACAAGGCCTATCGATTGATTGCTCCGGGGAAGCCAATTCCTGGGCTGCGTGCTACGAAAAGGCCGATGCGTCCTGTGCCGGCACCGGCTACAAGATTGTCGGAACCGATGGCACGCCCTCGCTCAAGGAGAGCGACAAGACCCTCGGCGCCGATATCGGCAACTACAAGAGCCGCAGTGTCGTGGTGGTCTGCAAAGAAGGCGCTCGGCCCTACAGATGAATTTCGGCGAACTTGATCCCAAGTCCACGCACTGTATCGATCAAATCATCAAGGCGACTGAAAGACTCGACTTCATCATTGTCATCCACCAGGAAATAGCTGCGCCCGGCGCTTTTCTTGAAAAACACGATCCATTCCCCCAGCTCCGCCGGATTCTGAATCACATGAGTGGCAGAGATTAAACCCTCTGCATGGCGCTCCCGGACCTGCTCTCGCTTCATGTTCGACTCCAGAAATGACGATGCCGCCAAAGCATGGCTTTGGCGGCATCGGTGCTGATCGTCGACAGTCTATCAGCCGGAAATGCACTCGTTGGCAGCATTCTGTACGTCCATTGGACGCACCGGGACATTGGACATGCTCTCGTGCAGCTTGATGCTGCTGCCACCCGAACGCTCTTCAATGTCGAATACGGCAGACGGGCCCGAGGAATACTTGAGTGGCACGATGACACGCAACCCATCCTTGTGCGGCTCGATTTGCAAGGCGCCACGACTGTCGGCCAGTTTTTCGCTCAGGCATTGCGCATATTCATGGGGTTTCTTGCCAGAAATCACGTTCATGGTCGGCAGCGACTCGTTGATTTCCGAGACGTTCGCACAACCACTCACCAATACCGCCAGCGAAAGAACCAAAAAACCCCACTTCATACAAAACCTCCGATAAAGAGGCTCGGACAGCGCAGATGCGTTTTTTCTCCGAGACAAACTGCTTTATCGCTCATCAAACGTGAAATTAGCGTTTTTAATTGTCAAAGTGGCCGGATAATAAGCCCTTCGGGCTGATAAACTGCGCCAATCGCCCATGCTATCGTTTTGATTTTGTAGAAAAAGCCCTTCTGGAGGCGCCTCATGAAATTTATCCATCAGCGCGAGCACCTCAATGAAGACGACATTGTCGTCATTCAATGCTCCCAAATGTGCAACATCCGCTTGATGAACGACGCCAACTTCCGCAGCTTCAAGAATGGCGGTCGTCACACCTATCACGGCGGCGCATTCGACACGTTTCCGGCCCGCATCACCGCTCCTAGCACCGGTTTCTGGAACATCACGATCGACACCGTCAACCGCCGCGCTATCAGCGTGACGCGCAAACCCACCCTGACCCACTCGATCAAAATCATTCGCCGTTCCAGCACGAAACTGAGCTGATCAGCGAACCCGAAACACAAGACAGGCAGATACAACCGTGGCCCAAACGACCAAGTACGTCATCAAATACAAACTCAACGGTGAGCGCCGCTTCGAGTTTGCCCAGCTTGAAAACGGTACCGCAGAAGAAGCCAAAGCGGCGCTGGATGCCATTCATGGACAGGACGACGTCATCAGCGAAATCAGCGTCAGCAAAGCGCTGTAACGCGATCCGGAGCGACAATGGACGTCAGCTCCCACTCGCAATTCGACCGCAAGCACCGGAGTGCTTGCTTCATCCTTGCCATGCAGACTGGCCACCTCAACAACAAGAGGCCCGGCAATGAGCGAGCAATATCTGGACAGGCTGGACTGGCCCCGGCTGGAACAGCGACTTGATCAGGACGGTTACGCCGTCATCCCGTCACTGTTGAGCCACAAGGCTTGTGATCAGGTCAGCACCTTGTACCCTCGAACCGAGCCCTTTCGCTCGCACGTGGTGATGGCTCGTCACGGGTTCGGCCGCGGCGAATACAAGTATTTCAACTACCCGTTGCCGGAATTGGTGGCCCGCTTGCGCAGTGCGCTCTACCCGCGCCTGGTGCCCATCGCCAATCGCTGGCAGGAACAAATGGGTTTGCCCGAGCGTTTTCCTGAAACCCATCAAGCCTTCCTCGAACGCTGTCATGCCGCTGCTCAGAACCGTCCGACACCGTTATTGCTGCAATATGGTCCGCAGGACTACAACTGTTTGCATCAGGATTTATACGGTGAGCATGTTTTCCCACTGCAGGTAGCGATTCTGCTGTCGGAACCCGATGAAGACTTCACCGGTGGCGAGTTTGTCCTGACCGAACAGCGCCCGCGAATGCAGTCACGCCCGATGGTCATCAGCCTGAAGAAAGGCGACGGGTTGATCTTTGCCGTCAACCAGCGGCCGGTCAAAGGCGTTCGCGGTTACTATCGCGTGACCCTGCGTCACGGCGTGAGTTGCCTGCACAGCGGCAAACGGCATACCCTTGGAATCATCTTTCACGATGCGTCATGAACCCATGAATCCGCTGACTTTCGATCTGTTTGCCGATGCAGAGCCCGAGCAACAGCCCAGGCGCGAGCAGATCGGTGAACAGTCCTACGTACTCAGAGGCTTCGCCCTGCCCTGGCTGGAGCGTTTGCTGCCTACCCTGGAGGCGGTGCTGACGGCCGCGCCGTTTCGGCAGATGGTCACGCCCGGTGGCTTTACCATGTCGGTCGCCCTGAGCAGTTGCGGTCAATTCGGCTGGACCACTGATCGTAGCGGTTATCGGTACACCCGCGACGATCCACAAACCGGTCGGCCCTGGCCGATGATGCCCGAGGTGTTTTTCCAACTGGCGCAAGCGGCGGCGCAGGCAGCAGGGTTCACCGGTTTTGCCCCGGATTCCTGCCTGATCAACCGCTACATCCCCGGGGCAAAAATGTCATTGCATCAAGACAAGGACGAACATTCCTACGCAGCCCCCATCGTTTCGGTATCCCTGGGCCTACCGGCGATGTTCCTGTTCGGTGGCTTTGCACGCGGCGATAAAAGCCAGCGCATCCCCCTGCTGCATGGCGACATCGTCGTCTGGGGTGGCGTGGATCGCCTGCGTTATCACGGCGTGTTGCCGATCAAGGACGGCCATCACCCGAGACTGGGCGAGCAACGCATCAACTTCACCTTCCGCACCGCCAGATAAAGACTTCGAATTTGACCGCAAGCGCCGGAGTGTGTGGGAATTGCCCCATGGTTAATGTGCAGGCAACCCCTCAATGGACGTGACGCCATGACTACCCAATCGACCAAGATCTCCATCGAAAACGATCCGCGCTGGGCCGCCGTGGTCGCGCGCGATCCCAAGGCTGACGGGCAGTTTGTCTATGCCGTGAAGACCACAGGCATCTATTGCAACCCCAGCAGCCTCGCGCGCTTGCCCAAACCACACAATGTCGAATTCTTCGATAGCGCCGAACAGGCCCGGGCCGCGGGTTATCGTCCGAGCAAACGCGCGACAAAGGATCAGAGCGAACTCGCCGCGCAACATGCCGCCACCGTGGCAGCCGCGTGCCGCCAGATCGAAACCGCCGAAACGCTGCCGGCCCTGGGCGAATTGGCCGAGGCGGCGGGACTGAGCAGCTTTCACTTCCATCGTGTGTTCAAAGCCGTCACCGGCCTGACGCCCAAGGGCTACGCCGATGCCCATCGTTCACGCAAGGTGCGCGAGCGACTGGCAGACGGCGGCTCGGTGACCGATGCCCTGTATGACGCCGGCTTCAACTCCAACAGCCGGTTTTATGAAGCGGCAGACCAACTGCTGGGAATGAAACCCGGGGACTACCGCGCCGCCGGTCAAAACAACGACATTCGTTTTGCCGTCGGCCAGTGTTCGCTGGGCGCGATTCTGGTGGCGCAGAGTGAGCGCGGGGTCTGCGCGATCCTGCTCGGCGATGATCCGCACCAACTGGTTTGTGATCTGCAAGACAAGTTTCGGCGCGCCAACCTGATTGGTGCTGACCAGAAGTTCGAGGCGTTGATTGCCAGGGTCGTCGGCTTTATTGAGGCGCCGGCCATTGGCCTTGATTTGCCATTGGACGTGCGCGGCACCGCATTTCAGGAAAGGGTCTGGCAAGCGCTGCGGGAGATCCCTGCCGGAAGCACGGCGAGCTACGCCGACATCGCCCTACGCATCGGTTCGCCGAAAGCCGTTCGCGCCGTGGCTCAAGCCTGCGGCGCGAACAGCCTGGCCGTGGCGATCCCTTGCCATCGCGTGGTGCGCAGCGACGGAAATCTGTCGGGCTATCGCTGGGGTGTCGAGCGCAAACGGCAGTTGCTGGAGCGCGAGTCGCCGTAATCAGCGATTCACATCCACTACCACGCGCCCGCGCAACTGCCCGGCAAGCAAGCGCGGCGCGGCTTCGATGGCTTCGCTCAAGCCGATTTCGTGACTGATAAGCGGCAACAGGTTGAAATCCAGATCCTTGGCCAGGCGATTCCAGGCCTCTACGCGCTTGGCCTTGGGCTGGGTCACGCTGTTGATACCGGCCAGGGTCACGCCGCGCAAAATGAACGGCGCAACGGATGCCGGAAAGTCCATGCCTTGCGCCAGACCGCATGCCGCGACGGTGCCATTGGCCCTGGTGCTGGCGCAAGCGTTGGCCAGGGTGTGGCTGCCGACCGAGTCGATGACGGCCGCCCAACGTTCCTTGGCCAGCGGCTTGCCTGGCTCGGACAGCGTGGCGCGGTCTATGATTTCGCCAGCACCCAGTTGCTTCAGGTAGTCATGCTCCGACGTACGCCCGGTGGAAGCCACCACCCGGTAGCCGAGCTTGTTCAGCAACGCGATGGCGAAACTGCCGACACCACCGTTGGCGCCGGTGACCAGGATTTCACCCTGTTCGGGCGTAACGCCATTGTGCTCAAGGGCCAGGATGCACAGCATGGCCGTGTAGCCCGCCGTACCGATGGCCATCGCCTGGGCAGCGGTGAATGCCTTGGGCAGCGGGATCAGCCAGTCACCGTTCAGGCGAGCCTTCTGCGCCAATCCCCCCCAATGCCCTTCACCCACGCCCCAGCCATTGAGCAGGACCTGGTCACCGACCTTGTAGTCCGGATGGTCGCTGACTTCAACGACACCGGCCAGATCGATGCCCGGCACCATCGGGAATTTACGCACCACCGGGCTGCTGCCGGTGATCGCCAGGCCATCCTTGAAGTTCAGCGTGCTATAGGCAACGCGCACCGTGACATCGCCCTCGGGTAACTGATCGTCCTGGATCTCTTGCAGTGTGGCCCGGTAACCGCTGTCGTCTTTGTCGATCAAAATACCTTTGAACATTACGGCCTCTCAATGGAATCAGTCTGGTTGGGGTACAGTGGAAATAACACATGGCAGCAGATTGTCGTACTCGACTTTAAGCCAATCTGCCAATTCCATAACTCTTCCCAAGTGATGAATCACTCCTTCGGTGGCGGAGGTGGAGGCTTCCATCGACGCTGAAGAAAGCTTGAAGTACTGAAATGACGACTGGCCTTGCGCCAGTCGTTGCGTTACAAATCCTGTTCTACCGTCCCTGCCCTGCTTCAACGTCGGAGAACACAGCACATGAACCAATGGCCAGATACCCGCATTCTTGACCTGCTCGGAATCGAACTGCCGATCATTCAGGGGCCGATGGCCGGTGCCACGAACTCGTCCATGGTGATTGCAGCCTGCAATGCCGGCGGCCTGGGCTCGATGCCAGCGGCGATGCTCAGCACCGATCAACTGCGCGAAGAGCTGAAAACCATCCGCCAACACACCCAGCGCCCGATCAACGTCAACTTCTTCTGCCATCAACCGCCAGCTCCTGACGAGCAACGCGCGCAGGACTGGAAAAACCTGCTGCAACCCTACTACCAGGAACTCGGCGCCGACTTTGAGGCGCCAACACCGGTGTCCAACCGGGCGCCGTTCGATAACGCCGCCTGCGAAGTGGTCGAAGCGTTTCGCCCTGAAGTGGTGAGTTTTCACTTTGGCCTGCCGGAAAAATCCCTGCTTGACCGGGTCAAAGCCACCGGTGCGAAAGTGCTGTCCTCGGCCACCACCGTCGCAGAAGCGGTGTGGCTTGAGCAGCATGGCTGCGATGCAATCATTGCCATGGGCTACGAAGCCGGGGGCCATCGCGGGATGTTTCTCAGCGATGACCTGAGCAGTCAGGTGGGGACTTTCGCCCTGGTGCCGCAAGTCGTCGATGCGGTGAAAGTGCCGGTGATTGCCGCCGGCGGCATCGCTGACGCACGAGGCGTCGCCGCCGCCTTCATGCTGGGCGCTTCGGCGGTACAGGTGGGTACGGCGTACCTGTTCACCCCAGAGGCCAAGGTCAGTCCGTCCCATCACAAAGCCTTGCGCACCGCCAGGGAAAGCGAGACGGCCGTCACCAACGTGTTCACCGGTCGCCCGGCCCGGGGCATCCTCAATCGGGTGATGCGTGAACTGGGGCCCATGAGCGCCAAGGCCCCGGCCTTCCCCCTTGCCGGTGGCGCGCTGATGCCTCTGCGGGCCAAAGGTGAAGCGGACTTCAGCAACCTCTGGGCCGGCCAGGCCTTTACCCTCGGGGTTGAATTGACCACCGCGGCACTCACTCGACAGCTGGCTGAAGAAGGATTAGCCAGACTGCTACGTCACCCCTGAGCAGCACTTGCGTTAAAATTGTATACAGTTTTGTGACAGCACATTCCGTTCAAAGGCAATTCGCTATATATTTTTGTACATAACGATTAACCTGCTGCAATTGCCTTTAACGGAGCCGTTTCATGACCATTGGTGCCTCACGTTTTGCCCCTGCCTGCCTGACAAGCCTTCTCGCCATATTCGCCTTCGGCTCAGCCCAGGCGGACGAAGTCCAGGTGGCTGTCGCCGCCAACTTCACCGCGCCCATCCAGGCCATCGCCGCTGATTTCGAAAAAGACACCGGGCACAAGCTGGTCACCTCCTTTGGTGCCACCGGCCAGTTCTACACCCAGATCAAAAACGGCGCGCCGTTCGAAGTGTTCCTCTCGGCAGACGACAGCACCCCGCAAAAACTTGAAGCCGAAGGCGATACCGTCAAGGGGTCGCGCTTCACTTACGCGGTCGGCACGCTGGCACTGTGGTCGGCCAAAGAAGGCTACGTCGATGCCAAGGGCGATGTGCTGAAAAAGAACGAATACCAGCACCTGTCCATCGCCAACCCGAAAGCTGCACCGTATGGCCTGGCGGCGACCCAGGTGTTGGCCAGGGAAGGTCTGACCGACAAGGTCAAAGCGAAGATCGTTGAAGGCCAGAACATCACCCAGGCCTACCAATTCGTCTCCACCGGCAATGCCGAGTTGGGTTTTGTCGCCCTGTCGCAGATCTACAAGGACGGCAAGATCACCAGCGGTTCGGCCTGGATCGTTCCAGCCAGTCTGCACGACCCGATCAAACAGGACGCTGTGATTCTCAACAAGGGCAAGGACAACCCGGCCGCCAAGGCACTGGTTGACTACCTCAAGGGGCCGAAAGCGGCAGCTGTCATCAAGTCCTACGGTTACGAAATCTAAATGTCGCTATCGAGTGCCGATTATTCCGCCATCTGGCTGACCCTGAAACTGGCGTCCCTGACGACCGTCATCCTGCTGATTGTCGGCACTCCGATTGCGCTATGGCTCTCGCGCACCCGCTCCTGGCTGCGCGGCCCGGTCGGGGCGATTGTTGCCCTGCCCCTGGTGCTGCCGCCGACAGTGATTGGTTTTTATCTGTTGCTGGCGCTCGGCCCTCACGGGTACATCGGCCAACTCAGCCAATCACTCGGCCTTGGCACCCTCACCTTCAGTTTTGCGGGGCTGGTCATCGGTTCGGTGTTGTATTCGATGCCGTTCGTGGTCCAGCCGCTGCAAAACGCATTTTCCGCAATCGGCACGCGCCCGCTCGAAGTGGCCGCGACGCTGCGGGCCAATCCCTGGGACACCTTTTTCAGCGTGACGCTGCCCCTGGCCCGCCCCGGTTTCATTACCGCCGCCATTCTCGGCTTCGCTCACACCGTCGGCGAGTTCGGCGTAGTGCTGATGATCGGCGGCAACATTCCCGAGAAGACCCGCGTGGTCTCGGTGCAGATCTACGATCACGTCGAAGCCATGGAATATGCCCAGGCCCATTGGCTGGCCGGGGCGATGCTGATGTTCTCGTTTGTCGTCTTGCTGGCGCTGTATTCCAGCCGAAAAACCAAAGTGGGCTGGAGCTGATCGATGATTCAAATGCGCCTGAAACTACGCTACTCGAGCTTCGCCCTGGACGTCGACCTGCAACTGCCGGGGCGTGGCGTCACTGCGCTTTACGGTCACTCCGGCTCGGGCAAGACCACTTGCCTGCGCTGCATTGCCGGCCTGGAACGGGCCGATCAAGGCTTTATCCAGGTCAACGATGAAGTCTGGCAAGACAGCGAAAACAGGGTGTTCGTCGCGCCGCACAAACGCGCGCTCGGCTACGTGTTCCAGGAAGCCAGCCTGTTTCCTCATCTGTCGGTGTTGGCCAACCTGGAGTTCGGCCTCAAGCGCATCCCCAAGTCGCAGCGTCGGGTCGATATGGCCCACGCCACCGAGTTGCTGGGCATCAGCCATTTGCTGGACCGGCACCCACAACACCTTTCGGGCGGTGAGCGACAGCGCGTCGGCATGGCCCGCGCACTGCTCACCAGCCCGAAACTGCTGTTGATGGACGAGCCTCTGGCCGCGCTCGATGCCCAGCGCAAAAGTGAAATCCTGCCCTACTTGCAACGTCTGCACGACGAACTCGACATCCCGGTGCTGTACGTCAGCCACTCCCAGGATGAAGTCGCGCGGCTGGCCGACCATATCGTGTTGCTGAGCAACGGCAAAGCGCTGGCCAGCGGCCCGATCGGCCAGACCCTGGCGCGCCTCGACTTGCCGCTGGCAATGGGGGATGACGCCGGTGTGGTGATCGAAGGTCGCGTGAGCGCCTATGACGCCGACTATCAACTGCTCAGCCTGCAGTTGCCCGACACCACTCTCAACATTCGTGTGCCTCACACACCGATGGATACGGGTCAGACACTGCGCTGCAAGGTCCAGGCGCGGGATGTGAGCCTGAGCCTGCACAGTGCCGAGCAAAGCAGCATTCTCAATCGCCTGCCGGTCACGGTGGTCAGTGAAATGAATGCCGACAACGCCGCCCATGTGCTGATTCGCCTGGACGCCGCAGGCTCGCCGCTGCTTGCACGGATCACGCGTTATTCCCGCGACCAATTGAACGTCCATTCCGGTCAGCAACTCTGGGCACAAATCAAAGCGGTCGCGGTGCTGGCGTAAATCCGGCGGCACCTGAGCCGACGAATTAACCTGCCTGTTTTTTGCACGATCACCAATGGCTTCTATAGTTGATCTGTACACGAATCAGCTGCGGAGACGCCATGGAAGACATTTTCGTAGTGAAGCGTTGCAACAGGATCATCATCCATGGCCGCCGTGCGGGTGAATATGACCACCTGCCACCGGATGCCGCGGCCTGGTACCGCATCGCCGATACCCGAACCCAAGGCTTCATCGGTGACGGCTACGATGTTGAGGAAGACGCCCAGCGCGTTTGCCGGTTGTTGAACGCTAAATCACAAGTGACAGCCCGACAAAGTTGACGGCCCGTCACCATTTTTGAACGGGTCTATACTGAAATTGCAGAAGGATCAGTAACCCATTCGGCAGAAAGCTCGCTCCCGGCGGGCTTTTTGCTGCCACACTCAGGTTTCTTGAACGGAGGTGTCTCCCATGTCCGAAAAAGAGTCCATCACTACCCTGCTCACCTTGCTGGACTCCCGTCAGGCCCGCTTGGCCGCGGCCTGCAAGGAAATCGCCGACTGGGTCGATCATCAAGGCGGGCACCCCACCGCCCTCAGAATTCGTGATCGCCTGAACGACATCGAGAAGGACGCGCCGCTGATTCGGCACACGCTGTCGTCACTCAAACCTGTCGACCCGCCTCTGCCCCGGTTCAGATGATCCGTCGCGGATTTGCGGTACGAGGACAGGTCCGATTCGGGCAGCATGATCGGTGACGGTGACGTCTCCGAACGTTTGGCTGCCTACCAGGTTTTCACCCTCTCTCACAACCCGACCTGGCGCCGGGATTTTTTGTTGCGCAAAACCAAACGAACGTCACCGCTCACGTGGGGTCAACCGATCACACGTCACCAAGGAGACGTTCCAATGGTCACTCACTTCAAAGTCAGCGGGCACCTGGCCTGCGGTCACAACGGCAACAACCTCGTATCGACCCGCGAGCTCAATCGGGTGAAATGCAGAAGCTGCCGAAACACCGACGCATACAAGGAAGCCCGCAAGACCGAACGCAACGCTGCCCGCCGCGCAGCACGCAAAGCCAAAGCCGTCCACACCGCCAATAACTGGCGTTCAGCCTGGACCGAGCGACTGACTGCGATGGCCGGCCTGCAACGACTGCCGCGCGGCTTTACCGGCCAACCTTTCGTTTAGGAAATTGAAACAACTGCCAGGCTTTTACTGCGATTAGATGTCCCTGCACGCTGGGTCCATGACCTCGCGCAGGGACATGCGCTTGAACGCCTCGACCAGCGCGCGTCCTTCCTCTGGCGTACAAGTGACAGCCAACCGCATGGTCGCCTCGCCCAGGTGCCAAATCAAAAACGCGGACTCCTGAACCTGTAGCTCATCGCTTTGCGGAAATACGCGAAGCATGGCCTGGGCCAACAGCGCTCCGGCAACCCGACTCTCCCCCAGCTCCAGCTGCAACAACTGTTTGTCGGCCTGCATGCCGGACCAGATGTCACGCATCACCGGTGTCGCCATCACGATCTCGTAATACTGATCGAGCAACTGCGAATAAGCCGCCTGCAAACCCTGGGCATCCTCGACCGCCTCCATTGCCTCTGTAATGCAACGACGGCTCTCAGCGTTGTAGCGTTCGGCCAGCATCCGGATGACGGAACTCTTGTCGGGAAAGTACTGATAAAGAGAACCGATCGAGATTTCGGAGCGCTCGGCGATTTCACTCATCTTGAGCTGATCGCTGCCCTTGTCTGCGATCAATTGAGTCGCCATCGCCAATATCCGCTCCTGACGCTCACGGCTGCGCTGTTGCATGGGATTGCGTCGAACCGCTTGCGCAGCAGGCTGTTCGGGGGTTTCAGAGGTTTTTTTGCGCACGAGCGAATTTCCCGGTCAATAACGTGACATGTACTCACCTTAGCATCGCCACTCCTTACGCCCAATATCAGATGTCCACACGTCGGGCAATTCGATCTGATGGGTTGACGACAAAACATGAGTATCTATCATCTTTTAAACGTGAGTATCACTCACATTAACCGATGGAGATGAACGCGATGAAAACCGATCAACCAATCACACTGGTCCTTGGCGCCACGGGCAAAACCGGGCGGCGAATCACACAACGACTCGAAGCGGCCGGCTTGCCCGTTCGCCAAGGCTCCCGCGATGCGAATCCCCCTTTCGACTGGGAAGATCGATCAACCTGGGACGCGGTGATAGATGGCGCTCATGCGGTCTACATTTCCTTCCAACCTGATCTCGCCGTTCCAGGCGCCCTTGAAACCATTCAGGCGTTCACCGACCTGGCAGTGAAAAGCGGAGTCCGCAAACTGGTTTTGTTATCCGGGCGTGGTGAGATCGAGGCGGAACAGGCCGAACGCGTCGTACAGAACAGCGGGATTGACTGGACGATTCTGCGGGCCAGTTGGTTCTGCCAGAATTTCAGCGAGGCGCACTTTCTTGAACCCATTCTGCAAGGCGAACTCGCACTCCCCGTCGGCCGAGTCGCCGAACCCTTTGTCGATGCAGAGGACATCGCCGAGTGCGCCGTCGCCGCACTGACCCAACCCGGACACACCAACCAGCTCTATGAATTGACTGGCCCTCGGGCGCTGACCTTTGCCGAAGCCGTGACCGAGATCGCCCGCTCCACCCATCGCAACATCGAATTCGTGGCCGTACCAGCGGATGCCTATCGACAAGC
This sequence comes from Pseudomonas sp. P4_B3, assembly GCF_056402295.1. Classification (NCBI taxonomy): domain Bacteria; kingdom Pseudomonadati; phylum Pseudomonadota; class Gammaproteobacteria; order Pseudomonadales; family Pseudomonadaceae; genus Pseudomonas; species Pseudomonas sp. P4_B3. Next base: position 108,491 of record NZ_JBFUHR010000002.1, read on the forward strand.
ATTGGAACAGGAACAACTTCCCCCGGAGTTGATCGATCTGGTGCTGTATCTGTTCACGACTGTGCTCGATGGCCGCAACACGCCCGTGACCGATGGCGTACAACGGGCACTGGGTCGGCCGGCACGCGACTTTAGCGACTACGTACAGCGCACGGCCGCTACGGGCATCTGGGGAAATGCAAGTCCGACGTAAAGCAGTGGCGAGAACCCGCTTCGTCGACTAGGGTATTTTGCGTATCGAACTGCGGCGCCTTTATTGGCAGGAGCCTGATCAAGGAGGTACCCATGTCACCCAATCGTAGTGCTGAACAAACCTATCGCCAATGGTCCAGCCCGATCCTGTTGGAACTCAAGGAGCGAGAACATCAAATGAACCCGTCAGACCGCCAGGCTTTGGAAAACGTACTGCTGGAAAGAAGACTGATCAATACCGGCAACCCGACCGGCAGCGATCGCCGCAAGGCAGATCCGGCGTCCTGAAAAACATCAGGCAACCACGATCTAGACAGATGAAATGAAGCAGAAACAACCAAGGGTTTGCACAGCGTTCGCTCGCGAACCCTTGATTTCAGAGAATGCCGGGCAACGGAATCAATGGCTTTGCCGCGCTAAAACCACCCACTACGTTCGTCTTCCAACTCCTGACGACACTGCTTGAGTTGGGCGCTGTAAATCTCTGACTGCTTTTGCACTTTCTGGGCAACCTGCATCAGCCACGGCTTACTGCGATAGGTATTGCGGCTATAGCCCCCACGCCCCTCGTGGTAAGCCAGGTACTGATTGTAGGTGTCCCATTTGGAGATTCCGAGCTGGCGGTGGGTGCCAGTGGTGTACCAACCGATAAACATGATCGCGTCGTCGAAGCTGTCACGCGAACCGCCGTTGCCAGTATCGTCCCTGTACTCGCCCCACACCGGATCTTGAGCCTGCGCATAACCATAAGCCGAACTGACTCGCCCCCAAGGGATCACCCAGAGCAGGTAGTCACGAGGCGGCAATGCGTCAGCCACGTAGCTGCTTTCCTGCTTCATTATCGCCATGGCCACATGCGCAGGCGTCCCATATTCATTCTGCATTTCCAGCGAGTCCTCGTACCAGTCGGGATACTCACGGTAAATACTGCAGAGATTGCTTTGATCTTTGGGTGGCGTAGTCGTGCAACCTGTCAAAAACATAAACAACAAAGCCAACAGCGAAACCTGTCTTTGTTTCATCCAGCACCCTCAAAAAAAATAAGGGCATAAAGTGCCCTCTGATTACTGCAAGGAGCTTGAGTCGGCAGTTGCAGGCAAAAACTTCAGAAGACATCCATCTTGACCACGTCACCCTTATTGAGAGACTGCTTTGTAAGTCCCTATTGCAAAGCCAGGCCCTGCAAGGACTTCATGCCTGAGGTGATTCTTTTTGCGTGGGCATGACCGGGTAGTCCGTTCGGATGCGTAACGTGATGGATTGGAGCAGAGGCTGGTTTTTGCAGAGTAAAGAAAAAGGGCCTACATTAGGTATCTCACGCAAGCCCTTGATATTCATGGTAAGAAGCCGGAATCGACCCGGCACGCCCTTACGAGCGGGGGATTTTAATTCAACTCGATATCTTAATATAATTCAATAGCTTACACGAATATTCCTGCCTCAATTCTTTCCGAGGCACGCCGCCACAAGCCTTATACCCAGTGGTTTGAGATTTTTTTGCGGCATCTTTTCGGGGTCGTGCCGAGATATGGTAAAAATTAGGACATCCGCTCTGTAACACAATGAATTAGAAGGTAATTTATAGGTTATTACTTTCTGCTCACCCGCCGTTTGGTTAGATGTCTACTTCAGCGCCAAGGCCAGGCCGGGGTCCATGGCGCACTATAATTTAGTGCAGGGGGACCGTCAGAGGTGGCGCTATGCGTATCTTCAAACAGCTCCTGCTCTTGGTCGCGGGGCTTCTGGCAAGCAGCCTCTCCCTGGAGGCAATCAGCGGTGGCGGCCTCGGTCAAAATCCTCACCCGACCGTTCTGGTCAGTGGGCAGCCACAGCAATGCGGGCAATTCCACCATTTCCACACGGGCCCGTTTCATATGGGAAACCGGCATTTCGTGCCAATGCACAACCGGCATTTCGTACCAATGGATAACCGGCACTTCATACCGATCCACCGGATGAACAGCGTCAAGGTGATCAGAGGGCCCGGGGTCAGCGACCAGCCCTTCGGTTCCAGGCACGTTCACTTTGTGCGCCACTTCGATCCGAGGACGGGGCAGTTTCTGAGTCAACCGGCAACATCCGGGAGGTAATGGACCAGCTTGGTCACACCACCGTAGTGATGACTAAGCAATACATCCGCCACCGCAAAGGGAAGAAGGTGACGTCTACAAAATAGGAATTGCGGCAAGAAAAAACTAAGGGCCTGCATGAGGTATCTCACGCAGCCCTTGATATTCATGGTGCCGAAGCCGGAATCGAACCTTTCTCTTTTTTATTGAAAATAAAGGGAATTTTTGAGTTCGAAAAATTTTCTACCTCTATGTGTACCCTCAGTCTGCGAGCAGACTCGGTATTGAGCGTTGCTACCGGTTTCCACCGAGAAATCGCGATGGAAAATTCGGGTGTGGTCATCCACACGGAAGGGTCGTTCGGTGAGTGGACTTTTCCAATGGTACGACTGGAACGCAGTAGAGCACCGCATGAACGACAGCGAACCTAACTCCGGTTGGACCAGAAACGGGTCGCAGACTACCGATTTCATCGGATTTGATCAGCAGGGAACGAACCAATATTACCGATGGCGACAGGCAGCATCAGTCGATAAATGCAGTCGATCGGTTTTGCGAAAGCCTCAAACCACCTGATTTAGAAACCCAAGACCAGCCAACTTTCGTGGACTGAATGGTCTTGGGGCTGTCTTGCGACAACTCTTTCAGGGCTGTGCCTCTAGCTCACGGGACAACCCTTGTGCAATTCGGCCACCACCACGTGTTCCTATCTGCGTTTGCAACCCACTATTTCAGCAAGCTTCGTCAGATCACAGGACACTCTCAATGGTGCTTCCCCGCAAAGCATCATAATTGGCATGTCGATCTCAAGGTCGTCAGCAAACAAGTTGGGGACCGCCAATCACGTTTCAAAAATCGCAAGCCGCTAGCACGTCGCCGACATGATTGAGCTCCGTGCTGTTCCTCGACCTACGAGCAGAGTTCAGGGCTCCGCCCATTTGCGATACTTCGCTGCGAGCTCCCTCTCCTGACCTCCTCCTTCGCCTTGCCAATGCGCACCACGGGAGTTGTAGAGTTCAGTATGAGCGCCACGGGATAGTTCTTCGAATTCCAGATCCTCAATAACATCGCGAACAACCTCATTGGCCACACTCCATCCTTCCCCACAGGGGCGCAGGCCAAAAGTTTGCCAAGGCAAGCATCGGCTATTTCTGCGCAGTCGAGTTCGGAACAACGCCTGCGAACCATAGCTATCAACTCGGTCAGCTTCTGACAGGCCACCTCTTCAGTGGCCTCACCCTGTCCGGTAGCCGAGCGCGCCAGTGGTGCGTACTGAGGTTCAGCAGCGGCATGGCCGATAACCCTGAAAGCACAGAGTCGCCGGGATACTTTGCCAAGAAAACGGGCGTACACACCGTAAAAATTTTCTTCAAAGAATAGGTAAGTCTCGGCGTATACGACATCAATCGCCTGACCAAGGTTTGGTTTGCAACCAATGACCAGGATCGCACCTTGGTTGAGGGCGCACAGGTGGGTGTCAGCTCGCCAGCTTTCGAGCCAGGCCGTTGTCGGTGGCCAGCGAAATGGTGTGTGTCAGTTTGATAATAAGTGCTGCAAAACGATGCTTGAGCAGCTCAATGACAGGATCCCGTTAAGATCTGTCGGCTAAGTGCAAACCTGCCGGTGATGAGAACCACGAATGATCACCGCCGGCATACCCAAACTTCCCCGCTCCTCGCACCCCGAATCACTGCTCAGTCAGTATTTCTATTTTCTAAACAGCTCATGAAAACTGGGCGAGAATCCAATCGCGTAGCCGGCAACAGGCGTCGTCGTTGATCCGGTCTTCTCGAATTGTCAGATAGTGCTGACTTTCATGGAGAACTACTTCTTCTTCGATCGGACGAATCAGCGTGCCGTTTTCGATCAGGTTTGCAACCAGGTGATTCCATCCCAGGGCGACGCCCTGATGGGTCAACACCATACTTATCACGAGGTTGTAGTCATTCGCGTTGAAAACGTGAGGGCTATCGTGGGGTCGTTTCTTGATATCAACATCGTGATAGGCCAACCAAACGCCCCAGTCAACGTGCTCCGCTACTTGGGATCTGCCATACGGGCTGAGGTTTAGCAAAACCCCATCGCGTAATTCTTCCAGGCTGGATAGCTCAGGATGCTCCTCTTTATAACGAGGTGTGCACACCGGGTAAATGACATCATGGCACAACGGATAACTACGGTAGCCATCCTGGATCATGGCCATCTTGGTGATGAAGATGTCCGGAGTCACACCCGGTTCCATCGACAAAAAGTTTTGAGTAGCCACCAAGTTGAGATCGATGTCAGCGTTCGTCGTAAAAAACACCGGCAGCTTGGCTGCGAGCCAGAGTGCTGAGAACGCTGGAGAACAGCAAAGCGTCAAGGTGCGCTTGCCTGAGTTATGGGAGCGAATACGTTCCGCCGCTTGGGAAATGTTGACAAAAGATATCTGTGCCGCATCAAAAAAGATGGATCCGGCTTCCGTCAGCTCGACCGCTCGACCCACCCGTTTGAAGAGATCTACCCCAAGGTACGCCTCAAGCTCCCGAATCTGACGGCTGATTGCCGCTTGAGTAACGCACAGTGCTTCTGCCGCACGCGTAAAGCTCTGATATTTGGCAGCTGCTACGAATGACTTCACGGCTTTCAAAGACGGCATTTTCAGCAGCGTCATGTCTGGATCTGTGTGCTTAACCATAACCTAGAGTATTGAATATCCGGTTCGGGGCCCTTTGGAGGGGCCGTTAGTGGCGAGATCGGCGGATGGGTTCCACCTAGACTATCGAGGGTATGAGTTTTCAGCAGTCAGCTGAGTTTGTAAGTTGTCGTGTCGCCTGCCAGCATATGAGTGAACCGGCAGTTACCAGCAGCGCGCCCTGCCAAAACTGCGCTTTTAAATCGACCCCCAGCCATACAGCCGCGAATGCCGATGACAAGACTGGTGCGGAGTACGACAAGGTAGCTAGCAACGTGAGATTTCCCCGCGAAATACCAACGTTCCATAGAGCATAACCACTTGCCATAGCGCTGCCAGCGGCAATCAGCTCCAAACTGCTGCCGATAGTGAAAGCGGAAATTTTCTCACTGCTAAAAGCGTACTTCAGCCAAAGTACGCCCGCTGTTAAAATGAAAAACAAAACGACAAGATTCTCCCCTCCCCCATACTTTCGTGTGACATTGCAGTACAAAGCAAACGTAATCGCGCACGCTAATGCGAGGCTGTAACTGAGAGGGTTGGACTCAACATTGGAAACGAGGCGAGGCAGTGATGCCCCATCGCCACTCACAACCCACACGATGCCGAAAAGAGCCAGCAGCGTACCTGGAACGATGATCCAGCGTGTCTTTTGTCCGTTCATGATGATGGCAAGCAGAACGGTCAGACAAGGCCACAGGTAATTCACCACACCAAGCTCGATTGCTTGTATTCGATTGCTGGCAAAGCCTAGAGCGAGAGAAAGGCATACCTCGTTCACAACAAAAATGGCGCTTCCCACTATGAGATAAAACTTGGATGTCGAACGCAACTGCGGTCGTCCCAAAAACCCAAGAAGCATGAGTGCACCCACTGAAAAGATCATTGCCGCACCGCCCAATGAGCCGAAAACTTCGCTGACGCTCCTTAAAATCCCGGGGGCAGTGCTCCACATCGCTACCGCCACTAACCCACACGCAGTGGCTGCACGCTCACCTCTGATCTGCATCTTTCCCTCTCGCTCTAATAGCGGTGAGTCTATGTGTTTTGCTTTCCTGTGGTCGCTTAGTTAATGGAAACTAGAGGCCACTTTTCCAGACAGGTCGACGGTCTATGGGGATGCAGTGCCCATTCGGGCGCAACTTCAACCCCAGCAGGCGCAATATCGCCTATGAAAAGCTGGATTTAGAAACGCCGAAGTCGGCATGCTGAATTGACGGCACGGCGGGCGGGACCGTCTTGATATGCTCCGAAGCCTTCACCATCACCGGTCGGTTTCGCCCGACTATTTGATGCTCAATTTCCCGCCAGATGCCGCTGAACGTCACCCCGGAAACGGGGTGAGTATCGTGCGGAGCAAGCATGGAGATCGGCAGCATGACGTAGGGACTTTCGACAAGATCACGTCTTGGCAAAACGCCCCCCTTGAATTCACCGACATAACGGCCGTACAGAAGCACGTCAATATCAATAGGCATGACCAGGAATGGCTTACATTGACGGTGGTATTTCGACTCGAAGCGTTTTATCACTCGAGAGAGTTGTTCCAGCGATAGATCGGTTTTCCCGCACATCACCAGGTTGAAAAAGGTACAACCGCGTGCACCCACAGGCGCGGAGGAGTACACCGGAGAACATCGCCCATCACTCAGTAATGCAAAAAGAAAATCCAGTGCATACTGCAGGTTCAATTCCCGTTCTTGATTACTGCCCAACCCCAGATACACCAGCGTCGACATGGCACTGAATTTCCTCATAGGTGTTAGGGTTCGACTCTTACTTGTGCAGCCATTTATTCAGCGCTTGCCAAGCCCATCGGTACACAGCGGCCATACAACAGCCGCTGCGATTTAATCGACCAGTTTTTTTCTGCTAGTCACGCTCACCTGTCCCATTCACCGGGACAGGCCAGCGCTAGCTTGTCAGCACTTGATGTTTGTCATCTCTGGATCATAGAAAGCGCGCAAGCTGGCTTCGACCTCGTATTTTTGCGCCGCAATTTCAATTTCATACTTGCCCTCCTTGACCCAATCAGCACTCACACCTGTGTCATTACACACATATCCCATCGCCACGTTGCCGCCGATGAAATGACCGTACATTCCGGACGTGGTGCGGCCTACGATTTCTCCGTTTCGGAAGATCGGCTCCTCGTGGTAACTGGTGGCCTCGGGGTCCAGGAACTTAAACAACACCATACGTTTTTTAACGCCTTCGGCTTTCTGCTTGAGCAACGCTTCCTTGCCGATAAAACCGCCCGCCTTGTTGAAGTCAGAAGCGAAGGACAGACCGGCCTCCAGCGGGGTGTCTTCCTCCATCACGTCATGACCGAAGTGGCGATAACCCTTCTCGATGCGCAACGAGTTCAACGCATGGTAGCCACAGAGTTTCAGACCATGCGGTTCACCGGCGGCAACGATTCGGTCGAACACATCAGGGGCAAATTCGGTAGGGATATAAAGCTCCCAGCCCAGCTCACCCACGTAAGTGATCCGCGAGGCGCGTACTCGGGCGTAGCCCAACTCGATCTCTCGCGAGGTCGCGAACGGGAACCCTTCATTGGAAAGGTCATCCGTGGTAAGTGGTTGCAACAGATTGCGGGCGTTGGGACCCATGATACTAATTACAGCCATGGATGAGGTGACGTCGGTGATCACCACATTGGCCTCAGCCGGCGTATTGCGGCGCAGCCAATTCAATTCACGGGTCTGTGTCCATGGGCCGGTGACGATCAGGAAAGAATCTTTCTCCAACCGTGTTACGGTTAGGTCCGCTTCAATACCACCGCGCTCGTTGAGCCACTGGGTGTAAACGATCTTGCCGGGTTCGACATCGATATTGTTACTGCAGATGCGGTTCATCACTGACATTGCATCACGTCCTTGCACCAGAATTTTGGCGAAGGAACTCTGATCGAACAATCCCACGGTCTTGCGCACTGCCAGGTGTTCGGCAGCCGACCAGTCGAACCAATTCTGCTTGCCCCAGCTGTATCCGTATTCAGGCTTCACGCCTTCAGGGGCGAAGAAGTTTGCGCGCTCCCAGCCGACCACTTCGCCATAGCAGGCATTTGCCGCTACGAGGCGATCGTGCAGGATACTCTTACGGGCGTTTCGAGCGGTTTCAAACTGACGGAATGGCCAATGCATTGCATAGAGCAAACCGAGGCCTTCGGTGGTGCGGTCGTACAGGTATTGTGAGTTGCCCTGGAACGGCAGGTTGCGCTTGATATCTACGTCCCACAGGTCCATCGGCGCATGACCCTTGGCGATCCACTCGGCCAGCACTTTACCGGCGCCACCTGCCGACTGGATGCCGACCGAGTTGAAACCGGCAGCGACAAAATAGTTACGCAGTTCCGGTGCCTCGCCCAAGTGATAGCGATCGTCCGGAGTAAAGCTTTCTGGCCCATTAAAGAATACTTGCAGACCGGTTTTTTCCATTGCCGGAATACGGCGGATGGCCGCTTCAAGATAGGGTTCAAGATGGTCAAGATCAGGGGGCAGCTCGTCGAAGCAGAAACTGTCGGGAATCCCTTCGTGGCCCCAAGGTTTGGCGTTCGGCTCGAATGTACCCACCAACAGTTTGCCGGCGTCGGTCTTGAAGTAGTTGTAGTTGTCCAGGTCGCGCAGGGTGGGCAGCATGATGCCGTTGATTTCCGGCATCGGCTCGGTCACGACATAGAAGTGCTCCGCCGCGTGCAGTGGGATGTTGACTCCGGCCTTCTTGCCAAAATTGCGTGCCCACATACCGGCACAGTTAACGACGAACTCGGCGTCGATATCACCTTGAGCGGTCACCACACCTGCGGCTTTCCCGTCCTTGATCTTGATGTCCAGAACCTGGGTGTTCTCGATGATCCGCGCACCGCCCATGCGAGCTCCCTTGGCCAACGCCTGGGTCACGTCCACCGGATTCACTACGCCGTCCAAAGGCAGATAAACACCGCCGACGATGTCATCGATGTTCAGTAGCGGCCACAGATCCAGCGCTTGCTCAGGGTTCACCACCTCGCAAGGGAAGCCGCACAACTTTGCCATAGAGGCGCCACGCTTAAGCTCGGTGAAACGCTCTTGATGAGTGGCGATGCTCAGCGAACCATTGCGGACAAAGCCAGTCGCCTGTCCAGTTTCCGCCTCAAGACCTTCGTACAAGCCGGCACTGTATTTGGCCAGCATGCTCATGTTGTATGTCGCACGCAGAGTCGGCACCAGGCCGGCCGCATGCCAGGTGGTACCGCAGGTCAGCGTCTTGCGCTCCAGCAACACCACATCCTTGATGCCCAATTTGGTCAGGTGATAGGCGACGCTGCAACCGATAACCCCACCACCGACGATGACTACGCGAGCTGAGCTCGGAATGCTATTGCTCATATGAAACTCCAAGGCCGGCTCCCAAAGCGGCAACCGACTCGATGATTGGGTTATAAAACGACGGTTTTATTGCCATACACCAGCACGCGGTCTTCAAGATGGTTTCGAAGCCCCCGCGCCAGTACGGTCTTCTCGACGTCCTTGCCGAGCCTGACGAGGTCATCGACTGTTTGCTCATGACTGACCCGTGCAACGTCCTGCTCAATAATCGGCCCTTCATCAAGCTCTTCGGTGACGTAGTGACAGGTAGCACCGATAAGCTTCACACCGCGTCGAGAGGCTTGGTGATAAGGCTTGGCACCAATGAATGACGGCAGAAAACTGTGGTGGATGTTGATGACCTTGTGCCGGTATTTCTCGCACAGGTTTTGCGGAAGAATTTGCATGTACCGCGCTAATACGATGCAGTCGGCACGGTATTCATCGATCAAACGTTCGGTCCGGGCAAACCCTGCTGACTTGTTGTCCTTGTCTACCGGTACGTATTCGAAAGGAATGCCGTACCACTCCACCAGGCTGCGTAGGTCTTCATGGTTTGAAATCACGCAAGCAATGTCACAGACCAAATCGCCGGTCTTCCAGCGGTCCAGCAAGTCCGTCATGCAGTGCGAACCTTTGCTGCACATCAACACCACACGTTTGCGTTGATCACTGTCCACCAGCCGCCAGTTCATGGTCATTTCCTGAGCGAGTGGTTCAACCTTGCGGCGTAGCGCCTCCATATCAAAGGGCAGCGAATCGGCCCGCACCACCATACGGCTGAAGAAGCGGTTGCTTTCTTCATCCGAGAACTGAGAGGCCTCTTCAACCCAACCGCCGTGGCTGGCAAACAGCCCAGCGGTGCGGGTGATGATCCCTACACGGTCAGGACAATCGAATGCGAAGGTGTAGGTACGCTTTGTATTCATTTCAGGCTCCTCAAGACAGTGCAGCTTCAAGCGCGGGGACGGCGTCAAACAGATCAGCAACCAGGCCGTAGTCGGCGATACGGAAAATCGGTGCTTCTTCATCCTTGTTGATTGCAACGATGATTTTTGAATCTTTCATGCCCGCCAAATGTTGGATGGCACCCGATATACCCACAGCGATATACAGCTGTGGCGCGACGATCTTGCCGGTCTGGCCGACCTGCATGTCATTGGAAACAAACCCGGCATCGACTGCGGCCCGGGATGCTCCAACCGCCGCGCCGAGCTTGTCGGCAACTTTTTCCAACAGGGCGAAATTCGCCCCACTGCCCATTCCACGACCACCCGCAACGATGATCTTGGCGGAGGTCAGCTCGACCCGCTCAGACACGCTGAAGTCGGCACTGACGAACCTGGAGAGGCCAGTTTCGTGGGCAAGTGTGAGAGCTGTAACAGCAGCGCTGGCTGCGGATTTTTCTGCTGCCGCAAATGCCGTGGTGCGTACCGTCAGAACTTTTACCGGATCAGCACTTTCAACGGTGGCCAAGGCATTGCCGGCATAAAACGGACGCACAAAGCGACTGGCTGAAATGATTTCCACCACGTCGCTGATCTGGGCCACGTCGAGCAACGCCGCTACGCGTGGCAACAGGTTTTTGCCAAAAGCGGTTGAAGCGGCCAGCACATGGCTGTAGGCCGACGTTGTCACCAGCTCAGTTATCAGTGCCGCCACGTTTTCGACACCTTGGTCAGCGTAGGCAGGGGCATCAGCGATCAACACCTGATTGACTTCGGTGAAGGTTGCGATTTCTTCCGCAACGCGACCGGCATGCTTCCCGGCGACCAGAACTTCAACCGACGCGTCAAGGCGTGCAGCGGCGGTCAATGCATTCAAGGTTGCCAGCTTGAGCACTCCATCGTGATGCTCAGCAATCAACAAAACAGCCATCAGATCACCCCCGCTTCGTTCTTCAGCTTTTGGACCAGTTCTTCAACGCTACTCACGCGAACACCTGCCTTGCGCTCTTGAGGTGCACTCACCTTGATGACTTTCAGCCGTGGAGCAATGTCGATCCCCAGCTCAGTGCCCTCGATAATTTCCAGAGGCTTTTTCTTGGCCTTCATGATGTTGGGCAGCGATGCGTAGCGTGGCTCGTTCAAGCGCAGGTCAGCAGTTATCACGGCAGGCAGACGAAGGCTCCGGGTTTCCAGGCCTCCGTCGACTTCGCGGGTCACGTTGACCCATTCCCCGACCACCTTGATATCCGAGGCGAAAGCGCCTTGAGAACTGCCCATCAAAGCCGACAACATCTGGCCAGTCTGGTTGTTGTCCCCATCGATGGACTGTTTACCCAACAGCACGATGCCGGGTGCTTCGCGCTTGACCACTTCGATGAGCAACTTGGCGATGGCCAGCGGTTCAAGATCGCGCGCCGATTTGATCAGCACGGCGCGGTCCGCCCCCATGGCCAGCGCTGTACGCAATTGTTCCTGGCAAACATCTGGCCCCACGGATACTGCGATCACCTCACTGGCTTGCCCGCTTTCCTTCAACTGCAACGCCGCCTCGACCGCGATCTCACAAAAGGGGTTGATCGACATCTTTACGTTGCTCAACTCAACGTCAGACTCGTCCGTCTTAACCCGGACCTTGACGTTAGCGTCCAAGACCCGCTTCACCGCCACCAGCACCTTCATATCTACCTCCGAATAAGTCCATGACTGCTTCAGACGGATGCTATAAGTCTCAATAACCTCTTACAAACGATCTATCTAGCACTCATGAATAAGGTGTACTTATTCATATTACTGGTGCAGCGCGCAAAAAAACCCGGCATACGCCGGGTTAAAAGCCATCCAATCCTCTCGTTTTCACAACCCTCTCTCGCGATGTGCGAAGCGTCTGATTTCCTTACATGCTGGTGTAATTAGGGCCACCGCCTCCTTCGGGAACGCGCCAAGTAATATTTTGGCTCGGGTCCTTGATGTCACAGGTCTTACAATGCAGACAGTTCTGCGCATTGATCTGGAACCGCTTTTGCTCCGCATCCTCAACCACCTCGTACACCCCGGCCGGGCAGTAGCGCTGCGCGGGTTCGGCATAGGTCGTCAGATTGAAAGCGATCGGCACCTGCCCATCCCTGAGTATTAAATGGCAGGGCTGATCTTCTTCATGGTTGGTGTTAGACAGATAAACCGAAGAGGTCTTGTCGAAACTCAGCACATTGTCCGGTTTGGGGTAGTCAATGGCTTTCGCTTGATCGGCGCGCATCATGGTCGAGTAATCGGCACGCGTGTCACGCAGGGTCCAGGGTGTTTTCCCCTTGAGCAGGTTCAAATCGAACCACGCATAAGCCGCGCCGATCAAGCTGCCGAAGCGATGCAATGCGGGGCCAAAATTACGCTGCTGGTGCAATTCCTCATGAATGGAGGAGTTTTTGAATCGGATCGCATAGTCTGCCAGATCCTGACCAACCGCCTCATCGACGACCAGGGCTTCAAAGATTGTCTCCGCGGCCAGGATTCCGGACTTCATCGCCGTGTGCGAGCCTTTGATTTTGGCGAAATTCAAAGTGCCAGCGTCACAACCGATCAACAAACCACCCGGAAAATGCATCTTAGGCAGCGACTGCAGCCCGCCTTTGGCAATCGCTCGGGCACCGTAGCTGATGCGCGATCCACCCCGCAGGAATTGCTCATAGAGCGGATGGTGTTTGAGTTGCTGCAGCTCGTCGAAAGGAGAGAGAAATGGATTGCGGTAGTTGAGGTCAACGACTTGGCCGATCACGACCTGGCGATTCTCGAGGTGATACATGAAAGCGCCACCTTGGGCGCCACTCACGGTCAAGGGCCACCCGGTACTGTGAATCACCAAGCCCGGGACATGTTGCTCGGCCGGAATCTCCCAGACCTCTTTGATACCCAGACCGTAATGCTGAGGATCAGAATTAGCGTCGAGCCGATATTGATGGATCAATTGTTTGCCCAAGTGACCTCGGCAACCTTCAGCAAACACCGTCTGCTTGCCAATCAACTCGATACCTGGGGTGAAACTACCTTTTTGATTGCCGGATCGATCGACGCCCATGTCAGCAGTGACCACGCCCTTGACTCGTCCCTGCTCGTCATACAGAACATCAGCGGCGGGAAAACCGGCAAAAACATCCACGCCCAGTGCTTCAGCCTGCTGACCGAGCCAACGGCAGACATTCCCCAGGCTGACAATGTAATTGCCTTCGTTATGCATCGTCTCGGGAGCCAAGACACCCGGCATCCTGATCGACAAGCGTGACGACGACAGATAATAAATCTCGTCCGAACTCACTGGCGTTTGCAGCGGTGCACCCATCTCGCGCCATTCGGGAAGCAATTCGTTGAGAGCTGAAGGCTCGAACACCGCGCCGGACATAATGTGCGCACCGATCTCCGCGCCCTTTTCCACCAGACACACAGAGAGCTCTCGACCTGCTTCCAGCGCCAGTTGCCGCAGGCGAATCGCGGTGGACAACCCAGCAGGTCCGCCACCCACTACAACAACATCAAATTCCATTGTATCGCGTTGCATCACAGCCTCCAGGCATTGAATCGTGCCTCTGGAGCCCATGCTACGAGCGCTTCTGACGTCGCAACAAACGATGTATCCATCACTGATTAATAAGCGGAGCTAATTCGTTACCGAAGTTCAGATTCCAGCCAGGTACAAAATGCCTGGGCTGCTCCCGACAGGGGTTTGCTAAGTGGTTTGAGCAAATAGAACCCCGCCAGGCTCTCGATGCTCTGATCCAGCGGAGAAACGAGTTGCCCGCGAAGCCTGGACTTCTCGACCAGTTCCTCATTGAGCAGGCACACACCCGCGTTCTCGATCGCCATGCTGGCGGCAATGGCATAGCTGTCCACATAGAACCGCTGGTAGTTCTCCGCCTCGCCCTGGGGATTTGAGGCCAGCCAATCGCTCCAACCGTTGGGCGTACCCAGTACGTCGATAAGCGCCAGGCTCAGCAAGCCGCCCGCGCTGCGCAGCTTGGCCGCAACATCCAGTGAACAGTAGGGCCGCAATTCGGTGGAAAGCAGTTGCTGGACATCATATTGCTGCCAGTTGCCGGAGCCGTAGCGTATCTCAAGCTCTGCGCTACTCGGCGGCGCATCGGCTTCCCAGTTCACGCCATACATGCGCAGTGAGATTTGCGGATACAACTCGGCAAATCGCTCCATTCGCGGTGCTAGCCAGAGCTGCGCGAAGGAGTTGTTCACGCTGATCTCAAGAACGCCCTGCGCCACCGAGCTGAAGATATTGTTCATGCCCTGATGCATGTGCCAGAGGCCCTCTCGAACCACCGCCAGGTACGCTCGGCCCGATACGGTCAGTTGAATCGAACGGGTCTGACGCTGAAAAAGCGGCTTGCCGAGCTTGTGCTCCAGCAACTTGATCTGTTGGCTGACTGCCGACTGACTCATGTTCAACTCGATGGCCGCCGCGGAAAAGCTCAAATGACGACCTACCGACTCAAACGTTCGCAGCCAGTTCAGCTGAAGGTTGGTCAAAGACATGGACAATCTCCCATTAGCCCTACTTATAAATATAGGCCGTATACATCGTTTGTAGCGGCTACTCAACCACCTTAGCATTCACCGCACCTGCCCTGATCGCCAGCGACGGTGTTTTCCAACCACCCTCTCAAAAGATGGCATTGGGTTGCCTCTTCGGAGGAGCTAGCGGCTCTGGGAAAGGGAACTTGCCGTGCAGATATTGAGTGAAACATATCCGGCAAAGATGATTCGTGGCTGCCTGTATGACTCAAAGGGCAACGCCTGAAGGCTTGAATGCCGTTTTTTCTGACCGCTGACAGGATAGGACAAGATGAAGATGACTCAACTATTGGATCAAACCCTAAGCCCCCAGGCCCATATCATTGACGGCAAGGGTTTTGCCGAAACGCTGCGCAAATCAGTTGCCATAGGTGCGCGGGCGTTTCGCGAAAAACGCGGCAGAGCTCCGGGTCTTGCTGTGGTGCTGGTCGGTCAGGATCCTGCCAGCCAGGTCTATGTCAAAACGAAAATGAAGACAGCGCTGGAGTCCGGTATCGACTCATTTCCACACTTGCTCGACAGCACTACTTCGCAAGCCGATTTACTGCAACTGATCGACAAACTGAACAATGATCGCTATGTCCACGGGATCCTGGTGCAGTTGCCACTACCCGCCCACATCGATGAATCCAAAGTCATTACCGCGATTGATCCTGCCAAGGACGTCGACGGTTTTCACCCGATCAATGTCGGACTGCTCGGCCAGGGCAAAGCCTCTCTCGTTCCATGCACACCGCTGGGTTGCCTGATGATGCTCAGGGACCAACTGGGTAATCTGAGCGGGAAAAAAGCAGTCATCGTGGGCAGGTCGAACATTGTCGGCAAGCCGATGGCCAATCTGCTTCTCCAGGAAAACTGCACCGTGACGATCGTGCACTCCAGAACCCGTGATCTGAACACCGAGTGCCGGCAGGCTGACATTTTGGTCGTTGCCATGGGTAAGGCCGAGTTCATCAACGCCGAGGCCATTAAGCCGGGCGCCATCGTGATCGACGTGGGTATCAACCGTGTCGAGAAGGACGGGCGCTCGGTACTGGTGGGAGACGTCGATTTCGAGTCGATCAGCCCCGTCGCAGCGGCCATTACACCTGTGCCTGGGGGCGTCGGCCCCATGACGGTGGCATGTCTGATGCGTAACACGCTGGTTGCGGCTGAAGCCATCGAAAGCGACAGGGCCGACCGCTATTGAATGCTTAGGTTGAAAAGCGTGGCATGTACCAGCTGCACAGGCAGCGAAGCGTTTAACAAAACTTTATGACTGTTTGCCCCCTCAGTGCAGTGGCCTCGGCCTCTCTCTTTAAGCGGCTTTGACCTTACTTTCGAGGAACGAAGATGACGACTATCGAACATTTTATCAATGGCGAATCTTTCGCCGATAACGCACGCACCAGTGACGTTTTCAATCCCGCCACAGGTCAGGCGATCCACAAACTTGGCTTGGCCTCCCGCGCCACGGTCCGACAAGCGATAGAGGCGGCGCAAGCCGCGTTCCCGGCGTGGCGCAACACCCCACCAGCCAAGCGTGCCCAAGTTATGTTTCGGTTCAAGCAATTGCTCGAGGCCAACGAGCAACGCATTGCTCTGCTGATCAGCGAAGAGCATGGCAAAACAATCGAAGATGCCGTGGGTGAACTCAAGCGTGGCATCGAAAACGTTGAGTTTGCCTCGGCCGCGCCGATTATTTTAAAGGGTGAATACAGCCGCAATGTCGGCCCAAACATTGACGCCTGGAGCGATCTGCAACCCATAGGAGTGGTCGCCGGTATTACTCCGTTCAATTTCCCGGCGATGGTGCCACTGTGGATGTATCCACTGGCCATCGCCTGTGGCAACACCTTCATTCTCAAACCTTCCGAACGCGATCCGAGTTCTACGCTATTGATCGCTCAATTGTTGCATGAAGCTGGTTTGCCAAAAGGCGTACTCAATGTGGTGCATGGTGACAAGGAGGCGGTCGATGCACTGATCGAAGCTCCAGAGGTCAAGGCATTGAGCTTCGTCGGCTCAACTCCGATCGCGGAATATATTTACTCCGAAGGCACCAAACGTGGCAAACGCGTGCAGGCCTTGGGTGGAGCAAAGAACCACGCCGTATTGATGCCCGACGCAGACCTGAATAATGCCGTAAACGCGCTGATGGGTGCTGCCTACGGCTCGTGTGGTGAACGCTGCATGGCAATCTCTGTAGCCGTGTGCGTCGGGGACCAGGTAGCCGATGCGCTTATCGCCAAGCTGGAGCCCCAAATAAAAGCATTGAAGATCGGTGCGGGATCCTCCTGTGGACTTGACATGGGACCTCTGGTAACGGCGGCTGCTCGGGACAAGGTGGTCAGCTACATTGACGATGGTTTGAATTCGGGGGCGACACTTGTGGTCGATGGTCGCGGCTATCGTGTCGCCGGCCACGAAGATGGGTATTTTCTCGGTGGTACGTTGTTCGACAATGTGACCCCGGAAATGCGTATCTACAAAGAAGAAATCTTCGGCCCGGTACTGTGCGTCGTGCGAGTTAGCAGCCTGGAAGCTGCCATGCAACTGATTAACAGCCACGAGTATGGCAACGGCACCTGCATTTTCACCCGCGATGGTGAAGCTGCTCGTCTGTTCTGCGATGAAATTGAAGTGGGCATGGTGGGGGTCAACGTACCGCTGCCGGTGCCCGTCAGCTATCACAGCTTCGGTGGCTGGAAACGCTCTCTATTCGGCGACTTGCATGCCTACGGTCCGGATGGTGTTCGATTCTACACCCGCAAGAAAGCCATCACTCAACGCTGGCCAAAGCGCACAAGTCATGAAGCCGCACAGTTTGCCTTCCCTAGCAACAGCTAGGGGTAATGCGTTTGAGCAGCGTTGCCATCAACTCTTCTGTCGGGGAAAGAAGATGGAAGCGCGGCTTCCACCGTAGAGGGTTTACGGTTGACTCAGCCCCCCTGGGAACGGGGCTCGTGTTCGTCATTACTGAGCTTTCGTCGATAGCCTTGGTCGGGCTTGAGACCTGGCCGCTTGCACACTGGCGGCCTTCTTTTTTCAGCGCGTTAACGTACTGCGCATGCTTGTGCATCCATATCTATTGCAAAAGACATAGTCAAAACCAGTTGGCGCCTTGTACCTAACCATGGTGCACGCCAATCCTAGCCCCAAGAACCAGACCCAAGTGGTAAGCAAGTGTTCCGATACGATGGAGACCCCTTTCTCAGAGCCGCCATCGCACCGGACAGTCATCCCTTAGCTGAAAGTACGATGTGGGTCGATGACAAATTTTTTCGGCACTCCGGCATCAAATTCACCATACCCTGCCGGCGCCTGATCCAGACTGATCACCTGCACGCCCACCACCTCAGCGATATTGATACGGTCCCACATGATGGCCTGCATTAGCGCGCGGTTGTACTTCATTACCGGAGTCTGGCCGGTGTGGAAGCTGTGGGATTTCGCCCAGCCTAGGCCAAAGCGAACGCTCAGGGCACCGATCTTCGCGGCAGCATCCACCGCACCCGGGTCTTCAGTGACGTAAAGGCCAGGAATACCAATTTTGCCAGCCACTCGAACCACGCCCATTAACGAGTTGAGCACAGTGGCCGGAGCCTCATGCTTCACGCCGTCATGGCCGTGACCGCGTGCTTCAAAGCCTACAGCGTCGACGGCGCAATCCACTTCCGGTTCGCCGAGCAGTGCAGCGATTTGCTCGTGCAGCGGTGTGTCCAGGGACAGGTCGGCGATTTCGAAACCCTGGGCCTTGGCGTGGGCCAGGCGCACGGTGTTGACGTCACCGATGATCACCACCGCCGCCCCCAACAGGCGCGCGGAAGCGGCGGCAGCCAGACCGACAGGGCCGGCACCAGCGATGTACACGGTGCTGCCTGGACCAACGCCGGCCGTCACCGCGCCGTGGTAACCGGTTGGTAGAATGTCGGAGAGGCAGGTCAGATCGCGGATTTTTTCCATTGCGCGATCGCGATCTGGCAATTTCAGCAAGTTGAAATCGGCGTACGGCACCATCGCATATTCCGCTTGGCCACCTGTCCAGTCGCCCATGTCGACATAACCATAAGCACCGCCTGGACGGGCCGGATTTACGCTCAAGCACACGCCGGTGTGCATTTCCTTGCAGGAACGGCAGCGCCCGCAAGCGACGTTGAACGGCACGGACACCAGATCACCGATTTTCAGGTTCTCGACGTCACTGCCCTTCTCGATCACTTCACCGGTGATTTCATGACCGAGAACCAGACCGACCTGCGCGGTGGTGCGCCCACGTACCATGTGCTGATCAGAGCCGCAGATGTTGGTCGAGACCACCTTGAGTATGACGCCGTGTTCGATCTTCTTGCCGCGTGGGTCCTGCATTTTGGGGTAGTCGATATTTCGCACCTCGACCTTGCCAGCGCCCAGGTACACCACCCCTCTATTATTTGCAGTCATGTGTTTCTCCGCGTCAAATTATGCTCACAGGTATCTGCGAGCTGTTTTTTAACTCACTCGCCAATTAAGGCCTTTTGTCATTTGCATTTGATTGTTCGTGCGGTGTGGTGCGGTGCGCTTGGCCTTACGACCACCATCGACCGTCCAGACCTGTTCGGTCGCTTCGAGAGCGGAAAGCGAGTTGGGAAAGTTGTCAGAATGTGTTCGCACGCGTCATTCAGTTCACGCTGGGTGGGTGAGCACGATGCCCCTTCTACGTCATCCTGCGCGCGATCAACTGGCCAATACCATGGCCGCCCCGCGTACCCACTAGGCAACATGCCAAGCCTGAATGACCTTGTCTGCTTTCAGGTGTGCATCAATCCCCACAGAGCCAGGAGCGGTCCCGTGCCCGCTTTCACCGCATGTCTGATCGACGGCGGGTTGTAAACCACTCCGCCAGGCCCCGGCCTAAACCAACCGGCGCCCTCCTGATACCACTCCCCCTCCGAGAGCACGAGGTAAAACTCTCTGGGAGGATGATTGTGAAAGGGATAACGGACATCGGGTGCCATGACCATCAGCCCCAGCGTAATTGAGTCACAATGAACGACGCTTCCTTTGCCAATGAGCAATGCGTGCCGGTGCATATCCACGAAGTGATCGTCTTCATTCGAGGCCGCATGTCGCTTGATCCATACCGCATCAGGTAACAGCCGTTCAATGCATTCCAACAGTGCGCCATCAACCAGCGAAGACTCTTTTGCGTTCGCCAGGCTTTCCATCAACCAGCCACGAATACAACTGTCGTCTTCGATGTGCGTCTGAAGATCCGAATTGAGTGATAATTGCGCGGACTGAACAGATTGTCGGCTCGTGGAAATTTCGTGCGCCCAATCTTGCCCGCGATAAGCCCCGAGATTTTCGGCCACGCGAGCCATGAGCTGATGAGCATGATCCAAATGCCCAGCGTCTTGGCGTCGGGATTCAGCAAAAACCATGGGGACCTCCATCCTCAATGCCTTGAGTAAGCAGATAACCGCTCCGGTGATCAGAGATCGATGACAAGGTCAGACGTGGGTCTGCTGCAGCAAAGCAACCGAAATCCTTTGTCAATTTCTCGTTGTCGAATGCCTCCGTTCGCTTTCATGTCGACAGAACCTTCCAGGACTGCGGTTTTGCAGGTGCCACAAATACCTTGGCTGCATGAGCTGGGGACGACCGCTCCGGCGCGCTTGGCCGCCGAAAGGATTGTGTCGTCGCCGGTCATCTGAAAGGTTTTCCCCGATTTCGCCAGCGTGATGGTAAACGCGTCTACTGACGCTACCAGCGGAGGATCTACGGGCACCACTACCGGACTCGATGGCTCACCCAGATCGAAGCTTTCCTGGTGGTAATGATCCATGTCGAACCCTGCACCGGCGAGCAGCGCTTGCACGGCGTCCATGTAGCCTTTAGGTCCACAAGTGAAGACCTCGCGCTCCAGAAAGTCAGGAACAGATTGTCGCAAGATCTCTAGAGTGAGGCGCCCAATAGGGCCGCTCCACTCGCGTTCGGTTTCGGTAGTTTCGCAGACAGCAAGTACCTGAAGGTTGGGTTTAAGCGACTCGAGTAACTGCAGCTCTTTCCTGAAGACGATGTCGACCGGAGACCGCGCACTGTGGACGAACGCAATGTCGACATCCGCCGCAAGATCATGACTTGCACGCGTCATCGACATCAGGGGTGTGACCCCCGACCCTGCCGAGAGATACAGCAGCTTGCGGGCGTCGCTGCAGGTCGAAGTAAAGGCCCCGGCAGGACCGTACGCCGTCAGTTGGCCACCCGTATGCAAGTTATCGTGCAACCAGTTCGATACCAATCCGCCAGGCACACGTTTCACCGTAATCGAAAAGGTGAATGGCCGAGCTGGAGAGGATGAAAGCGTGTAGCAGCGTGAAATTGCTTGCCCGTTGATACTGGGCACGATCGTGATGAACTGCCCAGGTTCGAAAGCCAGTGCCTGGAAGTCGCCGCACTGGAATGTGAAGGTCTTCACATCGTGGGTTTCATCCCTAACATCACAAACCGTCAGGGTTTTCGGCTCACCACTGCTCCAACCGGTATCGAACGCAGACCACACGTCAACATCATTGAAGCGCAGCTTTTTCATCGGCACAGAAACTGTCTGATAAGTACTCATCGAACCATCTCCCATTCAAGCACTATGCGCAATGAGTCGTGCGGTGTACCAGCGGGTGAACTGGTGAACGTAGGCTTCGACGAGGTGTGAAAACGGGCCCGGCACGTACGCTGGATCCTGAGTGCCACTGTAGGTAATTTTGACCAGACTGGCATCCTGCTGATTGGTCGCGATCCACACTTCGGTCAAGCGTTGCAGGTCGTAATCCTTGCCCTCGACCGCGTCTTTGTGTACCAGCCACTTGGATCGCACCAGTGTCTTGCCTGGAGACAGCGGGATCAGCCACGAAATGACGGCATGGTCGCTCATTACATGGGTCCACGAGTTATGCGTCCAGAAGTGCGTGTCGCCCAGGTCGGGACGGTTCAGCTCGCCGAATAGCTTCGTGCAGGCGACGCGGGTGTCCAGGGTCTGTGATTCGCCATGACCAGAGATCACCAAACGTTGCGCACGGAATTGAGTGACAGCGTCCTCATCCAGATACTCGATGGCGTCACAGATCAACCCTTCGCTTTCCCAGCTCTCTTTGGCGATTACGCTTTTCGCCTTGTGAGCTTCCAATGCACGTAGTGATTCCTCGGTCATGCCCTCGGTGCTGCCGGCAAAGTCTTCAGGCAGGAATGAAACATTGAGCTCTGGATGACCTGCCGCGCAGTGATAGCACTCACGGTTGTTTTCGATCACCAACTTCCAATTGCCCTCCTCGATGATCTCGCTTTCATAGGCAATTTTCGTGTTGGTCAAATCGTAGGGGGCAAAACGCGGCGCCATATTCTCGACCAGAAAATCGATGTCGGCAGGCGGTTCATCGCTGAGACATGCCAGAATATGTGCACCCACGACACGACAGGCTACAGGGATAAGACTGCGACATTCGGGGTCAAAGTCTTTACCCATGTCACGCGTGTGCTTGAGAGAGCCATCGAGGTCGTAAGTCCATTGGTGATAAGGGCATACCAACATCCCAACGGTAGAAAGCCCAGCCTCCTTGAGGCGAGCGCCGCGATGACGGCAAACATTACGAAATGCCCTGACCTGCTCGTCATCATCTCTAACAAGAATAATCGATGACTTTCCAATGTCGACGGTGGATACATCACCTGGCTCAGGGATTTCGGTGGTGACACCAACAACTATCCAGTGCTTGTGAAAAAATATATCCAGGTCATTTTCGAATATGTCTTCGCGTCCAAATACAGCGCCATCCAGAGCGGTCCACGGAGCACGTTCCTTTACAACTTCAAGATGGCTTTTTTGTTTTAAGTTATTCATAGACACCTCACGAGCAGGCCTTATTGCCAACGATGCGTGACAGTATCTAAACACCTATAAACATTGGTCAATGCGGTTTATTTTCAAGTTACCATGAGTCAAAGTTATAAGTCGTCGGCTACCCTAGCGAGGCTCGATATCGTCGGCGCGCAGGCAATCCATCAACTGGTCTATGACCGCTGTTTTAGGCCGTCCAGCAGCGAGAAAAATGTAGTAAGCATCACTAGGTACAATGACGTGACTGGATACACGAACGAGCCGACCGGACGCCAGGTGGTTTTCCAACAGCCGCCCCCAACCCAATGCAATGCCGTGCCCCTGAACCGCAGCGAGAACTGCGTCGCCGTACATCGCGCAACGGAGGCTGAACTCCAGCTTGGGCGGTGTATACCCCAGAGCCCGAAACCAGGTATTCCACGTCATCCAACCCTCCAGCGTTGCGTCCGTGTCAATGAGCTGGTTATGGGCAATCTCCTCCAGTGAGGTCGGTGGACAATGCCGAGCGAGCCACGACGGAGAACACACCGGGAAAATCTCCTCATCGAACAGAAAAACTGCTGTGCCATCATCCCACTTGCCGTGACCGAAGCGGACCGAAAGGTCGGCATCACGATCCGAGGGTGTGGTGAGTCGCAAACGGAGTTTCGGTAACTGCTCTCTCAGAAGATGTAAACGCGGCATGATTCGCAGGTTTGAGAAATCAGCAGTACTGGCCAGTGCGATAGCCTCCTCGCCTTGCCCTTCCGCATATTTGTCGAACACGCCGGCAATACTCTGCATTGACTCAGACATCGCGCCGTAAAGAGCAATGCCCTCTGTTGTCAATTGATTGGAACGGTGCAGGCGATAGAAAAGCTGAGCGCCGAAAGTATCTTCAAGAAACTTTACGTGTTTGCTAACCGCCGCCTGGGTGACGCCCAGCTCCTGTGCCGCAATAGTGAAACTGCCGTTTCGAGCAACCGCCTCAAATGCCACAAGCGCGTTCATCGACGGGATGATCCGGCGATATCCCTTATGTTGTCGAGTTTTCAACGGCTGATTCATTTTGACTCCCACTGATACTATGCCAAACCGGCGCCTGCAATCAGCCGGCGCCGGTAACGTGGGCATTGTAAAGGTGCCTCCTCTACATCAAGCAGGATCACGGCCAGACGCTATCACTTCCCGGACATGACGGCCCATTGATTGATCAGCTTGGTGTTGGCGTCCCACCATTTTTGTACGGCTTGTTCCATGCTCATCCCATCATTGATAGACAGGTTGATGGCCGTGATGTCATCGAGCGGTACAAAGACGCTTGCGATAGCTTCCCGGGCCCGAGCGTTGTCGTTGGAAAAGCCTTTCTTGGCGATCCAGTAATAGCTTTGCGGCGCAGGGAATACACCTTTTGGATCTTCCAGGTAGCGGACCTTGAATTTCATGTCCATCCAGGACGGCTGCCACAACATGGTAACAATGGGGGCCTTGCGTTCAATGGCCGATTGCAATTGGGCAACCATTGCGGCGGTGCTGCCGTCAACCAGGGTGTACTGCAAGTTGTACTGTTTGATGGCGTCAGCGGTCTGCTGCATGAGGCCGGCACCCGATTCGATACCAATGATCTTTCCACCGACCTGATCCTTGATTGAGTTCAACTCCTCAATCGACTTGATCGGCATGTAGTCGGGTACCACAATCCCCTGGTGCAAGCCGTGGGAAGCAACCGAGACCTTTTCGAGACGCTGGTAGTTTTTCTTCCAATAGTCGGCGGTAATGTTATTGATGTGCGAAACCATCAAGTCGACATCCCCCCTCGCGAGTGCAGCGAAGCCAATCCCCCAATCCGGAAAGGTCGTCAGCTCGACAGTAAATCCTTGTTTTTCCAGAAATTTCTGGGTAATTTCGGAGATTGGCATAACATCTTCCCAAGGAAGCGAACCAATCTTGATAGTTGTTTTTTCCGCTGCGTGGCTAAAGGAAGCGAACAGACACATCAGTGAAACGGCCAGGACCTTCAACAGCTTATGCATAGTTTGACCCTTTTTTTGTGCATGAAATATAAGCGCAGATTCTTCTGCAGCTATTGGTTTCGATATGGCGTTGCTGTCCCTACCTGCTCCAGGTGGGGCCACGTCCCTGTGTGGTTGCCCCTCCTACAACTTGGGGCACACCTGGCAAGTCGAACCGATCTCGCCAGAATCATGGTTTGCGCATGCGACAGACTCAGCTGCTGCCTAATGCGGCTCTCTGAGAATGATTCACTCCACTAACGGCGAGCTGGGCATGCGCGGTCAGCGGCAAGGAATGTGAAAGGCCACAGCCCCCGTTCTCTGAGCCACTTGGTTCAAGCCAAGGTTGGCTGAACTCGAAATCCAGGCGCCTGAGAAATTTTTCGTGCAAGGTTGCGCAAAGCGCGCGTAAAGGAAGGATGAAGCTTTTCGTTATCGTCACTGGGCACCCTCTTTTTGTTATTGGAGTTAGGCCACACGTTGAACACCAATTAGACGGACACAACTTGTGATGGAGATCCGATTGGTGTCGATTGCATCACTTCTTAAAGTGGGACATTAAGCCTTTTCCACGGCGTACTTATATTCACAGGAAGCGACGAAATTCCGATATTGCTCGGTACTTATCGCTAGCGCTTCATCGCTCAGACTCTCCAGTCCACACAGAAAGAAGCCAGGTTGATAGAGCATCTCAACTCGGAAGGCCAGCACCTCAAACGGACTGGTTAACTCGTCAAGCGTGCGACCATAGCGGCCGCCTTTTTGATAATCAGAGGCCTTGGAATAAGTGGAGACGGCAATGCACAAGGTCTTGCCCGCAACCGCCCTGCCACCGCCATAGGCCCAGCCAGCGGCGAAGACATCGTCGATCCACTGCTTGAGCAATGGCGTGCAGTTGTACCATTGCATCGGAAACTGCAAGACGATGCGATCATGCGCCTCAATCAATCGCTGCTCGGCAACGATGTCGATCTTGCCACTTGGGTATCGCCCATACAGATCAATCACGGTCACACCCGCGAGGCTTTCGATGGCCTTGCACCAGGTGGCGTTGATACGTGAGCTGGACAAGTCCGGGTGCGCCACGACTACCAATGTGTTCGCCAAAACTGACCTCCTCGTGCCCAACGGTCGCCGAGCTTTTCAACCTGGATAATGGTGACGGCCGCGTGAGGACCATCGAGTGGTAAAACTTACTTGATATACCAACCCCAAGGATCCCGACTCACATAGGCGGTGACCTGCTTGGTTTCGAGGTAATTATCCAGGCCCCACTTGCCGAGCTCACGGCCGATGCCGGATTGCTTGTAGCCTCCCCATGGCGCTTCGGTGAAGGTCGGCTGAGAGCAGTTGATCCAGACAATGCCCGCACGCAGCGCCGCTGAAACCCGATCAGCGCGGGCGTCATCTTTTGTCATCACCGCAGCAGCCAGGCCGTAACGGCTATCATTGGCCAGACTCAACGCTTCGCTTTCAGTGGAGAAACGACGAACGCAGACCACCGGGCCGAAGATCTCTTCCTTCCAGGCATGGCTGTCCAGCGGCACCTCGGTGAGGATGGTCGGTTGGAAGAAATACCCTTGGCGTAGCTCCTCAGGCCTACGGCCGCCAGCAACCAGTTGCACCCCATCCTCCTGAGCACGCGCCACAGCAGCAATGACCTGTTCATGCTGCTGTTTGGACACCAACGGCCCGAGAAGAATGCCGTCCTCCAGACCATCACCTATGGTGATCTTGTTTGCTTCCTCGATCAGGCGCGCCAGTAGCTTGTCGTAAACGCCATCCTGCACCAGCACTCTCGATGTAGCTGAGCAGACCTGCCCCTGGTTCCAGAAAATGCCGAACATGATCCATTCGACGGCGCCCTCGATGTCGGCATCGTCAAATACAATCAGTGGCGACTTGCCCCCCAGTTCAAGGCTTATGCGTTTGATGTCCTTCGCCGCCTCGGCCATGATGTGCGAGCCGATGCGACCTGACCCTGTGAACGCCAACTTATCCACCTGCGGATGGCTAACTAACGCCTGACCGGCTTCACCGCCGAGGCCAGTTACGATGTTCAGCACGCCTGCCGGCAGCTCCGCTTCCTGTGCGATTGCAGCCAGTTCCAATGCGGTCAGTGAAGTGTTTTCGGCGGGTTTGAGCACGATGGTACAACCAGCTGCCAAAGCCGGAGCGACCTTCCAGGACGCCATCAACAGCGGGTAGTTCCACGGGATGATCCCGCCGACTACGCCGACCGCCTCCCTGCGGACCTTCGTGCGGAAGCGGTCATCGGAGATAGCAAGATCTGCAACACTGGTGTCGTCGAGTTGCTCGGCAAGGCCTGCGTAATACTCAAAGCAACCAGCGGCGTCACCGATGTCCCAGCGCGCCTCAGGCAGCGGCTTGCCATTGTCCAAAACCTCAAGACGCGCCAGCGCCTCGGATCGCTCGCGGATCAGCTCAGCAATGCGTCGCAAATAGGCGCCACGCTGGGCGCCTGTAGTGTTCGGCCAGCCGTCCTTGTCAAATGCCCGGCGAGCTGCTCTGACGGCCAGGTCGACGTCTTCAGCAGTGCCTTTGGGGATGGCATGAATGACTTGCTCGGTGGCTGGGTTGATAACGTCCAGGCTGCCTTTATTGACCGGATCGGTCCATTCACCGTCGATGTACAATTGAGTACGCATGCTCTCTCCAAATCTTTCTTGTCTATGAACAACCGCTACTGTTTTTCGAGCCAGCATTGATCAGTGTTTAAGAAAGCGTGCCGGAATTGTCCCGCGGCACACCCGGTCAATGATCAACGCAAGGATCACAATGGCGAGGCTTGCGCGCACGCCCAAACCAAACTCCATGCGGCTCAATCCACGAGTCACCTCAGAACCAAGCCCGCCAGCCCCGACCAGCCCCGCCAGCACTACCATCCCCAAGGACAACAGAACGCATTGGTTGACGCCGACCAGCAGGGTCGGCAATGCCGAAGGCAGTTCGATCTTCCAAAGGATTTCCCGTGGGCTTGCGCCGATCGCGGCGCCGAGCTCAAGTCGATTCGCTGGGATCTGGCTCATCGCTAAAATGGTCAGGCGAATCATTGGCGGGATGCCGAAGATGATGGTGGCCAGCAAGGCTGGTACCGCGCCCAGTCCGAACAGCACCACCGCTGGCACCAGGTAGACCCACGGCGGCATGGTCTGCATGACATCCAGAATCGGTCGCGAGAAGATCTTCAGTCGCTCGCTACGTGACAACAGCACACCTAAAACCATGCCGATCGACAGCGAAAACGCCACGGCGATAATGATCAGCGCAATCGTATGCACTGCCGGAGCCCACATCCCCAGCGCAAAGCAGCAGGCAAGACCAATGAGGGTCATTAGCCCTACCCGCCAACCCGCGACCAGCACACAGATTAAGGAAAGGCAGCCAATGACTACTTCCGGCGAGCCAAGGGAGAGCAGAGTGACAATGCCACCAATCAGTACATCAAAGAACTGCGCAATGGCCATGAAACCGTCATGGAAATTGCTGTTCAGGTAGCTTAGAAATGGTGCAACTATAGAGCCGGGAGAGATGCTGAAGTCCATCACACTGCTCCTTTTTCAGTGGTGCATACGGCCTGGGAGATGCGGTCGAGAATGATCGTCAGCACCACGATGGCGATACCTGCATTGACGGCCAGATCGATCTTCAGGGTTCGCACAGCCTCATAAATGGTCTGCCCCAACCCGCCAGACCCCGCGATGCCGGCAATCACGACCATGCCAAAGCTCAACATCAGACTCTGGTTGATCCCCGCCAGGATCGAAGGAATAGCGAATGGCAGACGAATCTTCAAAACCTGCGACACGGGTTTCATGCCCACGGCCGAGCCCAGTTCACAATACTGCGCCGGCGTCATGAAAATGCCATGTGCGGTAAGACGTAAAGCGGGTGGAATCGCCACCAGGCAAGTCGCCCAGATTGCTGTCGCGGATCCATATCCAAGTAAGGCGATACCCGGCAACAAGAAGATGTACGGCGGCATAGTCTGGATGAAGTCCAGCACAAGCTCGGCACTGTGCTTCCACCTCGCCGACAGCCCCACCAGCACACCCAGCGGAATAGCGATCAACAGTGCAAGCAAGGTTGAGCTGAACACCAGCGTGAGCGTGGCTATGGTCTCGGTCCACAAGCCCATGGCTTGGCACAACCAAAGGCCCGCCGCGGCGGTAATTGCGAACAACACACCATTCACTCGCCAGCCGATCAGAGCCACGACCAGGACCACCACCCACCATGGGGCGAACATCAACAGGGTATTAAGCGCACCATAGGCAGCTTCCATACCCGTGCTCATCGCTCCGAAGAACCCAGACGCCTCATCGATCAGCCAAGCCAGAGACGTATCGACGATGGCGTCGAATGCCTCGATGATTGTATTCATACTCTCCTCCCAAAACCCGTTCTAGGCTTCATGACTCAAGCCAGATCGAGGCCGCGAACGGCCCTGAGCAATGTTTCACGGCACACGGTGCCGACGATCTGGCCATCCTGCTTGATGGCAACCACGTCTTCGCGTTTATCCACGGCTACATCGATCAGGGTCTCGAGATCGTCATCGATGTCGACACTGGCCAGAGCGTCCAGCGAACGCCCACCAAACTGAGTGAGGTCATGACCGTCGATACGCTTGAGCATTGAGCGCGCCTTGAGCAGCTTCAGCCGAGAAATACCTTCCATGAAACTGGCGACGTACTCGTCAGCCGGGTTGAGCACCACTTCTTCCGGGGTACCGATCTGGATCATCTGGCCCTCTTTCATGATTGCGATGCGATCACCGATACGAATGGCTTCGTCGATATCATGAGTAATGAAAATGGTGGTCTTGCGTAGCTCAGTGGAGAGCTTTTTGAATTCGATCTGCAGTTGCTTGCGGATTAACGGATCGAGCGCACTGAACGGCTCGTCCATCAACAACACATCAGGATCGGCGACCAATGCTCGCGCGATGCCTACGCGTTGTTGCATGCCTCCGGAGAGTTCCTGTGGGTATCGATTAGCCCAATTGCCCAGGCCAACCTTGTCCAGTGCTTCCTGACTCTTGCGCACGCCATCGGATTTATTGATGCCTTGCACTTCAAGCGGCAGCATCACGTTTTCAAGCACCGTGCGATAAGGCAACAGAGCAACGTTCTGAAATACCATTCCCATTTTCCGGGAACGCAGGTCTCTCAGGTCGCCAGCCCCCATCTTGCAGATGTCTTGGCCATGGATCAGTACCTCACCACAGGTAGGTGCGATCAGTCGGTTGAAATGCCGAATCAATGTCGATTTGCCGCTACCCGACAAGCCGATGATGCAGAAAGTCTCACCCTGCTGCACGGTAAAGGTCGCATCTGCGACCGCTACGACTGAGCCGTGTTGCTTCAGTAACGCATCCTTGCCTTCGGTAAAGCGCTTCGCGGCGTCTATTGCCACAGGGCTCTGATTGCCGAATATTTTCCAAACGCCGCGACACTCCACGATTGGGGCTGCGACTGCTTGAGTAGGTTGAGTAATCATGTTCATAGGCCTATCCGGAAGCTGATTATTGTTTTTCGGCCGAGCGCCATCAGTTGCGTCAACCGGGCATCGTCTATTGCCTGACATCTGCGCCCACTTTCCGGCGAGCTCCCCGTTTATCCTTCCACCAGGTATCAATCGCCCGTTTCTTTTTACCGACAAACGAGGGGGCCTAGCGTGTCGTCCCAGACCATCGCGCCGACTTAAATTTTCTCATCGGCGCTCACGAGGCTGAAAAACCATAGAAAATCAGTACTGCAAGCAATCTTCAGACAACGCAAAGAGTGGTCTCTGGATGACTGCAAGGAACCGATTTTCAGTGCTCCAGCCCTCCGAATTAGCCATTGAGAAGCGGCTGAAGAACGGCTTTGAGTACAGTCGCTTCCTGCTCGGTGATGCGCCGTTGCGGTTTGCGCAAATTACCGGTGCCGAAGCCCCGCAGGTGTGCCGCATACAGCACAGACGGGATGTAGTTGGTGGTCTGAACCAGCAGCAACGACGGCAACATACGGTTCCACAGGGCGAATGCGTCGTCGTAGCGCTTTTCCTGAACCAGGTTGTACAGATCCACCGATTCGCGGGGCATGTAGTTGGCAGCGCCCCAGATGGCGCCCTTTGTGCCCGCCAGAAAGGCGTACAAAGTGAGGGTGTCGCCACCGTTCAACACCCCGCCTCCACTTTGAAGGTACTGCTGCTGAACGGTGAAATCGCCGCTGCTGTCCTTAATATAGTTAAAGTTTTTTAACTGCTGCAGACGACTGAGGAGCTGCGGAGAAATCGATATCTGAGTAGCGTATGGAATGTTGTAGCCGATAATGTCGATATTTACGGCTGCGTCGATCTCGCTATAAAACTCGAACAGACCATCCTCATCGGTCGGACCTTCCAGGTACGGCGGCAGAATCATGAGCGCATCGGCGCCTATGCTCTCGGCATGTTTGGATCGGCGCACGACTTCATCGATATTCAATGCCGAGGTTTGGCAGATGACGTTGACACGACCGTTGATGCGCTTGATGCCCACTTCATAAAGTTTGTTGCATTCGGCTTCGGTCAAATAGGGGTGTTGACCGGTACCCGCACCGAGTACCAGACCATGTACACCCGCCTCGATGTATTGGTCGATGAGATTCTCGAACGCGGCGTAATCGATCTCGCCGCGGTCGTTAAAAGTGGTTTGCATCGCAAGGTTGATGCCGGCCAGATTTGCCATTGCAAGTTCTCCTGTTTTTAAATTTCTTGTCCAGCTTCTTTGAAGCGACGTCCGGTGACGAACTTCACACCCAACGACGTAATGATTTCCGGATAAGCTCGTGAGGGAGCCTTACGGCGCTTGAGGATTTCGATGGTGGTGGAGTTCATGCCTGAGGCGAGTTCGGCCAGAGCCTTCCCGAATGCAGTGCCGCGGGACACGCCCGTACCGTTGCAGATACCCGTACCGTAAACATTTTCGGCCAGTTCACCCCAGATCATTCCGCCATTCTGGGACAGGGTCAGCAGCCCCCCCCAGCTGGACTCGAACCCCATGGAGGCGAGTTCTGGATAGCGCCTGTCGAAAGACACCTGCTGCTGCAGGCTTGCCTGATGCACATCATCGGTCGTGGTTTTGTACTTCTTGGCGTATGAATAAACGTTGCGAAAGATCAGTCGATTGTCGTTGGTTCGGCGGACTGTAGTACCAAAGCTGTTTGCCGGAATAAGCCCGAACGGACCAGCTCCGCAGCCCGCGAGCTCCTTCTCGGTCAGCTGACGCGTCATACTGGCAAATGTGTAGACCGGGATTGCCGAGTTCTTGTAAAAACCGAAGTTGGTCAGGTAGCCCGATGCGCAAATGATCACTTTATTCGCTTTGATCACGGCGTTCCGGGTTTCGAACACATGGTGCGGCTTGCCGAATTTGGCAGACGTAATAATGGTGTTCTCGTGAATCCTGACGTTTTTTGGAAGTGCGCGCGCCGCATTCATCAAGTATTTGGCCGGCTGAAGAAGCACAGTACCGGGGTGATGCAAGCCTTTGATGTAATGCTTGCTACCGGTCAGCTCGCGCATCCCCTCGGACTCGACCCAGCTGTACTTCTGCCCCATAACGTCAAGGGCTTTGGAGAAATGTACGAGGTCAGCCACGCCGTGCTGGGTTGCCGCACTGTGATATTTGCCCTGAGGATCCCAGTCGCAATCCACACCTGCTTCAACCGCACTCTTCATGTATGAGGTGCCTTCCAGGTTGACGTGAAGTTCTTCCCGGTTGCCTTGTAAATCTTCGACAAAGTCACGCTTACGGGGGTTGTGTGCCAGGTCAATGGCAAAGCCCATGCATCGACCGGACGCGTTGTTGCCAATTCGACCGGCATCCACCAACAGCACTTGGGCATTGGGATTGAGTTCGGCGTAGCGACGTGCAGCATGCAACCCCATCCAGCCCGCACCAATCACCAGGCATTCACATGTCACATTTGTGGTGAGCGGATTGAGCGGCAGTTCCACTCCGCTAGCCAGGTACCAACCTGAATCGGTCGGTTCAACCTGAGGCGGCGTCACGTCGATGCGTTTATCAGATGAAGAAGCCACTTGTGTATCTCCTGAAATAAGAAAACCGTCGTATCGACATCTGTTTAATCGAACTTTCGATTCGAGTAGGCAATTTTATTGAGCCCCACTCTGTACAGAGCCTTTTCTTTTTATACACTTACACCAAGCGCTTTATTTCAGGTCTAGAACTTCAGCGCCATTCTTGATTTTGTTTAAGCCTTAGGCTGCGCCTGACAAATTATGGATGCACGAACCCACAACCCTGATAAAGGGACGTTTCAAACGTTACTTATTACCTCTGCAACTTGTTGATACGACAAATGATCAGTAGGTCGGTGGAGCTATCACCCAGAGAATCTTAACTTCTGTGTCGCCGGTATTGACCCAGCAGTACGATTCACGAACTATTCGAAAACTATCACCCGCTTTCAGGCTGTACTTATTCCTGCCCAACCAGATATCGAATTGCCCACTGATAACGTAGAGCTCTTCCTCTGTATTACGCGGCGTCGCTGGCGGGCGAACTGCACCTATCGCAAAGCTGGTGAGAAACATTTCGAACATCCCACCTATATCCGGCGACAGCAGTTCTTCGGTAATACCATCGAGAAATCCGCCTAAGCGTCGACGACTATCGGCACGTACAACACGCCCCATCTCTGCGGCTGGCTTGCTATCGGCGGTAAAAAACCAACCCAGGGTCACACCCAGTACCGTTGCAAGTTTTTTTAAATCTGTAATGGAAATCTCGGTGTTTCCGCGCTCTAGCTGACTGAGGAAGCTGGGCGATCTACCTGTTGCCAATGCAAGCTCGACAAGTGTCTTACCACGTGCTTTACGGAGCTTGCGAATTTCATTGCCCCAAGCGATGCGGTCCCCAGGCGTTTCCATCCCAAGATCCATTTTCGCTATGCCAGCGACATCATTCACCTTCAGACCCTCATCTCAACCCTGCAATTACCGTCTGTAATTTTTCTCTCAAAAAACTTTATGACCTGATTATGCATCCTGAAAAAATTAATGCACTAAATTTTTTATTAGAGCGAAGCATTGATCGATAGTCCCGTTCAATGGGCATGCTTCAGATAGGGCCATTGCTGTCGACGCAGGTCGAACGGGCCACGAAGGAATTACGTGAGATGCCCGCTTCGAGGACAGCGCGAATCGAGGGATTGCCAGGTCTCTTTAGCGAACGATACGCGGACCTGTGGGAAGCGACTTCCACACCTGCCCTCGACCCTATTGTGCGTCGAGGCAGTACATCCACTTTGGAGATTTGAAGAGACGAGGATAGAGCGCGTGAGATGAGTCAACTCTCCGAACAGCCCCAGACTGCCAGCGTTACTGACCCTTTACACCAAAATGAAATAGCGGTTGCCCCAAGCAATCTGTTAGAAGGCTGGCGGTGCAATAACCCAAATGACAACGGCATCGATCTCACCGGGGTTTTCCCAGCGATACGGTTCATTGGCGATGCGAAAACTGTCTCCTGCACTCAGACTGAAAGGATGCTCACCTATCCAGAGATTGAGCTGTCCAGAAACCAGAAAACCCTCTTCTTCAGTCCCGCGGGTGCTCTTGGCTTCGAAGGTGGCACCGGGACCAATCGTACTGAGGAACATTTCGAACGCGCCTCCGATAGAGGGTGATAACGATTCCTCCGTCAGCCCGCCGGCCACCGAACCCAACCGTCGACGACCACCTGCACGAACCACTCTCCCGGTCTCTGCCGCTGGCTGCTCATTTGCCATGAAGAACCAATCCAATGGCACCCCAAGAGTAAGTGCGATGCGCTTCAGATCGGAAATTGGAATTTCAGCACGACCACGTTCTAGCTGGCTTATGAAACTGATCGACCGGCCAGTGGCCAAGGAAATTTCGGCCAAGGTCTTTGAGCGAGCTTTGCGCAATTTGCGAATTTCTTCGCCCAACGCAACGCGATCCCTAGTGGAATCAAAATCGCCATCACCTGAATCAGCGTTGTCGATCGGCATTTACTTTCCCTCTGGCCGTAGAGCATATTTAGGCAAAAAATTTTGCCCATCATTGTCCTTGAATAAAAAAAAAACACTATTTTTTTGGTTGAGCATGTGAAGTATTTGGCAAACACATGATGGAGTCATTTCTCCGTCCTGTTGATAGCGAACCCAGAGCACTACGTCGTGATGGTCCGCTTGCGGATTGCCCGAGACCGTCGCAGCGTTTCAGGCCCAGACTGAGGCGTTATTTAGTCTGATCAAGCCAGAGAATACCGGCTGCTGTTCCCATCACTGTGTTCGATGCCGTGCTGACGGTTGTTGAGTGAGCACTTGAAACAAGCGTTGTGAGCGCTGGCCGCATCCTGAATGTTCTGGCTCGACCGCCAACGAAAGCAGCACCTCGCCCAGTGTTCTAACGTGAGGGCTTGCCGCCATAGACGGCAGACCGCCGAACGAAAGCCACCCAGACGACGTGGTGGGCAAGTTGAGTCAGGCTTGGCTGCAAATGGGTGCGAACGTTGTTTATGACATCGATTTGTGCCTGAGGCTCACCGCCGGTGATTGAAACTATGACAGGTGATGAATGATCGCCTTCCAGGCCCGGGTCTCTGGCATCAACCTCGATTGGCCAGTCAGGTGTTTCAAGCTCAAGCAGCACTCGTTGCTCCTCAACCGGTATTGAAGCGGCGCGCCCGTAGTCAGCAACCCATTGTGTAACTGCCGGATGGTCATGGCGGATCATCCGCCCGCATTGGCTGTGCGCGGCGAACACTGGATCGGCGCCACCATAGGTCAAGCAGTCCACCACACCCGGTTGCTGTCCTGCGGTTTGTTCCGTAACGCTGATGGGCCGTTGTTGCTCGTCGAACTCGGTATGAGGCTGACTGCCCCACGTATTCCAGAAGGAACAGGGCAACCCTGCCTAACCAGCAACCCCAACTGCCACCCGGTATCAACACTGTCTGTCAGCCACGCATGACCTTTCAAGCCATAGAGAGTTGTCAGGTTCGGCATCGGCGCCGCGCCCTCAAGCGTGGATCCCAGGATTGAGTCAAACGTCCCGCCACATCGAAGCGTTGCCGAGTGATGCGCGGATCGATGACCGACAGCATGAGTGTCGCAGTTTGGGGGTGAGCCTTCACGGCGTTGACGGTCCATAGCTTTCACTGGCGAAAGACTGGCCCTTTTGGAGCCGGACCGTAACTGTAAGAAGTAACAGGTCGGCGCCTTTGAAATCGTCTTCGCATGCAGGCCCGCTCCCGCACTTGACCGCGCCGAACAAAAGATAGGTGCTCGCCACCGATCTACTATGGGCTTGCTCGCGTAGAGGCCGGCACATTCAATGAAGATGCCACCCGCCCCACCGCCTTCGCGAGCCAATCGAACCGTCGCACCGCCGCCCCCATAGCTTTTGATCTTCAGTGAACAACACTTCTGCGCTCTCCATGTTTCGCCCGTGGTGCCGGTGCTGCGGTTCCCTGATCAATCTGCGCCATGCTCAAGTGCGCCGTTTCCCTCAAGAAGAACGAGCAAACCGCCACAATCGCCAGCGCCACCGAACCGTATACGGCAACGCCGAGTGCATTGTGATCGGTGGCAATCAGGATCGCCGTGGCCACGC
This sequence comes from Pseudomonas sp. P4_B3, assembly GCF_056402295.1. Taxonomy (NCBI): domain Bacteria; kingdom Pseudomonadati; phylum Pseudomonadota; class Gammaproteobacteria; order Pseudomonadales; family Pseudomonadaceae; genus Pseudomonas; species Pseudomonas sp. P4_B3. The sequence continues at coordinate 144,789 of NZ_JBFUHR010000002.1, forward strand.
TCGACGCCGTACCGCCGCCCAGTGCAGCGCCGATCTGGTAGGCCGCGGACATCCCCGAATAGCGCATTTCCCTGGGGAACTGTTCCGCGAGAAACGCGGGGATCGGTCCCTGGGTCGCGCCCATGAACGCACCCACTGCGATATAGGCCAAGGTTGAAACAAGCAGGCTCTTCATGCCAACCAACGGGAAGAAGGTAAAGAACCCGATGGCCATGATGATTGCGCCGAGGATCATAACCTTGCGTCGGCCGATCCGGTCGGACAGCAGGGCAAACAGCGGCGCGGTCACCACAATTGCCACGGACAACGAAAAGTCGAAGAGCAGTGCGTCCGTGCTGCCGTAGCCGAGTTGGGTGGCATACGACAAAAAGAACGTACTGCCGATGTAGGCGATGGTCACGTAGCCAAACGCGATCCCGGTGCACAGCAGCATTTCCCTGGGGCGCGCCCGCAGTGCCGCGACCAGCGGAATGCGTGCCTGTGTCTTGTGTTCGACGGGTTGCGCCACGGGCTTTTGTAGCCGCGCATAGAGCCCGATCAACACCAGCACACCGCCCAGCCAGAACGGAATGCGCCAGGCGAAATCGGCGAGGTTATCGTTGGAGACGACACTGACGACGCCGAACACGGCCGCGCCGAGGATGCCGCCGATGCCGATGCCCATGCTGGTGAAACTGCCCCACAGCCCTCGTCGACCGGGGGGCGCCGATTCGATGCCGAACAGCGCCGCCCCGCCCCATTCGCCGCCGGCCGCGAAACCTTGAATCAGTCGCAACAGCACCAGCAGTGCCGGCGCTGCCAGGCCTATCGACGAGTAGCCCGGAAGGCAACCGATCAACAAGGTGCTCAGCCCCATCAGCAACAAGGTGATCACCAGCATTTTCTGCCGACCGATCCTGTCACCGTAGTGCCCGAACACCATACCGCCCAACGGACGGGCAAAAAAGCCCGCGCCAAAGGCGCCGAAGGCAAACAGCGTGGCGGTGAGCGGGTCCATCTGCGGGAAGAACACCTTGGGAAACACCAGCGCCGCCGCCGTGCCGTAGATAACGAAGTCATAGAACTCCAGCGCGGTGCCCATGCCGGAGACGAAGAACGCTCTGAGGGCGGATTGCGAACCCGCCGTGGAGTTTCCGTTACTAGCCATATCGAGTGCTCTTTTTGTTGTTATGGAGGACGTCGGTTCAGAAACGCTGGAAGCCGTTGCGGGCCAGCAGCATCGGGTTGCCGGCGGCGTATTCGAGGACGCCGTGTTCGCTGTCGATACCGATGGTCAGCAGGGTTTCCCAACGCTCGGTGGCCGGCATGCTCAGGTCCGGATGGAAACAGATCGGCGCATCGTCGCCGGCGGCACCGCACATGGCCGCTGCCCGGCGATTCAGGTCTCCATGGATCATGTCGAGCCGCGCCGCATTGACATGGGCCAGGCGTGCGTAGGTGGTCGACGCGTCCGGCGTTCGCTCGCCAAGGCTCAGTGTCGCGTCGAGGAAGTGGTTGGTGTGGGTGATCCATCCGTCTTCGCCAGGCAGCACCACGGCGGTGCCGGCGGCGGACATTTCAATGCTCGCCGCACGGGGCGATGCATCGCTGCGGGAGAACACGGTTAGCACCGTCGAGGCACTGACCCGCGCCGATCGCGCCAGGGCAATGGCCTCTTCAACACTGCTGGCCTCTTCCAGGATCCGCCGGGCAATCGCGTGCACCGGCACCCCGACAACGGCGTTATCGCTGGCGTGGTGGAGGATGTTGAAATGCAGCCCGATGCCTGCGCTGTTAACGCCGATCTTGCCGAGCATGCCGAACTCGGTGAACAGCTTGACGGTCATGCCGGAGCCGTTCGTCAGTTGCAGCAGCATGCCGTGGGGCACCAGTGAATCGTGCCAGTCCCAGGTCTGGATGGTTTTAGGTGCATCAGGCCCCGACGGTGCGAAGACCGCCGTCGAGCATTCGCCTTCGAGCGATGCCGGCATCACCGCGAGGATTTCCGTGCGGGCGTTCAGGCTCGCCAGTTGCCACAGGGGAATCCCGGTGCCTTCGGCCGTGGCCACCAGTTCCTGGGCCAGGCAAGGGCTCCAGTCTGTGAGTGCTTGCAGGCTGGCTTCGCCGATCGAGCGAACCTGTTCGGGCGCAACACCGACCTGATTGAAAAAATCGAGATAGAGCGCCACCGTCTTGCCGATTTGAGCCGCCCAGGTTTCGCCGATTTGCTGGCCTCGAATCTGTGGGTTGTGGGTGTCGGTGACGAAGCAATGCAGTTTCACGAGCGGTGTTCCTTTTTTACGTTGGTATTGAACGTGTAGGAGCGGGCTTGCCCGCGAAGAGGCAATCAGCTTCAACATCGAAGCCAGCTGACACACCGCTTTCGCGAGCAAGCTCGCTCCTACAGTTTTTTGCTCTGTGGGGATCAGGGATTGCGGGCGTAGATCTCGCGGCCGGCGAACCAGGTCTGCAGCACCCAGGTATCGCGCAGGGCTTCGGGCTTGACGGCAAAGACATCGCGGTCAAGGACGATCATATCGGCCTGCTTGCCCGGCTTGAGCGAACCGATCCGGTCCTCGAGGCGCAGGGTGCGGGCCGCGTTGAGGGTGTAGGCCTGGAACATGGTCTGGCGGTCGATGTCTTCGGCGCCGTTGAGCACACCTTTCGGGCCTTTGCGGCTGACCGCCTGGTAGATCGCCTTCCACGGATCCGGCGTGGTGATCGGCCAGTCGCTGGCGCCGGCAATGGTCGCGCCATTCTTGAGCAGCGAGCGGGCCGGGTACGAATACATGAAGGCCATGGCGCTGACATAGGGTTTGACCAGGTCCATGCTCGACTCATCGGCCATGGCCCAATACAACTGAATCGAGGCAATCACGTTGAGTGTCTTGAAGCGGGCGAACTCCTTCGGATTGACCATTTGCAGGTGCGTGATGGAGTGCGGGATGCCACTGTGCCGATCCTTGCGCGCCTGCTCGATGCCGTTGAGTGACTCGCGCACCGCGCGGTCGCCAATCGCGTGGATGTGCACCAGCCAGCCGCGGGCGTCGGCGGCGCTGACCAGCTCGCCGAAGTGCGCGGGGTCGATCAGCAGCTCGCCGGACTTTTTCGAGTTCTTGTAGGGTTCCAGCATGGCGGCGCTTTGTGCCGGGACTTCCGCCACGCCATCGGCAAACACCTTGATCCCCGGCAGGGTCAGGTTGGGCACGCCGAGAAACTGCTGACGAACCTTGTCCAGTTCATCGAGATCGGCCGGCGTGGCTTTCGAATCGGCCATCAGCAGCGCGGCCACATGAGCAGTCAGCTCGCCGCGCTCGGCCAGCGCCTTGTAGATCGGCAGTACACCCACCGACTGATTGTTCACATCGCCGCCAGGGATTTCGTTGGCAATCGGGTCCATCCAGCCGGTGATGCCCAGGCTCTTGTAGTAGTCCAGTGCTGCGCGCGCGCCCGCCATTAACTCTTCGGTGGTCGGGGGTGGAAGCAGCGCCTGCACTGGATACAGGCCGGCATCGACCAGGAAGCCATTGGGCTGTCCATCCTCGTGATGACCGATCGTGGCCTGCTCTTCGTCCTTCAGCGCCTTGACCCGCGCGGCATCGACCCCGGCTCGCTGGAGCATGGCCCGGTTGGCCCAGCCCGTGTGCAGGTCCCAGCCCAGAAAGAGAATCGGCATTTCCGCCCATTCGCCCTGATTGAAACGCTGCTCAAGGGCCTCGATCTGGCTCCAGTAAATCGATGGCAAGCCGCCGACACTGAGGACGTCACCGCGTTTGGCCTTGCCGTCTTCGCGCCACTGACGCAGGCGCTTTTCCAGCTCGTCGAGGGGCAGCAACTCGCCGTCCAGGTTGGCCTGACGCAATTGCAGGCCCCCCTTCACCGTGTGCGAGTGCGAGTCGATAAACCCCGGCATCAACACCTTGCCGCCAAGGTCGACGATGCGCGTGCCCGGCTGTTTGAGGCGCAGCACCTGGGCATCGGAACCCACCGCCGCGACCCTGCCGTTCTCGACCGCGATGGCCTGCTGCAAAGTCTGGCCGGGTTCGGCGGTGTATACCCGGGCGTTGTGCAGGATGAGATCGACAGCGGCCATACTTTCCATCGAGGAACAGGCCAGAGCAAGCGACGCGGCCAGGGTCAGAAGCTGTTTCATGGGATAGCTCTTTATTTTTATTGGTCTGTAGCCAAGACTATCCACGCTAAATCGAGAACTGAATGCCTGCTCCCGCACAACTTCTGTGCCTATCAGGAATAGATAAATGGACAAAATGAGTGCCCTGACCATGTTCGTCGCCACCGCCGAACAGGGTAATTTCAGCCGCGCCGCCGACCTGCTCGGCAAAACCCCCTCCGCCCTGACCAAGGCCGTGGCCCAACTGGAGGAAGAACTCGGCACGCGCCTGTTCGACCGCACCACCCGGCGCATGGCGTTGACCGAAGCGGGCCGCATCTATCTGGAAGGCGCACGCCAGGCGCTGATGCAACTGCAACTGGCCACCGAGGACGTGGAGCAGTTGCAGCATGAACTGCGCGGCGACTTGCGGATCACCGCCCCGCCCTCCTTCGCGCCGGCATTTCTCAACCAGGTGTGCTGCCGTTTTTTGACCGCGCATCCGCAGGTCAAACTGGAAGTGGACCTGAGCGATAACTTCGAAGACCCGGTGGATGGCGGCTACGACCTCGCGCTGCGGGACGGCCCCATCGACTTGCCCGGCGTGATCGCACAGCCGCTGGTGGAAAACCAGATGTTGCTGTGTGCCAGCCCGGCTTACCTGGCGCGCAAGGGCGAGGACGTTTCACTGGAAAATTATCAGCAGCATGACTGGCTGATCTTCCGCCATCCGCTACTGAATCGTCACTTCTGGTGGGCCAAGCAAGGCGAGCAACGGATACGTCTGACCCAACCGACGCCGCGGGTGGCCAGTGATAACTACGACTTTCTCCTGGCCTGCCTGCTCGATGGCCAGGGCTTGCAGTTCATTCCGCAATGGAGCGCCGCGCCCTATCTGGCGCGCGGCGAGCTGGTCGAGCTGATGCCTCAGTACTGGCGCGAACCGAGCGCTTTCGGTCCATGGATCTATGTGCTGTACCTGGCTCACCGGCGCAATACGCGCAAGGTGAAAGTGTTCATCCAATACCTCAAGGCGCATTGGCAACAGCCCAACCCATGACCGTTCAGCGCGGCCGCAACACCAGCGCAAACTACTCGCCATGCCCGTTGACGTTGAGCTTGCGATAGAGGTTGCGCCGATGCACTTTCACCGTTTCCGGGGAGATGCCCATTTGCTGGGCGATGGCCTTGCTGGAAGAGCCCTGAAGGATCAGGCGCGCGGTTTCGATTTCCCGCAGGGTCAGGCGTGCATCGAAGCGATCGAGCAAGGTCGCCAGCCGGTGATTCGGCTTCCGGTCCTTCCAGCGGCAGTAAATCCAGGTGCCGGCGCATCGTCGCCAGCACCCAATCACGCACGCACAGCAGGCGACCCTGCTCCTCAAGGCTAAAGCGCGTCGAGTGACCAAGGGACAGGCCGAGCACGGCGCCGTCGACAATATGGGATTTCGCGCCAACCTGGCGGTGTCGCTGTCGGCCTTTGCCGTCGAAGCCATGGCCACCCTGCTCACCCTCCAGCCCCAGGCCGACTACCGAGCGAGTGTGGACGCGGATCTGGAGCAAGGTCAGGAACGGTCAATGATCACACACCACAAATCCCTGTTGGAGCGGGCTTGTTCCGGGCGGCGTTCCGACGATGGGGTCATCACATTCAACATCAATGTTGCCTGACATACCGCTAGTTTCGGTACGAAGGTAGTGATTCCGGCTTGCTCGCAGGCAAGTATTTCCAGCTCCTTGTAATAGCCTCGGTCGGCGACCACCGTTAAACGATTCAACACCGATCTCCTCACACGCCCAATCGACCATAATGCTGATCTACGCTCGGTCATTTCAAACAGAGCGCTCAGCCAAACATAAAACTTGCTCAATTCCTGAACTGTACATCGCAAGCGCTGTACTCCACAGTGCCGAGGTCATTATCCACAGAGTTACCCACCCTTTTTGTGGATAGCTTTAAGGGGAATTTGCGCACATAAAAAGCACAATTCAGAGCAACACTGAAGGATGCACAGGGAAGCTCCGTCAGTCATCGGTCATCGGGCAACCGCTGTCGCTCACCAGGTATATGCGAGCAAGGCAAAGGACTAGGAAGCAGCTTGCGAAGAACTCCGATCAACGCCGTCAAAACTTAGTGCGCCAGATTGAGTTCCTCAACCAAAACGTCGACCATGCGCACTGATTTTTGGGGACTTCATGTGGACGTAAATGTGGTGAGCAAACAGATGGGTGATCGCCAGACCCGATTCAAAAACCGCAGGCCCTCTTAAGACGGCGCAGTTAAAGTATCAATGGAGAAGCCAACAAATAGTACACGAATTGATCTGTATATCGGCGCTGATTGAAAATTAACTCCCTTCTCACAAACCGCTCTCACTCCGCCCTGCCACCCAGCAGAAACAGTAAAGACACTAACATCAGAATAACCCACACGAGCAGTTAGCTTGCTATAACGAGCAAAACGCTCTATGCAACAAGCTATTTGCCAACTGGCACCTGTGTATTGGCGGTGTAGCATTGAGTGAACAACATGACACCAACTACCACTACAAAAAAATAACTCAAAGAATGAAATAATGAAAATAATATCTTCTCACTTTGTTGCTGTTGGCTTACTTACACTCGGCACTCAGGCTTTCGCTGCACCGCTGCTACAGGAGTACAATTTCAAGCAGGACGTGAATGCAACAATAGGCCAAACAAACGCCTGGTTAGAGATCAGTAAATCTGCTTTCAAGCAAAATATCGAATTCGTAAAAGGCGGATTATCGAAAGGCAGTAGTTTGTGCGCTGTGATGAAAGCAGATGCTTATGGTCACGGTATTGCATTATTGATTCCGACGATCATGGAAGCGGGTATTAATTGCATCGGTATTGCGAGTAATGAAGAAGCGCGAATTGCCAGAAAAGAGGGCTACACAGGAAAAATAATTCGTGTTCGGCAAGCCACGGAGGGAGAAATCGTCAGCGCATTGCCTTATGACATTGAAGAGCTTATCGGCAATGCACAGGTAGCCCGAGCCATCAGCACGCTGGCAGAACACAATGGCAAGCCCATCAAAATTCATCTCGTTACCAATGCAGGCGCCATGAGCAGGAATGGCTTGGAGCTTGCCACCGAGCAGGGCAAAAAAGACGTACTGGAAATCACCTCAATGAAGGGACTGAAGGTCACCGGGATCATGACGCACTTCGCCGTCGAGGATAAGGCCTTCGTCATGGAAGCCTATGACAAGTTCATGTCGGAGCAGGACTGGATCATCAAGACAGCCCACTTGAACCGTGACGAAATCACCGTTCATTGTGCCAACTCGTTCGCAACGCTTGACGTCCCGGCAACACACTTGGACATGGTGCGTGTAGGAGGAGCCCTTTACGGCGATTTGATCGGCCGTGCCGAGCTGAAACGCGTCATGTCACTCAAAAGCAAGGTTGCTGCGGTCAACACCTATCCTGCCGGAAACACAGTGGGTTATGACCGCACCCTCACACTGACTCGAGACTCCAGGCTCGCCAACATCCCAGTAGGTTACTCAGATGGCTACCGCCGAGTGTTTACCAACAAGTCTTTTGTCGTCATCAATGGCGTGAAAGTGCCCACGGTCGGAAAAATCTCGATGAACACAGTTATGGTAGATGTGACCGACATAAAAAACGTCAAGCCCGGCGATACCGTAACGCTCTATGGCAAACAAGGCGATGCCGAGATTACACAAGCTGAATTGGAAGACATCAATAACGGTGCACTGCTCGCCGATGTTTACACCATGTGGGGCACCTCAAACATTCGAATACTGGTCGACTAAAGCAAGAGGCCCGTAGCATGTGATGAAAAGCCACCTCATCAGGGTGGCTTTTCATTGCGGAGTTGCACTGATCCGCCAGTTGGCCAAAAACCGCACCAGAGTTCAGTTGGCAACGGAGCTTCGGCCTGGGCAGCGGTCATGGTTTTTTCAGGACGTCTGTTCCGTCTTTCAGCTGGCGGCATTTTTATCCGATGCACGCTGCCTCGTTAGGGCATAAGCACCATCGCCACACAGCGCGATAGCAATCAGCACCGCCGTCCAGAATGCTGGGTACTCCCAGCCCCCGCCGGTACTGCTGAACAGCCAGCCATTACCCGAGTGCGCCCAGGTGGCACCCAACAAAACAGGAATGGCCGCCAAGGCCGCATAGCGAGTTTTAAAGCCCAGCACCAGCATTGCACCCGTGGTGACCTCAACTCCGAGAACCAGCCACGCCAACACACCCGGCAAGCCAATCGACTCAAAAAAACCTGAAGTACCTGACATTGTAAAAACGAAAACCTTTAAATACAGAGAGTGCGCCAGCAACGCAATACCAGCTGTCAGGCGAAGCAATAAAACACCATAGGAGATACCTTTATAATCGTCCATACAACTTCCAAAATAACACTGACAGTGCACGTTGCGCTGCCTTCCGAATATATTGTTGCGAGTAATCAGCAACCCTACAATCTGCAATTTAGCTATTACGGACTGCATATATGCACACTTGGGACTGGGACGATCTGCGCCTGATACTTGCCGTTGCCGAACACAAGTCTTTTGCCGCTGCCGGACGCGCACTTCATCTTAATCACACCACCGTGCTGCGGCGTATCAATGCGTTCGAAAAACTTCATGCATTTCGACTATTTGATCGCCTCTCGACCGGCTACACAATGACTGACGCCGGAGAAGAATTACTGCAGACAGCACAAATCATGAATATCGCCGTCAGCGAACTGTCCCGCAAACTCGAAGGCAAGGATCTGCGATTGGAGGGCATACTCCGCATTACCACCTGCGATACTTTAATGGCATCCATTTTACCGGAGGCACTTGGAGGATTCAGTGAACTCCATCCCGAGATATCACTTGAAGTCACCACCGGCAATTTCATCAGCGATTTGGCCCAACGGCATGCAGATGTAGCAATACGAACCAGTGACAGTCCTCCCGACGCATTGATCGGTAGGCGTATCGCCGATGTCGGGTTTGCCGTTTACGCTGCCAGGGGATTTTCTGAGCGTCATGGGGGCGTTGATCCAGCACACTTCAATCGATGGCTTGCCCCGGATCTCGCGCTTGGTCAAATGGATATTGCAAAATGGCTGCGTGCCAGCGTTCCTGCAACGTCCATTGTTTTCAAGGCCGACTCTTTGGTCACCCTTAGGCAAGCAGCACTGGGGGGCTTGGGAATAGCCGCACTTCCCTGCTATTTGGGAGATTCAACCCCCGGGCTAGAGCGGGTCCCGTTCGTAGGACTCAACGCCCTCAAAACGGGACTTTGGGTCCTCACCCATCAGGACCTGAGACATACCGCTCGGGTGCAGGCCTTCACCCGCTTTGTGAATGAAGCACTTCAACGTTCCTGGCCTGGACCGATAACCACATGACCATTGAGCAGAGTGACGTACTTCAGATGGGACGTAACCTTGCGTACCTTTCAATTGCGATTTTTCCGGACAGTTTTACTTTCTTTATTCATGGGAGTCTTGCCGGGGAGGCAATCCCTGGTTGTCACCAGTGCCGTAATCATTGCGCTGGTGACTGAGCTGCTCCTGTTTCTCACTCACAAATGGTGCTGGATCGGGTAAGTACCACCTGATCTCAACCGACTCAAACCAGAAACTGTTCAACTAACCGAACCCAGTAACTAGCCCCCGTCCCCAGGCAGTCATCGTTGAAGTCGTACCCAGGGTTATGCACCATGCACCCCCCCTCCCCATCACCATTACCGATAAAGAGATAGCTGCCAGGACAATGCTCAAGCATCACTGCAAAATCTTCACTGGCAGCAATAGGTGCCATGTCTTGAATCACCCCCTCTTCACCCAACCAATCAACAGCGACCTGACGGGCAAACGCAGTAAGCTGAGGATCATTGATCAAGGGTGGCAACGATTCTTCCCTATCAACCTCCACGCTGACACTAGCGCCGAAGCTAAGCGCCTGAGCTTGGGCAACCTGGACAATCCGCTTGAGAAGGTCGGCTCGAACGATRGGCTTCAAGGCGCGAACACATAGTTGGAGTACTGCATGCCCCGGAATGACATTGGGCGCCTCACCAGAATGAAAGGAGCCCACAGTGATCACCGCCGTCTCCAGAGGATCCGTATTGCGCGACACAATACTCTGCAGCGCCATGACAATTGCCCCTCCAGTAAGTATGGGGTCAATGGCTTTGTGTGGCATTCCACCATGCCCCCCCCTACCATCAATTCGAATTTCCACAGTATCGGTGGAGGCCATGAACGGCCCGGCCCGAAAACCCAACTTCCCTACTGGCAACCCAGGCATGTTGTGCATGCCGAACAACGCATTACAGGGAAATCGCTCCAGGAGACCATCATCCAGCATTTTCTGCGCGCCCCCATCGCTTTCTTCGGCGGGCTGAAAGATGACCACCAGCGTACCGTTGAACTGCCGGCAGTTGGCTAGGTGCTGCGCGGCAGCCAGCAGCATTGCAGTATGGCCGTCATGACCGCAGGCATGCATGGCGCCTGGATGCTGGCTCGCATACGGCAATCCGGTCTGCTCCAGAATGGGCAACGCATCCATATCTGCCCGAATACCAATGACCTTACTTCCACAACCTTGCTGCAAACGCCCTACGACACCAGTCCCCCCAAAGCCACGATGCACCTCAAATCCCCACGACTCGAGCTTGGCAGCAACCAGATCTGAGGTTTTGAACTCCTTAAGGCTGAGCTCCGGGTAAGCATGAAGCTGGCGGCGCAACTCAATCATTTCAGCTTCAATGGCACGGATACCCGGCAGCATGGGTCGAACAGTCATGGAATTCACCTGTTTCATGTAAGGGAGGCTCGCCTGCAAAGGGCGAGGATATAAAGCTCATCAACGTTAAGTGCTGCAAACTCTGCTCAATCACAGGCAGGCAGCTGCATTGTCTAGGGAGTCGTGAAGCGCATCATGACGCGCCCACCTCGAGCGAGTTTGTAGCGCGCATTGGCAAATACCCACGCCGTCGCTGGTTGATCTGGGAGGTACGTTTCGCGCCTGCTATGCACGGCCAACAATACTTCTTGCAGCAAGTCCTCGATTTCACTTGGTTGACGCTGAAGTCTATTACGCAGAAATCTACGCGCATGAACACTTAGCTCCGACAAAAACGTGAGATAGGCTTTGTCGTTTCCGCCCAGGCCTGCGAGGAACAATGCTTGTAGGTGAATCTCTCGGCTGCGCAAGGCTTCATCATGTGTAGTTCGTTCCATCGTCAACTCTGGTTACGCGGAGGTCGAATATTGTTGATCAACTGGTTAGATTTGAATGCTTTGAGATAACTCCAATTGCTCATGGCTCTTCCGAATTGACCTCGTTTTTAGGCGAGGAGATACATCCGAAACGCGATGCGATTCAGTTTGCTCAATGTGCCCTCAGTATCAATAACTCAGGGTTCCCACTGAGCAGGAAAAACTATTAATAATCAGCAGCGCTTGATGTATTCAACTTAAGTACGGAAGCTATCCACCAGATACTTGAGTCGACTGGCTTGTTGCTCAAGGTCATCACAGGCGAGCAAGGTGGCCTGGAGATTCTCCACGCCTTCCTGGTTGAGGGATTTGATCTCGGTGATGTCCATATTCAGCGAGTCGATTACAGCGGTCTGCTCTTCAGTAGCAGTGGCTACAGACTGATTTATGCCATCAATTTCGCCAATACGCTGAGTAACGCTCCCTAGTCGCTCGCCAGCCTGGTTGGCGATAACCACACCTTCATGGCTATAGCGCTCGCTTTCGCTCATGGTGCAAACCGCCTCACGGGCGCCGACCTGAAGCTCCTCAATCATCGTATGGATTTCTTGTGCCGATGTCTGAGTGCGGTAGGCAAGACTGCGTACTTCATCCGCCACCACAGCGAAACCGCGACCTGCCTCGCCCGCCCGCGCAGCCTCGATAGCGGCATTGAGCGCTAGCAGGTTGGTCTGTTCGGAAATGCCCTTGATCACTTCAAGGATCCGACCAATGCTCACCGTCTTACCATTCAGCGTCTCTATGTTGCTGCAGGATGCACGAATTTTTCCTGACAACTCGTTCATGGCGTTGATCGTCTGTGCTACCACTTGCCGGCCACCCTCAGCCTGAAGGCGTGCATCTGACGCCTGAAGTGAGGCATCACCGGCATTACACGCGATTTCCTGAGCGGCTGCACCCAGCTCGTTGATCGCTGCTGCAATGCTGTTGGTGCGATTGGCCTGTTCGTCAGAGTTTGCTATGGATGAGCTGGAGGCAAGCATCACTCGCTTTGCCACTTCGTTGACTTGTTCGGTCGCTGATGAGACTTCGCGTATTGAATGTTGGATTCGCTCCACGAAAAGGTTGAAGTCGCAGGCCAATTCTCCAAACTCATCTTGAGAATGCACGGCCAAACGTCGGGTCAGGTCCCCCTTCCCCTGGGCTATATCGCGCATGGCTTTGCCCATTAACCTCAGAGGTTGCATCAGTACGCGGATTAGCATGCCCAATAGAAGTAGCGTGATTAGCACGGCTATCAGAGTGGCGCAAATAGCTGAAGCGCGAAAATCACCTAACGCCTCGTAGGCTTTTTTCTTGTCGATGGACAAGCCGATATACCAGTTGACCGAGGGCAGTCCCTTGACCGGAGAGAACATCAAAATATAAGGAACACCCGCCAGCTCAGTCTCACTGAAATGGGTGCTGATAGTGGGCGTGTCTTGCGGATAGATATCGACAAGTTTTTTCATCACCAGGTCTTTATCCGGGTGGGCAAGTATCTTGCCGTCGGCACTGACCAAGAAGGCATAACCGATGCCGCCCAGATCGAGCGAACTGACAATTTTCGCCAGGGTATCCAAGGTCAGGTCACCACCGACCACACCGAAAGGTTGGTTTCCATGGTGAACCGGAGTAGCGATGGTCATCATCAACTGGCCAGTGGATGCATCCAGGTACGGCTCAGTCAAAGTCGTACCACCATCTGCCATCGCATCCTTGTACCAAGGCCGGGTACGCGGGTCATAATCGGCGGGCAATTCGTCTTTTGGTCGCATCGCAAAGCTGCCGTCGATACCGCCAAGATAGGTGAAGTTAAATGTTGAAAGCAGCGTCTTCTGTTCCAGTAGGCGCACCACACTGTCCGGCGTATTGTCGTTGGCAACAGTCTGAGCGATGCTGTCTATCAGCAAAACACGTCCAGACAGCCAAGCCTGGACATTGCTTGCAGCAATTTTGCTCATCCCCTCAAGGTGGCTTTCGAGGTTTGTACGTATAGCGTCGCGCTGAAAATAATCGTTGTACAGTGTGAATAATGAGAATGCTGCAATGACTACGAGCGATGCGGCGAGCAGAACTTTGTGGCTGAACCTTAAGTGGACAGTCATTGGCAATTTACCCGAGATTAAAAATTTCTGTTTTTATTATTTAACTCCAACGGCAGTCTTTAAGACCTGCGCCAGCTCATCTCATGCGTAGCCCGTATCTTTTACACTGCACCGCTAGTCGTGGTGTGTGGACGAATGCTTAACAACAGCCAATTCAGGGTAGGCAACCAGTTTGTCGATACACAGGTCCTCATTCTCCAACCAAACTTCCGTAAGCGCACGATAGTGCTTCATATCTGTACAGTGCATACGCAGGCTGTAGTCGAACGGACCACTGATAAGATGGCATTCCAAGACCTGAGGACAGCTATCTACACATGCTTCGAAGGCTTTTTGTGCAGTGCGCCGATTCTGGCTCGATATAGCGACCAATACCTGTAGTGACAATCCCGGTGAGACCTTTTGCACATCGATAAACGCACCATAACCGCGAATCACCCCTAGCCTCTCCAACTTGCGTACGCGTTCTTGGCAGGGGCTTGCGGTCAGGTGCACAAGTGTTGCTAGTTTCTGGTACGTGATGCGCCCGTCATGGCGTAATACGTCAATGATAGCCTCATCAATACGCCCCAATGCTCGTGAAAAATCGGGATTTTTTTCCTTCCTTTTCATTGTTAACTCTATTCACTTCAGTCCATTAGACAGAAACTGTTGAAGGCGCTCGCTGCGCGGATTATCCAGAATCTCTGCCCCTCCCTGCTCCTCGACTCGGCCTTGATGCAGAAACAGTAACTGGCTCGACACCTTGCGGGCAAAGCTCATTTCGTGGGTCACCATGATCATGGTCCGGCCTTCTTCGGCCAGGCCCTGAATCACCTTTAGTACTTCGCCCACCAGTTCCGGATCCAGCGCCGACGTCGGTTCGTCGAACAGCAGTACCTCCGGCTCCATCGCTAATGCTCGTGCAATCGCCACTCGCTGTTGCTGACCGCCAGAGAGAAATGCTGGAAACTGCTCCGCAACACGCGCTGGCAGCCCCACCTTGTCCAGATAACGTCGGGCACGATCTTCAGCATCTTTTTTGCTGACACCCAGCACCCGGCGCGGGGCCATCGTGATGTTTTCCAGAACGGTCATGTGGCCCCACAGATTGAAGTGCTGGAAGACCATGGCCAGACGGGTGCGCAGCCTTTGCAACTCAACGGCATCGGCCACCTGCATGCCATGATGTTTTTTGACCATGCGAATCTGCTTGCCGTCCAAGCTCATGGCTCCGTCATTGGGTGTTTCGAGAAAGTTGATGCAGCGCAGGAAGGTGCTTTTGCCTGACCCACTGGCGCCGATCAAGCTGACCACATCACCGGTTTTGGCTTTCAGAGATACGCCCTTGAGTACTTCGTGGTTACCGTAACTCTTGTGCAGTTCTTCAACAGTCAATTTGTACATGTGCGCAATCATCCTCTAAGGGAAAATGTGGCGTCGCTGTGCAGCTGTGACAGCCGGCGACAAAGCCCGAGGCCTAATGAGCGGCCATATGGAGTACCAAGCCCTAATGAGCCGGACCAAGGAAAGCCAACCAACGGCGCTCGGCGATGCGAAATAGTCCGACAAGCGCGAAGGTAACCATCAGGTAAATCAGCGCAGTAATACCGAACGATTGAAAGGTCAGAAAGGTCGCCGAGTTGGCGTCGCGAGCAACTTTCAGAATGTCCGGGACGGTTGCAGTGAAGGCCACAGTGGTCGAATGCAGCATCAAAATTACTTCGTTGCTGTAGTACGGCAACGAGCGGCGTAACGCCGATGGCATTATCACGTAGGCATAGAGCCTCCAACCCGTCAGGCCATAGGCCTTCGCAGCTTCAACTTCGCCATGGGCCATGTTGCGAATTGCTCCGGCGAAAATCTCCGTGGTGTAAGCGCAGGTGTTCAGCGCAAACGCAAGGACGGTGCAGTTCATCGCGTCGCGAAAGAATGCATCGAGCACCGGTTGTGCACGAACTGCAGCCAGGCTGTAGATCCCGGTGTAGCAGATCAGCAACTGGATATAGAGCGGCGTTCCCCGAAACAGGTAGGTGTAGAACTGTACGGGCCAGCGTAGGTAACACTTGGATGAAACCCGGGCAATGGACAACGGGATCGACACCAAAAAGCCGATGAAGATTGAGGCACTGAGCAACCACAAGGTCATGGCCAGCCCCGTGATCTGGTGGCCGTCGCTATAGAGAAAAGGCTTCCAGTAATCTTGCAAGAGTTCGATCATCGTACAGCCTCCCGGGAACCTGCCGCATAACGCCGTTCCAACCAACGCAGGACATAGTTTGAAGTACTGGTAATCACCAAATAAATAAGCGCTGCCAAGACCAGAAAATAGAACAATTGATAGGTGCTTTTACCAGCGTCCTGGGCTGCCTTTACCAAGTCAGCAAGGCCTATGATCGACACCAGTGCAGTGGCTTTGAGGATGACCATCCAGTTATTGCCAATACCCGGTAAAGCAAAACGCATCATTTGCGGGAAGACCACAAAGCGAAAGCGCTGAGTGCGACTTAAACCATAGGCGGTGGCCGCTGCCACCTGTCCACGGGGCACAGCTAGCATCGCCCCGCGAAAGGTCTCAGTGAAATAGGCCCCGTAGATAAACCCCAGCGTGATGATCCCGGCAACAAACGGATTGATCTCTATGTATTCCCAATCCAGTGCCTGCGTGATCCCGGTCAACCAGGTTTGCAGGCTGTAAAAGATCAGTAGCATCAGCACTAGGTCCGGCACCCCGCGAATCAGGGTAGTGTAGAGCTGTGCTGGGATTCGCAGGAGTTTGACACTGGAAAGTTTGGCACTGGCCCCGATAAGACCAAGCAGCACGCTCAACAGCAGCGAGAGTATTGACAACTTGACGGTCATCCAGGCGCCCTCCAGCAACAGAGGACCGAACCCTTTCATGCTGTATGTGGGGAGCCCAAGGGCCTGCAACAGTATTTCGAACATAATTCAGGAACCTATCGCGATAATAAAGCGCCCGCCCCGAGGACGGGCACCGGGGCCTTACTTGCCGCTATAGAGATTCAGATCACCGAAATGTTTTTTCTGGATTAAGTCATAGGTACCGTCATCGTGTAACGCTTGGATGCCCTTATCCAAAAAGGCCTTGAGGTCTTTGTTACCTTTAGAGATACCAATAGCTGTTTTGGCTGGCAGTAACTCGCTGTCAACGGGCTTACTGACTTCATAACCAGTGCCTTGGGGGGAATTCAAAAAACCCAGCTGCGCTTGCAGCATGTCCTGGATCGCCGCATCGAGGCGACCGGAAACCAGGTCGTAATAAGCCTGATCCTGGTTCTGATAGGCCTGAGTTTTGACACCAGCCTTATCTAGAACCGCTTTGGCATAGGCTTCCTGGATACTTCCTTGCAAATAGCCTACGGTCTTACCCTTAAGGGAAGTAACCTCTTCGCTCAGACCAGAATTTTTCTTGAACACGTAAGAGGTTGCGCCGGAGAACAGCTCATTTGAGAAGTCGATGACTTTCTCGCGGGCAGGGGTCACCGTCATGGAGGAGAGAATGCCGTCAAACTTGTTGGCCTTCAGGCCAGGAATCGTGCCGTCGAAATCGCTCTCGACCCATGTGCACTTGACCTTCAATTTGGCACAGATCGCATTCCCCAGATCGATATCAAATCCCGTAAGACTGCCATCTGCGGCTTTAGACTCGAATGGTGCGTAAGAAGCATCAACGCCAAAACGCAGTTCTTTGTACTCCTTGGCCAACGCTACATTCGCGCAAAGAGGAAAAAGTGTAAATACGAAGAGCTTTCGAAGCGAAATCATATGAGAATCCCTAGATGTTGTAGTTTGATTTAAGGGCAGTTAACAATTTGACGGCTTTGACCATGTTTTTTTGGCAACTACTGTTCGGACATAAATCCTCAATAGTCGTACTTTACTGCTACCCGCCGACTGACGGACTACTGACAAACACTTCCCAAACACTTAGCAATAAAAATCCCGCTGCACCTCCATTTTTTTAAACATTCAAGAATTTTACATCCAGTCACGACAGGTATTTCACGGCCTCGTACTGGCTACGGAAATAGTACGCCGATGATCAGCTCAGCCAAATATGGCAAACAGATCAATATCATGAGCAAAACGCTTGCAACAGAGAGCAATTTGCTTGACTGAAAAACCATTTCGTAAAGCCAAACGAAGAAATAGAAACAGGGGATAGGCGGTCTCTATTGTTCCCGAGGGCGTAGCCTCCGCAAGGAACGTGTAGGCAAGCTCTACTCCTGCACGGTTGGCCCCTTCAATGAAGCCTCCCACTTGATGGTTTGCCCCCGAGAACGCATGTGCGATTTCATGTCCTCGATAGTGTTCGAATGCCGCAAGCGTCGTCAGTCCGGCGAATTCTGTAGCATAGGTATTTGTCTCATGGATAAATCCTGCTACTGCCAAACGGATTTTCGAGTCATTGGAAGTCAATGGTGTTACCTCTGTAAAAGATGTGCGCTTAGCGATTGACCTGTTTGGGATCAAAGCTCAATGAGATGAGCGTGCTAACCAAGAGACTACCCGGGATGAACAAGATAGCGGGAGACGAGCTATGGAGTGTGTCGAGAATCCAGCCGATCAAATAAGGACTCACGAACGGAACAGTAAATAATTCCGCACGCACAAACATCCACTTCCATCCTGCGTAACCGCCCACTTGATGGAGATGTCCCATGATCCAGATAGATAACGGACTACCTATAAGGTCAGCAAGCGGGATGACCGTCAGGAAGAAGGCGGTAATCTTTGCCCGATGATGACTGGGAAACCGGTACGTCAGATAGAGGATGACGCCAGGATAAAACCCTGCCTCGACCCAAAAAAAACACAATGTGTATAACTGACAAGGAGCGATGACCATGAGCGCGGAAAGCAATCCGCATGACACCATGATGCGAGCGCATCCACACCCGTACCTCGATCCCACGCATGATGAGGTTGCTCGGCACCTCAAACAGCATATAACCGATGAGAAAAAGCCCAGCGCCCAACCCGTAGGCGGCTTCGCTGAACTGCAAGTCAGTCAGCATATTCAGTTTTGCAATACCAATATTGATGCGGTCCAGGTACGCAACAACATAACAGACCATTAATAATGGAATGAAATGCAACCCTGCGGCATAGGGCATTGGCATTGACTGCTTCGGTAGGGGGTGGTGTGCAACGCTGGAGGCTGCGGCTGTTCTCTGGCTCATGGATAAGGGTCATTGTTTTTATAGTTTTATAAGGTTGATTAGTCGACCCAAAGCCATTTCGGGCGGGCGCTTCTTGCGATCAGTGAATATTCAGCAGGACAGGTCCTTCGCACGAGCCTGGAAGCTCACGTGTTCCTCCGGTGGCACCAACGACCCGCCCGTCGCCCAGATCAAATGCGTCGCGTCACTGATGTCGAGGTTGTTGTCACGCAGATATTTTTGCCCTTCGGATGTATGTTCCAGCCAACTTGGACCACCGATACCCGCTGCAGCGGAGGGCTCGAGCGAAACGTCAAGGGCGTGCTTCGTCTCGAGCAGTTGAGCGTAAAGTTGTTCGTCGCTGATGGTGAACACCCCGGCCAGCTGCGCAGCCATCAAAGGGCTTACGAAGCAAGAGGCTTGCCCGACTGCTAACCCATCGGCTTCTGTGCGATTGTCCAGGCCGATGTCGTAAACCGAAACCGGTTGCTCATTTCCGGCTGCCAATTGAACGAGCATACAAGGCGAAGCGACCGGTTCTGCAAAGAAACAATGCACGTTCGGCCCATACAACGCTTTCAGGCCATAGGTGATGCCCCCAGGAGCCCCCCCCACACCGCAAGGGATGTAGACGAACAAAGGGTGGGCGGCATCAACTGTGCGACCGGCTTCGGCCAATTGCTCGGCCAAATGCCCAGCACAGGCTGCATAGCCGAGGAACAGCAGGCTGGAGCGTTCATCATCAACGAAATGGCAGCGCGGTGTACTCAAGGCTTCCAAGCGCCCAGAGGCGACCGCTTGGGCATAATCGCCTTCGTGCTCAACCACGCGTACGCCGCGATTCCTAAGGCGGTCTTTCTTCCAAAGCTTGGCGTCGGTAGACATGTGAACCACTGCTTCAAACCCGAGGGCTGCGGCGATGACGCCGATGCTCAGCCCCAGATTGCCAGTGCTGCCGACTGCAACCACGTGCTTGGAAAACAATTCTCGAGCGGGCAGCGAGGCAAGAATGCGCCGGTCGCCGAGCTCCCCTAGCAAACCGTGCTCGATAGCGATGGATTCGGCGTGTGTCAGTATTTCATGGATACCACCGCGCGCTTTGATGGACCCTGCAACAGGCAACTCATCGTCACGTTTGATGAACCATTTACCTTGACTACATCCCAGGTTCTTTTGCAACTCGTCCGCAGGCATCAGTCGGGACTCGATCTGCCCGCCAGTGCTCTCAAGCTCGGGAAACAGCATCGCCATCAAAGGTTCGCATTGTTTGAGTCGTACTTGTGCGGAGGTGATCTGATCTGCTGATGGGGCGTCTTCGGGCAGGGGCTGCCCTACATTGGGATTGAGCCACAGAAGTGGTTCTCTCAATTGTAGTTTTTCTAATAAGTCAGTAGGTTTGAGCGCGAAGGTCATTGCGGTTGGCCTTTTTGTTGTAGATTCTGGCTGTTGAGCAAAATACTAGAACCGTTGACGTCGCAAAAACAACGTTATTTTTTAATGACTTCATTAGCCGGGCTAATATCTATGCACCTCTATTCTTCCATCCTTGGTGCGCTGAAATGCTTCGAAATGGCTGGGCGGCAGCTGAGCTTTACCAAGGCCGCTCAAGCGCTCAACCTGACCCAAAGCGCGGTTAGCCAGCAAATTCGTCAACTGGAAGACCGCCTCGGCTATCCGTTGTTCGTGCGTCAGGCACGGGGTATACAGTTGACTAGCAAAGGTCTGGTGCTCTTCGATACCACCTCGAAAGCATTTCTCGATATCGACCAGACGCTTCAGCAACTCAGTCTGTCGAATACACCATTGCAGGTAAGCTGCTTACCGTCACTAGCGTTGCAGTGGTTGTTGCCGCGTTTGACTGAGTTTCATTTCCAGCAACCAGACGTCTCGGTGCGCCTGAAAGCCGAATTTCAGATACTGAACCAACATGCGATGAACATCGACGATATCGATGTGGCCATCCGTTACGACCCGACCCATTACAGCCAAATACAAGCTGACATCATCCTTGATGAGTATCTTATTGCCGTGGCGAGCCCCGAGTACCTTGCACAGCATCCATCCTTCGCAAACGGCGAAAACCTGAATAGCGTCACACTGCTACACGACGCGGCACCGTGGATGGGAGCCCCCGAATTTGTCGAATGGCGCACGTGGTTAGAAGCGGCCCGCCCCGAGTGGATTGAGCAAATGGACGGGCTGCAATTCAATCTTTCCAGTCTTGCCATCACAGCGGCATTAAATCATCAGGGGGTAGCAATGGGCCGTACCGCCCTGATTTACGATGAGCTCAAAAGCAAGCGTCTCGTCAATGTATTCGGGACCTATGTGAAGGCGCCCGCCCGTTATGTGCTGTTGTCCCGTCAGCCGAAAGACCCACGCGTTATGGCTTTTACATCGTGGCTCAAAGCCGAGTGCAAGCGTTTCGATGGGCTAAGGAAGCTACTGCAATCAGCATGACAGGGATCCTTATCGTTCGAATCCCGCCTGTCGAGTGAACCGAGACTAACGGATTGAACTCAGCCTGAAACCGGCTATCGTCACAGTGGATGCCATGGCATCGACAGGTAAAACATCTGCCTTTCCGGACCCGATTTGGCAACGCAGATCCGACAGGCATAAGCAGGAAGGTCGCGCGAATTACCCTGGGAGATCTGCAGGTTTGCCATTGTGCTACCGAGCGTCGAGAGGCGACGGGATGAGCCTGCAGAAGTCAGCCGAGGCCGTAGTAAGTGGCGAGTAACCACGCCACCAAGGGCCGAACAGGTTATGCCGCCAGTAGGCGCCAGAGTCTCGTTGAATACCGAAATGCAGAAATTTCTCCCAGAGAAGACTGTTACCCGAGTCCCGGACAGAATCCGAGGACGACGGCTGACAGCGCACAGGTATCGGCGGTGTCTGTGACGTGGACGAACGCGGAGCCGGACACGCTGATGGCGCGGGTGCTTGCACCGGCCAACCTCAAGCGTGCGTATCAGCGCGTGGTCAGCACAAGGGTGCGCCGGGTGCCGATGGCCGGACGGTCGACGAATTGGCGGGCTACGTGAAACAGTATTGGCCGACCCTCAAGGCTCGGTTGCTGGCCGGCGAGTATCACCCGCAAGGTGTACGTGCCGTCGAAATCCCCAAGCCCAAAGGCGGGACAAGACAGCTGGGCATTCCCAGCGTCGTGGATCGCCTGATCCAACAGGCGCTGCTGCAACAGCTCACGCCGATCTTTGATCCGCTGTTCTCGGATTACAGCTACGGTTTTCGTCCGGGCAGAAGCGCCCACCAAGCCATCGAAACAGCCCGTGCCCATGTGGCGGCGGGTCACCGCTGGTGCGTGGAACTCGATCTGGAGAAGTTCTTCGATCGGGTCAACCACGATGTATTGATGGCCTATGTGCAGCGTCAAGTTGAAGACAAACGGGTGCTCAGGCTCATTCGCCGTTATCTCGAGGCAGGCGTGATGTCGGGCGGGATCGCCAGCCGACGGCAGGAAGGGACGCCGCAAGGCGGCCCGCTCTCGCCGTTGCTGTCGAACATCCTGCTCAACGAACTCGACCAAGAGCTGACACGGCGCGGCCATCGTTTCGTGCGTTATGCCGATGAYGCGAACATTTGTGTGCGTAGTCAGCGGGCTGGCGAACGAGTGATGGCAAGCGTCGAGCGGTTCTTGAGGCAGCGTCTGAAACTGACGCTGAATCGGGAAAAGAGCCGCGTGGCACGGCCTTGGGTCTGTGACTATCTAGGTTACGGGATGAGCTGGCATCAACAACCGAGGTTAAGAGTAGCGACGATGAGTCTGGGTCGCTTACGCGACCGACTCAGAGACCTGCTGCGCGGAGCGCGGGGCCACAAGATGGCGAACGTCATCGAGCGGATTAACCCCGTACTGCGCGGCTGGGCTGGCTACTTCAAACTCAGTCAGAGCAAGCGACCCCTTGAAGAACTGGACGGCTGTCCAATCGGGTGATTTGCGAAGTGCAGCGATCAAACCAAACAAATTGTTGAATGGCTGTCCTGGCTTTACCCCTCGTAGTAAATCCGAGGCATTGAAAACCACCACTGTATCTGACAGGCCACAACGATAGACCGACCAAGCTTTCTAACGGCAAGCACCGGAAGTCGTACCCCATCGCGAAACCGGTGTGATTCTTGGCGTAATGAGCCCAAAGGGGCAAGGAATCCACGCGCTCAGTGAGCGAGCAGATTTTGTAAGAGTTTTGGAGCTGTCTGTTCATTCAGTGACGATCTTGGCGAGATGCCCTGCGTGACTATCCTTTATCCAAAGCCCTTCAAAGCCCAAGTCGTCCAGGAATGYCTGCAACCGGGCGCCTTTGTTGCCAGTGTCTCGATGAGTCACGGCATCAACGCCAACGTCGTGCGAAAATGGTTGCCGCTTTACCGCGATCAACAGCTCACGGACTTGCCCGCTTTCTTGCCGGTGAAGCTGGAACAAAACATTCAGAACGAAAGTCCGTCAGCATCGAGTTTCCGCATCTACTTGTCGCTCATTGCTCGCAAAGTGGGCACGATAAGACCCATTTCGTCCAGTTGAAATATCAAATCTTCCGTCGTACGCGAACACCTATTAGTCGGCGATCCCAAACAGAGAAAAGTGTTCGTTGCCCCTAAGTGACTGACTCTCCCCACCTCCCCTGCCCTAGTCGCACGGAACACCGTTTCGTGCCGCCGCTGTCGGATTGAGCCGTTGGTTTGAGCCGTTGGTTTGAAGCTCTTACCGCAGCAATTCGCGGCTTACGAAGCATCAAAAATCCTCACGAGCGGCGCTTGTAGATGTTTTTTATTGATGTTAGATTGATTACATCGAAGATCGAAATGTAACAATAATGGTAATTCGATAATCTTCAGGAGCACTGCCAATGAACACCTACGGATAACCAGTTTTGCGTTCGACCTGAGGCCCACCCAGCCTTCAGGGCTTCAAAAATAAAAAAAGACAAGCATCAGAAGCGTTTTTTCTGACGATGACTTGTGTCCCTCAGTGTGCGTTTGCACCACTGCCGTTATCTGATTTTCATTCGGAATAACGAGGAAACTTGCGATGACTCGTATGCATCTTGGCAGCTCCTGCTCTACTCCCAAATTTCGCATTCACCTGGCCTTTCTGTGTTTTGGCTTGCTACTTCAACCGACTGTCTTCGCCAGCAATGCGACTGATACTTTGGTCATCGGCAAAACCGTGGATCCATTGACTATTGACCCAGCTGTCACATTTGATACTAATGATTGGACGATTACCTATCCAGCCTATCAAAAGCTGATGCGTTATCAAGAGAAAGACGGCAAGGGCCTGACCAGCATTGAGGGTGACCTCGCACAAAGCTGGACCACAAGCGCAGATGGATTGATTTGGGAGTTCAAGCTAAAACCCGGCAATAAGTTCGACGACGGTGCTGCAGTCGACGCTGACGCGGTGAAGTTCTCGTTCGACCGCCTGATGAGACTCAAACGCGGTCCTTCGGGAGCTTTTCCCGACGATATGCAGGTCAATGTGGTTGACCCGATGACCGTACGTTTCACTTTGAGCAAACCCTACGCACCATTCGTCTTTACGTTGGCTACCAACGGTGCGGGCATCGTCAATCCCAACATATCAAGCAAGGGAGATGCTGATGCTTATCTCTCAAACCACACCGCTGGATCCGGTCCGTTTCGCCTGGCTGAATGGAAAAAAGGACAAAGTTTGACCATGCTGCCGAACAGCCATTTCGCAGGGCCAAAGCCCGTATTGAACAAGGTGGTGATCAGAATCATCGGCGAAAGCTCGGTACGTCGCCTACAACTTGAACATGACGACCTCGACATTGTTGAGAACATGCCGGAAGACCAGCTCGATGGAATGCAAGGCAAGCCCGGAGTAACGGTTTTTCGCGCACTGTCTCAACAAGTGTCCTATCTGTACCTGAACAACGGAATAGCACCGTTAAGCAACCCGGATGTGCGCCGTGCAATCGTCAGTGCGATCGATTATGAGGGCATCGTCAGTGGCATTCTTAAAAACAAGTCCCAGCGTCTGACCCAACCTATACCGACGGGTATGTGGGGCAACGATCCAAGCATCATCGCGGTAACCCAGGATTTAATCTCGGCTAAAGCCGCATTGGCCAAGAGCGGGCAATCCGTCAAAACGCTGACCTTCATGTACTCCGACAAGGATCCAACCTGGGAGACGATTGGCCTGACAATACAAGCCAATCTGGCCGAATTGGGCATCAACTTACGCTTGGAAAAACTGGCCAATGCACCCATGCGTGAGCGGCTCGACAAAGGCGACTTCGACATTTCCATCGGCTATTGGACCCCGGATTTCTCCGATCCTTTCATGTATATGAATTACTGGTTCGACTCCAGTAAAAATGGCTTGGCCGGCAACCGCTCCTTCTATCACAACGCAAAAGTCGATGAACTGATCCGCAAGTCTGCATCGCTCAGCGATGTGGAGGAACGCACGCGCCTGTATCAGCAAGCACAAAAAATCGTTATCGACGAGGCAGCCTACGCCTATTTGTACCAGAAGAATTATTCAATGGCGATGCGCGACTCAGTCAAGGGGTTCGTGTTCAACCCAATGCTTGAGCAGGTGTTCAACATCGGCAGCATCAGTAAGTAACTCTGCGTTTCCGGGAGCGCTGCGCTCCCCACCTACGACTATATTTTTATGAGGTCCACATGGGCTTTCTTACGTTGCTGCGCAAACGCCTGACAGGTTTGCTGTTGGTGTTAATCGGCGTCTCGTTGATAACTTTTTGCATCTCACATTTGATACCGGGAGATCCGGCAAGACTGATTGCCGGCGATCGGGCCAGCGAAGCCGTCATAGAAAGCATCCGACATCAACTCGGTCTGGATTTACCCATCTACGAACAGTACGGCCGCTATATGCTTGAGCTATTCAGCGGGGATCTCGGCACCTCAATCCGTACCGGTCGACCGGTGTTAGAGGATTTGCAAGTTTATTTCCCAGCGACTCTGGAACTGGCCCTGACCGCACTGCTGTTGTCGATCCTGATCGGCATTCCTTTAGGAGTATTGTCCGCTGTTTATCGTAATCGCTGGATCGATCAAGTGGCGCGGGCAATCTCCATCATTGGGATTTCGACGCCGACCTTTTGGCTTGCTCTCGGTCTAATCATGCTCTTCTACGGGCATCTCGGCTGGTTGCCCAGTGGTAGCCGAATTGACCCCGAATTCACGCCACCGCCGACCATAAGCGGCTTCTACCTTATTGATTCCTTGCTCGCAGGTGACTGGGCGCTGTTTGCCAATACCTGGCTGCATCTTCTATTGCCCGCAATAACGCTGGCATTGGTAAACCTTGGCGTTATTGCGCGGCAGATCCGTTCGGCAATGCTCGAACAACTCGACGAAGACTATATCCGCACCGCGCGTGCTTATGGGTTATCACGGCGAACAGTCATTCTTCGCCACGCCTTGCCTAATGCCATGATCCCAACAGTAACGGTCATCGGCCTAACTTTAGGCGACCTTTTATATGGTGCCGTACTGACTGAAACAGTATTTGCATGGCCGGGAATGGGTGCCTACGTGGTCGATGCGATTCAGGCCTTGGACTTTCCCGCAGTCATGGGCTTCGCGATTTTAGTGTCACTGGTCTATGTGCTAGTCAATCTACTCGTCGACGTGCTGTACGGCTTGATCGACCCACGTATCCGCGAGGTAAGCTGAGATGTCCGTAATCCCCACGTTTCTTATCTACCTACAATCCGGCCGGCAACGCCACAACGAACGTCTGAAGTACACCTTGCATCGGCTGCGGCAAAACCCGTTGGCTATGATCGGCCTGAGCATCGCATTATTGGTACTGTTCTGCGTGCTGTTTGCGCCATGGCTGGCGCCATTCAATCCGAATGCCATGAGTTTGGCTGAACGCCTGCAAGCGCCTTCCCTGAAGCATTGGTTTGGCACCGATGAGATCGGACGTGACCTGCTCAGCCGCGTGCTTTATGGCAGCCGACAATCCGTTGGAGTCGGTCTTTTCGTGGCCTTTGTTGCCGGAATCTCTGGTGCCCTGCTTGGCTGCATGTCCGGACTTGTCGGCGGCAAGTTCGACAGCATGATCATGCGCCTGATGGATATTTTGCTTTCGGTACCTTCGCTGGTATTGATCATGGCAATGACCGCTGCACTCGGCGCGAGCCTGTTCAATGCAATGCTTGCAATAACCCTCGTACGTATCCCGTTTTACGTGCGACTGGCACGTGGCCAGGCGCTGTCCATTCGAGAAATGGCTTATGTCAAAGCCGCTCGCACTTTCGGCGCTGGGCACATGCATATCATCAGCTGGCATGTGCTGCGCAACGCCATGGGGCCGTTGACCGTGCAAATCACTCTGGATATCGGCAGCGCCATTTTGATGGCCTCGGCCCTCGGTTTTATCGGACTGGGGGCTCAACAACCAGATGCCGAATGGGGCGCGATGGTTGCCAATGGTCGCAAGTACATTCTCGATCAGTGGTGGTATTCGACCTTTCCCGGTGTGGCGATTCTGATTACTGCCGCCGGTTTTAACCTGCTCGGTGACGGCATTCGCGATCTGCTCGATCCTCGGCAACAGGGTAAATGATCATGAGCGACCAAACTGTATTAAGCATCGACGATCTGAGTATCGAATTCCCGGCCTATAAAGGCAATGTTAAGGCCCTTAACGGCGTCAGCCTTCATGTAAATCCCGGCGAGATCGTCGGTGTGGTTGGTGAATCCGGCTCAGGTAAGTCGGTTACTGCCATGCTCAGCATGCGCTTATTGGTTCCTGGCAGCTATCGAGTCCGATCCGGCAGTTTGACGATGCTTGGCAGGGACATGCTAGTCGCCAACGAACAGGAGCTGCTGAAAATTCGCGGTCGCGATGTGGCCATGATTTTTCAAGAGCCAATGACCGCTCTGAATCCAACGCGGCGCATTGGCAAGCAGATGCTCGACGTGATCCGTCACCATCAATCGACTGACACCACGACAGCCAAAGCCAAGGCACTGGCCCTATTGCGCGATATGCACATTGCCGATGCCGAGCAAGTAATGCAGCGTTATCCCTTCGAGCTATCGGGTGGCATGCGCCAGCGCATCATGATTGCGCTGGCATTCTCCTGCGACCCCAAACTATTGATTGCGGACGAACCCACCACCGCACTCGACGTGACCGTACAGCGCCAAGTACTACTGCTATTGCGAGAAAAAGCTCGTCAGCGCGGTACGGCAATCTTGCTGATCACCCATGATATGGCGGTGGTATCGCAATTCTGCGACAGGGTATATGTGATGTACGCCGGCGCCGTAGTCGAACAAGGGCCTACCGCCGAGCTCATGGCGGCTCCACGACATCCTTACACCGCCGCGCTATTGCGTGCCTTGCCTGACCAGGCCCAGCCGAAAACACCTCTGCACACAATTCCTGGCCAGGTTCCCAACCTTTCGAACCCGATAGTGGGCTGTAGCTTCCGGGAACGCTGCGGGTATGCCAGCACTGTATGCGCAGAACGTCCATCTCTACAGGTACAGGTCGCGGGTGAAAAGCGCAGTACTGCTTGCTGGGTAGACACTCTGGAGATCATGGCATGAACCAGCCCGCAACCGCTGACGAGATCGTACTGAAACTCAACGATGTGCGAGTTCATTTCCCTGTTGACCATAATTGGCTGGGACGACCCACAGCCACCGTACATGCGCTCAACGGTCTCGACCTCGAATTACGCGCAGGCGAAACGCTCGGCATCGTTGGTGAATCCGGGTGCGGGAAAAGTACCTTGGCGCAATTACTGATGGGCCTGCAACACCCAACTCAAGGCAAGTTGCAATGGCGAACCCGGGAAGACCAGCGTAGTAACGTCCAGATTGTTTTCCAGGACCCTCAAGCGTCGCTCGATCCGCGTTTGCCGGTATGGCGAATTATCACCGAGCCTCTGTATGTACAGCGCCCCGCGCCGCGCGAAGAAATGCTTCGTAAGGCCCGAGCTGTTGCGTTGCAAGTCGGTATTCGCCCCGAATACCTCGACCGTTACCCACACCAGTTTTCCGGTGGCCAGCGCCAACGAATCGCGATTGCGCGAGCTTTGGTCAGTGATCCCGACGTTATCGTACTGGATGAGCCGACATCCGCACTCGATATCTCCGTACAGGCGCAAATCCTCAATCTTCTCGGCGAGCTGCAACGTAACCGGCAACTGACCTACGTGCTGATCTCGCACAACGTTTCAGTCGTTCGTCATATGAGCGATCGGGTAGCGGTGATGTATCTGGGCCAAATCGTCGAATTGGGCGACACATCCCAAGTTCTCGCACATCCACGACACCCCTACACAAGATTGTTACTGGATGCCATCCCCCGATTGGGAGGAGCCATGGATGCAGGCACCAGTGCGGAAGCAACCGACCTGCCCGGCAATCGTCGATTGCCCCAGGGTTGTTTCTTTTACGACCGCTGCCCGGACCGCACCGAGGGATGTGAGCACCCGCAAATTTTAGCGGCCAGTGATGATCGCCAGGTACGTTGCCATTTACAGACATGCGGGCATGAGAACGCCGCTGACCCAATTATTAAGTCCATTATCTAACCCGAGGAATATCATGCGCGCAAGAGATCTAGGCATCCGTATTGGAAATCTGAAACCCGGTCAACTGAACGCGATAACCGACGTCATCGGTGTCCGTGTCGGTCACCACACGCTCACTGCGGAAGTCGCAGGGAAAGACGTTCGTACCGGTGTCACCGTCATTGAACCGAGGTCCGGGAACGCACGGTTTGAGCCATGCTTCGCCGGGTGTCATGTACTTAATGGTAACGGTGACGCAACTGGACTGGAATGGGTGCGCGAAGCTGGATTATTGACCACGCCTATTGCTTATACAAATACCCACAGTGTTGGCGTGGTACGCGATGCACTAGTAGCAGCCGAGCGAGGATACGCCGCACAGGACAGATACTGGTGCATGCCCGTCGTGTTGGAAACTTTCGACGGCTTGCTCAATGACATCTGGGGTCAGCATGTGACCGCAGAACATTTGAAACTTGCCCAGTCAGCGGCAAGTTCCGGGCCAGTACAGGAAGGATCGATAGGTGGTGGCACAGGGATGATTTGTCACGAATTCAAGGGTGGTATAGGCAGTGCATCCAGAGTGCTTGACGTTGAACAGGGTGGCTGGACTGTCGGCGCGTTGGTACAGGCTAACTATGGCAAAAGACCGTCACTGCGTATCGCCGGTTATCCGGTGAACAAGCATCTTGAAGACCTGCATTCGCCGTTCGACCAAGGCGCCAATGCAGGCGACGCCGGTATGGGATCAATTGTCGTCACCATCGCTACTGACGCACCATTATTGCCGCATCAATGTACCCGCCTCGCTCAACGCGCAAGCATTGGCCTGGCTCGAGTAGGCGGTGGAACCGAGGATTCGAGCGGAGATATTTTCATTGCGTTCTCCGTAGGTAACAGTACTTTGCCAGTGGTGCGTTATGGCCATATCGGTAAACCCACCACGACAGTAGATATGGTTAACAATGACCATATCTCCAACCTGTTCACGGCGGCAGCTGATGCGGTGGAAGAGGCAATCATCAACGCGATGCTGGCCGCAACCGACGTCGAAGGCAATGGCAGCTGCGCCATCGCATTACCCCATGATCGACTGCTGTCCGCCCTGCGCGAATCGGGTTGGCAGCCATCGTTTTCCTGAGCCACTCAACGCGCTGATCACTCCTTTAGTGACCAGCGCATCGTACTGCAGAACAAGGTCATCATCTGGCTTGGCCAATTCTGAACCTTGAGCTCGGCGACTGGAGGCGTGTACTCAAAATCTTGAACACACGCTTTCATCGTGTTGTAGCTCTAAATCGATGATGTTAGCTTGATAACATCATCGATTGGATTGGCATTCAAACAGTGCAGGACGACTTATTTTGAGCAAACATACAACCGGGCTATTGGCCCAATTGGAAGAACGCTTCACCACACTGACACCAACTGGAAAACGCATAGCTAATTATCTGCTGGCCAATCCGGAGCATCTACCCTTCGCCACGGCGGACAGCATAGCTCAGCAGGCCGGGACCACGGGTGTGACAGTTGGACGCTTTCTGCGCTCACTTGGATATCGCAACTTCGAAGATGTTAAAGCCAGCCTACGCGGAGGGTCGACCTGGCTGATGACCGACCGACTCGGTGCATTCCGCCATCACAACGATCATGGCGACGGACTGGATCGCTCTTTAGCCAGTGAGCTTGAAGCCATCAAGCACGTCTATGCATTGGCCCGTACCCCTGTGTTCGCCACCATCGTTGAACATCTGGCCGAAGCCGAAGTCGTTTTCATTGTCGGTTTGCAATTAACGCGTGGCATTGCCACCGTACTCTCAAGTCACCTGGAGTTTATCCGACCCAAGGTTTTTTTTGTCGATGGACTCTCTGGGACTTTTGCTGAATCTCTGAATTCAGGTTTCGA
Source organism: Pseudomonas sp. P4_B3 (assembly GCF_056402295.1). Taxonomy (NCBI): domain Bacteria; kingdom Pseudomonadati; phylum Pseudomonadota; class Gammaproteobacteria; order Pseudomonadales; family Pseudomonadaceae; genus Pseudomonas; species Pseudomonas sp. P4_B3. The sequence goes on from NZ_JBFUHR010000002.1 coordinate 175,866, forward strand.
CCGTCCTTACGTTTTGTTCGCTGATACGCGAGCTTACTCGTCGACTACCCGAAAATATTGCGAACAGGCCAAGGAACTAGGTATTCCAATGGCTTTAATCACTGACTACCACTGCACTTGGGCACGTGACTACACTGTCGATCTACTGCAGGTCAAAATGGATGTAGGTCAGTTCTGGGATTCACTTTCTCCGTTAGCCTGTCTATTCAATCTCATGGTCTCTGGAGTGGTCGAGCGAAACAGCGAGCATCTCGAGTCCCGCTTGAAAAACAACAAACATCTGCAGCAAGTCTTCGGGCAATTCGAGTTGTAGGGCAGGTAAGGTCCCCTGATTCGGGGCAACGACGCCGGGGTCGAGACCCTCCTCATCGTCGCCAGTGCCCTGCCGACACTGGCAGCGATACTGGACGCACATCGATCAGAACAGTCATCGCGGTTCAGCCCGGCGACACCCTGGGCGAGCCGGCGGCCGTGCACGAGATCGACATCCAGGCATTGCCTGACCTGCCGTTGACTCGCTTCGTCGATGCCTTGCGCGAGGGCGGCACGCTGGCGTTTACACCGGTCGAGCTGACGGGCGATGACTTGCTCTTCCTGCAATACACCGGCGGCACCACCGGCCCCTCAAAAGGTGCCGCCCTGTCGCACCGCAACCTGATCGCCAACATCCTGCAGGCGCGCGCGTTTCTCCCTGACATGTTCGACACGGTCGGTGACAACGTCGTGGTCACGGCGCTGCCGCTGTTCCACGTGTTCGCGCTGACGATCAATCTGCTTTTCGGCCGGGGCCGAGAATTGGCTGATCGCCGATGCGCGCAACAGTGATGATCTGGTCGACACGCTGATCAAGGCCCGGCCGACGCTGCTGACGGGGGTCAATACCCTGTACGGCGCGCTGGTGCGCCATCCGCGCATCGGCGAGGTGGATTTCTCGCGCCTGCGCCTGGCCATTGGCGGTGGCGCCGCGGTGCTGCCGGCTACCTCGACGCAGTGGAAGACCATCACCGGCCAGGAAATCCTCGAAGGCTACGGCCTCTCCGAGACCTCGGCCATCCTGTGCCTGAACGTCATGGGCCGCAGTAATTTCTCGGCAGCAGTGGGTTTGCCTTTGCCTTCGACCGACATCGTGCTGCTCAAGGACGATGACCCACACGCTGTCACTCTCCATGTAAACAAAGGAACCGCACCATGATCGACTCACGCACCGCTCCGTATGCCGCACTGGTTATGCGCCTCGCCCTCGGCATCATGTTTATCGCTCACGGATTGACCAAAGTGCTTGTGTTCACCCCGGCAGGCACTGCAGGCTTTTTTGAATCCATCGGCTTTCCGGGCTTTCTGGCTTACCCAGTCATGGCCTTTGAAGTCGTCGGCGGTTTGATGCTGGTACTGGGTGTCTACTCGCGCTGGGTGGCCGCTCTGGCGGTGGTTCAACTGTTCATTGCCGCGACTGTCCACTTCGGCAATGGCTGGAGCTTCACCAACGCTAATGGTGGCTGGGAATATCCTGTCTACCTGGCGGCGACAACACTGGTCGTCGCGTTGCTGGGTGACGGCGCCTTGGCGACAAAAGCATCCAGCAAAGCGTAAGTCACTGCTGGCTCAAAGTCTGCCGACGTTCTGGGGGCTCCAGCGCGCCGGCAGTTCGCGTTCTTGATTCACCAGATCTTTATGGTACTCACAAACGAAGAGAGCTGCGGAAGGCTCCCTCCGTACATGTCGGTTCAATTCGTCAGGCGAGCGCTCGCCAACCCAACTGGGCGCGAGCCTCTTGAAGGTCGGACTGCATATCGTGATTCCACAGCCAGTCGAAACGCTCGGCGAGGGTTTTGCTCAGCAACTGTTCGTCATCGGCCACAGCTGGATCACGCAGTTCATAAAGCTCCCCGGCTTCCCAGGATGTGCGCTGCACACGGCAGGCACGGGGACGACGGATTGCGTCGTAAGCCGCGAGCACCGCTTGTGGCTGGCTATCCAGAACCTGCAGATCGGCCAGCAATCGCGCCAGAAGCCAAGCGTCTTCCAACCCCTGACCTGCGCCAGCGCCCTGGTGCGGCAACATGGCATGCGCAGCATCGCCGATCAGCCCTACGCGACCGTGCACGTAGCCTGGCAACTCATCGAGTTCATGCAGAGCCCAAAGGGTGGGTGCCGGAATGCATTCGAGCAGCACCCGTGCAGCGTCTCCCCAATGATTGAAGGCGGAGAGCATTTCTTCCTGGCTGGCATTGCGCACCCATGGAGAATTGCTTGGCCAGGTTGGATCTTGCAGCGGCGATTTCAGAGCGGTGCAGACCCAACGATGGGCAAAGATTCATAGCCCTTATGAGCGCGCAATCTGCACGAGGCGTTATGGAATTACGTGAGCTGGATCTCAATCTACTTCTGGTGTTTAACCAACTGCTCATTGACCGCAGGGTATCAACGGCGGCGGATAGCCTTGAGTTGACCCAGCCCGCTGTCAGCAACGCGTTAAAGCGATTGCGTGTCGCTTTGAACGACGAGCTTTTCGTTCGCACTTATCAAGGAATGGAGCCCACGCCCTATGCCCGGCAGTTGGCTGAGCCGGTTGCACTGGCCATTCAGACCTTACGTGATGCACTGAGCCGACAGGACACGTTTGACCCGCTCAACTGCAATCGCAGGTTTACGATGGCGATGACCGACATTGGTGAAATCTACTTCATGCCGCGGCTGATGGACGCTCTGGCTGAACGCGCTCCGGGTTGCTCGATCAGTACACTACGCAACACCTCCAATACCTTGGCTGAAGGGTTGCAGAACGGTGCGATTGATCTCGCCGTTGGATTACTGCCGCACCTGCAAGCTGGATTTTTTCAGCAGCGCCTGTTTCACCATCGCTACGTCTGCATATGCCGTAAGGACCACCCGGCTACCAGGGAGCCGTTAACGCTTGAGCGTTTTTGCAGCTATGACCACGTTCGCGTTGTAGCGGCGAACACGGGTCACGGCGAAGTAGATACGTTTCTGGCGCGGGCCGGCATCGAGCGCAACATACGCCTCGAGGTTCCCCATTTCGTCGCAGTCGGCCACATCCTTCAACGCACCGACTTGATGGCAACAGTGCCTGAACGATTCGCCAGCAGTTGCAAACAACCCTTTGGGCTCGCGGTTCTACCGACGCCGGTGGTACTGCCTAACATCGAAATAAATTTGTTCTGGCATGCACGCTATAACAAGGACCCAGCCAATCGTTGGCTTCGCCAGCTGATGTTCGAGCTATTTTCTGATTGAGGCGTGCCCTCAGTCCCAGTAACTTCTCAGTCTGCGCCAGGCAGGCGCGGTACTAATTCCAGGAAAAAGCCTTCTATAGATAGTTGAGGGCTCCTCATGAACATAAATCTGTGAACAAATGCACCTCTATTTGACCGTTGAGCCCACGGTGCTAGAGGCTTTGGACGACTCATGGACGTTCAACATCGCCCATAAGTTAAAAGCCCGCCTTGGCTCTACCGCCGTCGTCGAAGACGAATGGAAGACGTAGCTTTTGGTCGAGCGCAGTCATGGTCGGTGGTATCCCCTGAGCTGATTACTCGGTCGATAGATAACACCTTCGGCGCAGCCCTGTCGCCGTTTTTGGCGGCTGCATTTCCATCGGCCATCCTGCGATGAAGGTGCCTGCCTGGTCATGAGCATCGCTTATCGATTACCGGCAGTAGCCACAGCGAGTGCCTCCCAACATACTGTTCATATGTACAGCTAACAGGTTGCAATCATGACCCGCGAATTACCGTCCTTCGAGACGGTCACGAAAACGGAACTGCGTACCCTCTGGAAGCAGCACGCCGACCCCGACATACACCGCCTGATCCTTGAGGTCGTCCGCTATCGCGAGGTGATAAAGGAAATCGATGAGCTTTACAAAAGCACCCATCAAGCGTGGCGCGATCAGGTCGGCGGCAATCTAGTTGCCCTCCACATGCTGTTGCAGATAATGACCATCGAACGTCAACGACTGCCCTGAGTGGTGCGCAGCGCAAAGTTGTGGCCCGCATGTGCTGGCACTACAGTCGTGGTTTACCTGTTGACGCCCATATCGGGCATATCGACCGGGCAACCGGCCCGATACTCCTTCAACCCGCAAAGAGCGCGGTGGACTGCCGCAGGATCGCACTCATCACGAATTATCAACGTCATAGCTTCAATAAAGACTTGAGCCTTGCGCTGTTCGAAAGTCATTTTCCGAAACTCGCCATAACACGCGAACGAGGAACGCTGGTACGGAGTACCCAATCGCTGTTTATCCGGCCATGGCACAAGTGCAACGCTGGCGGTTCCCGGCGTCCAACAAAGCATGACCTCAGTTGCATCAAATACTTTTGGCATCTTGATTCCCGATCAGACTGGACGCAAAACCACGCCCTGGTACTGCATTTCTGCCGAAGCCCGAAGGACGGGGCAGTGGTGTGGCTTTTCCTGTTACCTGTCCCATTTTTTTGCGAGCAGTTCATTTTCATATTCAGGAGCTAGGTCGGATTGGTCTACTTCATGGCAGCGCCTAACAATCTCAACACAATCAGGACAAGTAACCTGCCCCAATCCTTCTTCAATGCCTTTGATTTCTGGGTGAAGCTCACGGGAGCACAGCGCGAACAACTCAGTATCCGTCGCATGCGTTCTCACCCAAGCAATCCCAGCTGTGTTGACTACCCGCTCTACAAGTATGATTGCCATTTTTTTTCTATCCAGCGGTAGTGTCTTAGTGAGTCTTGTCGCCCTGGCTGGCAGCAGCTACCAAGCCCATTGGCGCGGTAGGCTTTTTCCTATGCGCCGCCGCTGTCGCGGTAGCCGCCGATCCACCATGCCCGCAGTGGCGCGATTCACTGGCCTCAATTTCAATCGGGTTGGAATGTGGCTGAATCAGCTATTACTGAAAATACATAACCTGTTTGCTCAACTATCTCACTTTCAGATAATTCAGAATTTTCATCCTGTACAGATTTGATATAACTCTTAAAATCCAGATCACTAGTGCCTTCTACCTCATAGGCAGCGGCCCCATCATATATTTTCGGCAATACCTTCTCTATCTCACTTGAGTCGATGGTATTTTTTAGTATAGACATAACCTCACATAGTCCAGGCTCTGATTTATCACTTGCCTTATTCATACAATGAGCTTCTGTAATCATTGTAGACAGCTGCATGCTCGCCTTAGAGACGGAGATGGCAAGCTGCGGATTTTGCAATGAAAGAGCAATGGTTGGTCCAATAGTTTGTGAAGCATGTGCTCCGACGCTAATTAAGAATGCAAAACCAAGAATCGCTCTCATAAAATACTTCCTGTATTGAAATGGATAGTAGCTGTTTCACTTTCAGGTATAGCAGATAATGGTCATTTTGATTTGAATCACCCACTTTTCACTGTTGTTCATTGTGCGTTTTCCGTGATCAGTTCTGTGGTTGTGTGAGGTTGCGCGTTATAGCTCTAGCGATCACGTTCACCGGTAGCTTGCCTCTGTTGTCGCTGGTGTTCTCCAACCCAAGCATCGAGCACCCGACAGATGCCGCGTCGTCGTTTAGCTGCTGCTCACTCACAGAACCTGGTTCGTCACGCACGATTCTGAAACCGTGCTGACGTAGCTTGCGGATGGTTACGGCAATATCTTCCGCCGCCTCATTAATGCACCGAATATCCATGGCAACCCTCTCAGTGTTGTGGACGCAAACCACGTCCTGGTACTGCCAAAGCCCGCACTTGGGCGGGCTGAAATTACAGCGGCTTTTCCTCGATCACTTCGGCTCGGAGGTCAGGTTTTTGATTTGCACATCGGCAAGCCTGGAAAGCACGTCAGCAGCGCGCTCCTGGTTGCGTTGTTTGAATTTGATCGCGTCGACTCGCGCCTTACGCACTTGGTCCAACAGCACGAATATTTCGGCTTCCGGATCAGCCTCACTGGCAGAAACCGTTTCGAGCGCGGTTTGCAGTTCATCCAATTGGTCAAGGGTGAAATCCAAGCTATAGCGGGGTTCAATCATGGGTCGATTACCCTCAACTGAATTCCCGTCACCGCCCTTGGGGTAAAGCCGCTCCAGCTCTGCTTTATCCTGAGTGACGGTTTGTACACGCGGCGGAAACGTCTTGTGCATCTGCGCGGCGGCCTGGGCGAATACGTCTTGCTCGTTGTCTTTCATGGCGAGTTTCCGTGATCAGTTTGTCCGGGGGCTCGAAGCGGTATTATCAGCATCAAAAGCCACGATATTTCCATCTTGAAGCCCCGCGTGAACGCATGGCGTTTCATCTGCGCCTCCGTACCAATTAAGATCGATGATTACAGGGACAACTCCGGCAATAGATTTTTTGAGTTGCTGAGCTTCACTGATCCAGGTAGCCAATAAACTCTCATCACCCGGCAAGGTGAACAGTTCAACAGCAACATCAAGATCGCTGTTTGGCTGATGCGTGCCGCGAACCCGGCTGCCGAAGAGATACGCCTTCCGAATAAGCGGCTGGGTGCTGGCCCATTTCGCGACGGCAGCTGTCATAGCCTCGATATCCATGATTAATTTTCCCTCAACTGGTCATTCTTCAAATTCGGTGTACTTGCGTGGCTCCGGTGGGGTATCGCCGTTGTATCCGTCAACCTCATCGTCACGCGGCAGAACGTACAGCTTCTGGAATTTGATCAGGTCGGTAATGGTCGCGTAGCTGCCTACCGTCATGCCGTGAATCGCGTACTCCTCCGCGTCCCCGACCGGCGATTGCTCCAGCATCGCGTTTACCTGATCCTGAATATCTGACGCGTCCAATGTAGCGTCGATCCATACGCCGTGAAGGTATCCGCTGTTATAGGCGGCCAGATCAGCAACGTAAATTCTGGGTTCGGTGGTCATGGTCTTGGCTCCTTTCAGGGCTTCGGGTGCTGTGCGTGAGGTCGCACATGCACCCCTGCCCGTCCGCGAGACCGGGGAGGTAACGCAAGGGCTCGATGAAGGGAGGGGGATCACCCGGCCTGCACAAACCCATGCTTTTTATGGGTGCGGAAGGCCGGGGACACCCTTCATCGGGGCGAAGCTTTACCCTTGCGTTGCGCCAGGGGCAGCGCCCCTTGAGCCTCTTTTCGTTCTTGCGAAAGGGATCGTCACCGGATGGCCGGGACAAGGCTTTCCATTGGCCCGGTGCGCATTAAGCGCATAGAGCCCGGTCTGCCGGAGCAGCCGTCAGATTCGCCCATATTTTTCCTGGTTCTGATCTCGTTACCAGAGCGTTCATTTTTCTTTCTTCCTATCGGCACACCTCCCGCCCTTTGGTTTGAGCTGTAGCACTGCTCGTCTCCTCCAGCAGCAAGTCATGAATGACTCCTTCTCTCACGTTACGGCCCAGTTGGGGTGCTGCGTGGCCGACGCCTGTGCTGGCACAGCGTCACAAGGCCGCGAAGGGTGGCCGAAGACGTAGGAGACTTGAAATGAAACTGATGACGATCTTTGAACTGGCCACAAAATCTGAAAGCGAACTGCGTGTGCAACCGGGAGGTCTTCAATGTCGCAGTACGCGGTGACCGGGAAAGCCTGGAGCATCAGAATGCCCTGGCCTCGCTGGAAAATATCCACCGCGCGATGATCTCAAGGGCGTTGCGCCCTTGATGCTCCTGAAGTACTACGCCCTAGCGAACAGCATATCCCCTAATGGGAGAGCTCTTGATAGCTGGCTTTCAAAAACTTCGCAGTCTTTGTAAAGGCAGCGCGCTTCAACTTCTCCATATTCAACCGAAGACGCGAATGTATGTCTGCATCATATATTTTGTCGCTATTTAGCGTCAGAATGTATTGCTTTCCTGCCAAAGTTTTTTCGTTATCGCCGATATAGTTAAGGCTCTTTATGAGAGTGTCATAGTCAACATCAAAAATATTGTCGTGAACCAATAGTCCAGGGTGACGTTTTGCCGTTTCAGTGTTCGTCAATAGACCGATATCGTATAGGAATACCTTTTCGCGCTCATTGCTGTGGCTACCATCATCATAAATACGGAGCTCAAATTTAACGACTTCTTTTTTCTTCGAGACTTCTACTTCGAAGGAACTGAGACGGTTTCCAGCAACCACCTCATGTATATCGAGTATAGTTTGCTCAAGAGAATCTATTATGTCGGATGAGTTGGACACAAAGCTGTCGAGCAGAAAGATAAGCCCATCCCTCTCGTTAGTTTTTTCTTTTTTCTCGCGCTCGTAATCTGTGTGCTTCTTAATAAAAGCGGAAAGAGAGGCGTGATCCTCTACCTTCTTTTGGTATGTCGCAATAGTCTGACGAAGATTTTTCAAAGCGCCTTTTTGATCGATGAGCGAAAGTTTTTCTTTGTATAGCCGATCGAGACGGGTGATATTCGCGTCAATTTCCTTCAGGCTATCCCCAAGCTCTTTGCGCCGCCCATCAATAAGGGTCTTCTGGAAGTTATCAATCTTCTTCTTGAATGCAGTTACTTCTTCTATTTGCTTTTTAATTAGGTCGCCGAGGCCTGCCTTGAACTGGTTGTAGAGCTCAGCAACCTCCTGTTCATCAATATAGTTATCGCCACGGAAAAGCTTGATTTTTGAAAGCTCAGTTTTGATGACAGGGCGCCAAGAGATGCGGGAACATCGCTCTAGCCCATGAGGGTTAAGCCCGCACAATTCCCCCCCCGTTAGAGCGCCTCCTTTCGACGACTGATCCGACTCTGAAAATTAAATGGAGCCTGGCCAAGAAAAATTTAAGCTGACGCGAGCTTCATCATCACAAGCCCACTGATGATCAAAATAGCTGCAACCACACGCATAAGACTAGCCGGCTCGCCCAGGAGAATGATACCTACTGCAAACGCTCCAACAGCCCCAATGCCAGTCCATATCGTATAGGCAGTACCGAGAGGTAGGCTTTTCATAGAAAATGACAGGAGCGCAAAACTTGCCATTACCATTACCAAGGTAACAATAGTTGGTCCAAGCTTGGTCATACCTTCAGATTGTTTCATCGAAAAAGCCCAAACAACTTCAAGTATCCCTGCAAATATTAAACATATCCAAGCCATGACAAGCCTCCATTGAAAGATCCGTCGCCATTCAGACGAACAAAACCTACATGTATTGGGGCCGCGCCCCTAAAAAACAGAAATAATTGATCGTGCTCTTAAAAAAGCCCCCGCTGGTACGGGGGCAAAGGAGGGTTACCGACCAGACCAAATTTTGAGCAATGCCGTAAATTCAAACCTAAAGGTGGTACCAATTTTTAGGCGTTCAGATCATTTGAATGTCTCGTCCAAGGCTACGGAAATATCTTTGATCAAATCGTCCGGATCTTCGAGCCCTACCGAAAACCGAAGGTGACCGTATGTGCGAAACTCTTCAGGGTACTTGTCAAAGCCGCCTCGGCCCTCGGCCCCCACATGAACGATGAGGGACTCATCGTGCCCAAGGGATACTGCAGAAGTGATGATGCGTAGATTAGAAACGAACCGATTCTGAGTATCTGGATCGCCCTTTACTGCAAAAGCCATCATCGCCCCATATCCCTTGCCTGCGAATTGCCGACGAGCTAATTCATGCTGGGGGTGGGACGGAAGCCCAGGATAGTAGATATAGGCTATACGATCATCCGAGTTGAGAAACTCAGCCAATTTTTCAGCAGTATTTAGAAGTTGCTTCAGACGCAGAGGCAGAGTGACTGAACCGCGCATTATCATCCAGGCGTTAAATGGAGAAATAGTCGCGCCGAGGTCAACAAGAGCATCATTCTTGATCTTGGTAATCATCTGAGTGGAACCGATAACCACCCCGCCCATGGCATCACCATGGCCATTGATATACTTCGTCAGAGAGTGGACGACCAGATCGACCCCGTGCTGACTGGCACGGAAAAACGGAGGTGGAGTGAAAGTAGCATCGACGGAAATCAGTGCGCCGTGTGCATGAGCAATTTCAGCCAGTGCTGCGATATCTGCAACCTTAGTAGTTGGATTAGCAATCGTCTCGGTATGGATGAGTTTAGTATTTGGACGGATCGCTTGGCGCACTGCCTCTAGGTCACCTACATCCACGAATGTAGCTTCAATGCCATAACGCTCAGGTAAAAGCTCCGCGAAGAGACGCCATACGGCCTGATATGTAATATCACTGACAATGACGTGGTCACCGCTTTTCAAGAAAGAGAAAAACACTGAATGCAAAGCGGCAACGCCGGTAGCAAATACAACCGCAGCCTCGCAGCCTTCGAGTGCAGCAAGTTTCTTTTCAAGGCATACCTGGTTATGCCCCTGGTTCCGCGTGTACACAAGGCCGTCTGGGCTAGACCAGTCCATCGTGGCCGGATCTTCAGGCAAGAGATAAGAGTTAGCCATCACCAGCGGAGTGCGAACAGCACCAGTAGTGGTGTCGGTTACGTTACCACCATGAACTGCGAGTGTAGCCGCCGAAAGTGTGGACAGATTCTTTTTGTCAGGACGCATGTCTATTTCCTCCAAAGTTATTTTTTTGTTCGGTGTCATTGATTCTGAAGGTGAGTGAAAGAAGGACGGTTGGTCTGAACTGATCGGACCAATTCTTGATTTTCGTCAAAGACTAATTCACCACTCTCAATTGCACGAACACGGCCACGAACCATGTACCAACCAACAACAAGGGCGGCGGCATAAAACGGCAGCGAAGCAATCGAGTACGTACCTACGGGATAATCGAATGCGATCAGAACCAGAACCAAACCGAAGAACCCCAAAGTGGCGTAACCACTGTAAGGCGCAAACGGCATTCGAAATCCCGGACGCTCCAGATCACCTTGCTGGGAGTATTTGAAGAGCTTGATCTGACACAGGACGATTGTTGACCACGAACCGATCAACATAACGGCAGTGAGTGTCAGCGCGATTTCAAAGGCTTCCCCCGGAACAATGGCGTTAAGTACGACACCAATTAGTGAAGCAACGGTCGTCAGCATGATGCCAGCGAACGGAACACCTTGACGGTTCATCTTGGCCAGGAAGCTAGGGGCTGATCCGTTGATTGCCAGCGAGCGAAGCACCCGGCCAGTGGAGTAAATGCCAGCGTTCAGAGAAGACACGGCCGCGGTAATCAAGACCATGTTCATAATCGCGTCTGCACCCTTGATCCCCAGCGAGCCGAAGAACGTCACAAACGGGCTTACTCCCGCCGAGTACGCGGTGTGGGGGAGCAGCATTGCCAACAGCAATACAGAACCAACGTAAAAAACAATAATGCGGAAAACAACTGCCCGAATTGCTTTCGGCATGACTGTAGCGACGTCTTGGGCTTCGCCAGCTGCAGTACCAACCAACTCCACACTGCCATACGCAAATATCACCCCCTGGATCATGATTACGGCGGGCAAAAGGCCTGATGGGAACCAACCGCCATTGTCAGAAATCAGTTTGAACCCGACCTCATGGCCTGGCAGCGGAGTGCCGAACAAAACCATGTAAATGCCGATCCCAAGGAAAGTCGTTAATGCAGCTACCTTGATCAGGGCAAACCAGAATTCAAGTTCACCAAAAATTTTTACCGAGACAAGGTTAATCGCAGTAACAAAACCCAGTGCTCCTAGTGCCAAGGACCATTGAGGGATGTCGCCCATGAAAGGGACATAGGCTTTGAAGAAATTCAGGTAGAGCGCTGTCGCTGTGAGATCTGCAATGGCAACCATTACCCAGTCAGTCCAGTACATCCATCCCACGGCAAAAGCCCATTTCTCACCGTAGAACTCTCGAGCATAGGAGACGAACGAGCCCGAGGATGGGCGATACATCACCAGTTCGCCCATAGCCCGAATGATGAACCACGCAAAAAAGCCACAGATTGCATAGACAAACACAAGTGAGGGTCCGGCTTCAGCGAGTCGTGCGCCTGCGCCCATGAATAGACCGCTTCCGATTGCCCCCCCTATGGCAATCATCTGAACCTGGCGAGGCTTGAGCACTTTTTGATAGCCAGCATCTTCTGCGCTGAAGTCTCTCTTTCGAGTTGCACCAGACGATGGCACGCGTGTGGGATTAAGATCATTCACACTCATTTTGTTACCTTTTATTGTTGTATTGGGCAAGGCTCTACCGACCAGAAGAGCCTTGCCGAGGACCCGATTTAATCCTAGGGATTCACATCGATCCTTTAATCAACTTCCGCCAACACCGTTTAAGCAAATCACTTTTGGTTGTGTCATATCTTCATATGCAAAACGCACACCTTCACGCCCCATGCTGCCGTATTTGGAACCACCAAATGGCATTGCATCAAAACGATAGTCAGATGAGTCATTAATCATGACGCCGCCGGCTTCGAGCCGTTTAGCTGCTTTCATGGCGACATTCAAATTGCTGGTAAAAATACCCGCATGCAAACTGTACTCTGGCTCATTGGCCAGCGTCAGCGCCTCATCGAGCGAGGCCACGCTTTGAAGAATGACAACCGGACTGAATACTTCCTCACACCAAACTTTACAGCTTTGGCTAACATTCTCCAGGACCGTCGGTGAGTAAAGCGAGCCTTGGCGTACATTACCAAATAACAGGCTAGCCCCTTTATCGATTGCCTCGACGACTACTTCTTCAGTGCGTTTTGCAGCAGCTTCAGTAATCATTGGCCCAACATCCGTGCTTTCGTCAGCAGGATTTCCCACGACTAAAGCACTTGTCTTCACAACGAATTTCTTTTTGAACTCTTCATATATTGTCTCTTCAACAAGAATTCGTTGGGTACCGATACAATTTTGCCCGGCAGCCCAAAAAGCGCCTGATACACAGGACTCAACGGCTTCATTCAGATCACAATCGCCCATGACGATAACCGGGGCATTGCCCCCCAAATCCATCGCCAGTTTTTTAAGGCCTGCATTGCGAGAGATCTGCTCACCGGTAACAAAACCGCCCGTGAAGGAAACCATACGTACCGCTCGATGAGCGACCAGTGCCTTGCCCAGCGCGGCCCCTCCAGTTGCAATGGACACGACCGCAGGAGGGAGACCCGCAGCGTTCAGGCAGGCCACCAGCTTAATGGCAGATAATGGAGAGAGCTCAGAGGGTTTGAGTACAACAGCATTACCGCCAGCGATCGCAGGCCCCAACTTGTGAGCGACCAAGTTGAGTGGGTCGTTGTATGGGGTAATTGCAACAATTACACCCAAAGGCTCCCGAGTAAACCATCCTTGACGGGACTCGGATCCTACATAGGAGTCAAACGGAATCACTTCGCCAGCATTACGTTTGGCCTCCTCAGCGGACAGTTTCAGCGTATTGACGCAGCGTAAAACCTCCTTTCTCGCCTGCTTGATCGTTTTTCCCGACTCGGCAACAATCAGACTGGCAAACGCCTCCTTGTCGCTCTCGACCAAAGCAGCGGTTTTTTCCAGTATGCGAGCACGTTCATGCCTTGGAAGTTCTTTGGCGATCAGCGCACCAAGCTTCGCCGTATCAATGATCGCAGTGGCAAATGAAGCGGGTATGTCCGTCACCTCTCCAACTGCAGCGCCATCATACGGGCTCAAAACTGTTATGGTTTTATAATCAACAGCGAGCGAAAGACTCAAGCTATTCATGATCATTTACCTATCTTAGTTTTGTTCTTGTGAATGCTGACGATATCCGAGAGCAAGGCGAATGCTGTTTCAAACCGACCTGCACCCGCTCCGACAACCGTTACCGGCCCCAGAAGGTTAGTAGTGAAGGTAATTGCATTCGTTGCACCACTCACACCGGCCAGTGCGTCCCCCTGAGGTAACAATTGAGGACTAACAGATGCAGTGATGGAGCCATTGCTCATTTTTTCCGCGCTGCCAATTAGTTTCCACCGGGCATTGGCTTTCGTTGCTTCGGCGATATCTTTTGACGTGATCCCCGAGATGCCTTTGCAAAGGACATCGCTCGGAGTCAACTTCGCCCCCAAAAGCTCATTCGCCAAAATGACTACTTTAAGACGAACATCATGCCCTTCCACGTCTGCGGTGGGGTCAGCTTCTGCGTAACCGAGTTCCTGAGCCTTGGCGACTGCATCAGAGAAGTCGAGACCTTCTTCCATGCTAGAAAGTACGAAATTGGACGTACCATTCAAGATGCCCTTAAACCCGCTGATTTCCGAGCCGGCCAGCGACTCTTTAGCCAGACGAATGACAGGGGTGCCGCTCATTACCGAGCCTTCAAACTCGAATTGGGCACCGGTGCTTCTGGCCAATGCTTTCAGGCTTTCAGCGTGCAACGCCACCGGCCCTTTGTTGGTGGTGACCACACTGATACCTTTCTCCAGAGCCCAGCGACAGAAAGTCGTAGCTGGCTCTCCGTCTACAGGGTTGGTGAACGTCGCCTCGGCGATAAGATCGGCCCCCGAGAAACGGATAACCGTCTCATTGGCAGGCTCAGCACTGCCCGCTGGCAATGCTCTAAACCCCCCTTTTACAGCAGGAACTGCGGCCAATTCGTGGGCATCCAACCCGTTCTTGTTGATAATGGAGCCAAAGTAAAGATCACTAACACCAACAATTTTTAGCTTAAAACCAAATTCATTAGCCCAGTGCTCGTTCTTATCTGCAATGAGCTGCGTCAACGCACGGTTTACACCACCAAAACCAAGCAAAGCAATTTTATATTCAGTCACGACATGGGCCTCATTGTTATGTTTTCGGTACTGAAATACTAAACTGCAGCAGTGCTCATACGAATATGGCAAACCGATCATTGTTGCGAGCAAAATGCTCGAAGGAGAGAGCATTTTGATTTCCTAGCAACCTACTTCGTGCAAGACAATACAAATGACGTAACCGTATTCAGAACTCCTGGCAACGTGGATACGTCGCTCCAGACCCGATGAATACAATCCGAACTTGCCGCTTCAACTGTCACTACAATATCCAGGTCACCACTCATTACATTGCAGGACACGACCTCAGGCATTGAGACAATTGAACGCACTACTTCAGCACCGCGCATTCGGTCTTTTCGATACACAAAAATAAGGGCATTAATTGGCGCAACCTCGGAAGGTGGCCCACCTTTGATTATGGTATAACCCCTGATATATCCGTCCCGCTCCAACCGTTCAATCCTGAGCCTGACAGCATTCCTAGACAAATTAACTTTCATGGCAATATCGTTATGCGCAAGTCGAGCATTACGAGTAAGCTCTTCCAGTATTCTTTCATCCGTCTTATCTAAAACGCGTTTCATCTCTAACTCCAGGATTATAGCGAGCGAGACTTCGTGTCTTGGGATATCGCCTTGATGAGTTCCGTAAGGATGCCAACATCATTGGAAATTGAAATGCATTCGTCATTAGAGAAGGGGTGAGCACTCACCACACTCATTGGAGATTGAACATCGGCTTCAGCCAGAACAGACGCAGAGCTTGAAGGATGCGTCGTGGCCAAGCAGATCATTGGTGTCAGTAAGCTACGCCTGTTAATTCGCGCAGCTCGTAATCCAATCGCGGTATTAGGACTGATCAAGTAACCACTTTTAACAAAGACTTCATGAATACAGGAAAATGCCTCTGCATCCTCTACCGCCAAAGAATCAAATAGCTTTCGCGCCTCTAACCACTCATCCTGTTCCAGTTGAATTTGGCCATCCATCTCTAGTAGCTCCATATTTCTAGCCACTTTATCACTGCACCTATTGAGAATACTCCATTGCAGCCGCTCGAAATTAGAGGCTAACGACACATTCATGCAAGGCGTGTTGGTAGTACGAATCTCATTACG
Organism: Pseudomonas sp. P4_B3; assembly: GCF_056402295.1. Taxonomy (NCBI): domain Bacteria; kingdom Pseudomonadati; phylum Pseudomonadota; class Gammaproteobacteria; order Pseudomonadales; family Pseudomonadaceae; genus Pseudomonas; species Pseudomonas sp. P4_B3. The sequence continues at coordinate 191,548 of NZ_JBFUHR010000002.1, forward strand.
CCTATAGAGGTTAGACTGAAGAAAGTTATGCAAACCCGCGTTGGTATTCGTTGCTACAATTAGCTGCCTGATGGGCAACCCCATTTCCCTTGCAATATAGCCTGCATAGAGAGCACCAAAATTTCCGGTAGGCACACTGAACGCCACCTCTCTTTTAGGCGCACCTAATTGAAGCGACGAGTAGAAGTAGAAGGACAGATGCGCCAGCACCCTAACCCAATTCACCGAATTGAAAGATATTAATTGTTGACCTGTTTCGTTAATGCCTCTGTGAAATTTTTCGCACAGCTGATGACAATCGGCGTAATCACCCTCAACCAAAATATTTACAACATTTTCTTCGGCAGCGCCTAATAAGCGCCGCCGATGCTCATCTGTTATTCCTCTGGAAGGATGCAGAACAATCACAGTCACACCTTCCATGCCATTGAAGGCTTTGATGGCTGCGACACCCGTGTCTCCACCAGTGCAACCAACGACAAGCGCTTTCTTTCCGGACTTTAGTAAAGAGTATTCAACCAGACGAGACATCAATTGGAGACCGAAGTCTTGATAGACCCCTGCCGGACCATGGAATAGTTCTAATACCCACTCATTGGTAGCCGTCTGGTAGAGCGGCGCAACAGCGTTACTTTTAAAACGGTCAAATGTCTCCTCAAGAATTCGAGACAGTTCATCTTGAGGGATATAGCCACCTAGGAACGGCTCGATTACATGACGTGCCAGTTCGTGAAATGGTAGCCATTCAAGCTTCAGGAGATCTTCGCTTTTGAAGCGAGGAACGTTGCGAGGAACGAAAAGCCCACCATCCGGTGCGTACGCCCCCATGAGGACCTCGCTGAACTCGAATTCTTTACCAGGCGTCCGTGTGCTGACGTACTTCATGATTTGAGACACCCTCTCGCCATCTCTGAGCCTGCCACCCGTAAGGCGGCGCCCTTCTGAAATTCAGTGCTGCAGTGAGCCTTTCCTGTGCAGTGCAGGCCTTCTTCTGAAGCGTTGAGCGAGATCATCGTCATCTGCAAACGCAGATGGTGAGGGATCGCACATCGCCCGCACCAGGCCAATCACCCTTCACTCGGCTACCACATGGCCACTTTCGTCGCTTGCCATTCAAACTATCAGCTATTGACTAAAAAAGTCAATATACTGACCATTCCACCCATCCGACCATGCATGGCTATCCCCCTGCGGGAAGGAACCCTATCCGCACTCCCATCAGAAGGTCCAGGGCAGCCAGAAAATTAGAAAACCAGGAGAACACCATGAGTGCCACGAACCTTCTTCATTCGCTTTACAAATACAAGGCATGGTCTGAGGAGGAGCTGTTCAAGTGCTTGAAAGCCCCCGCGGCAAAAAAATTTCCAACGGAAATGGAGGAAGCACTCTACTGGCTAGCCCATATCAATATTGTTGACCAGCTGTTCATTGCCAGACTGCAGGGAAAACCGGATGAATTTGACTCCATCCTGACCGAACAGAAACAAGACCTGGGTCGACTGGAAGAGTGCTTTTCTTCAGCGAATCAATGGTTTGTGAACTACACCCAGTCGATCACTGCAATCGAACTGTCTGATCCGGTTGCGTTTATTTTCAAGGATGGAAACCCAGGCAACATGACGAAAGAGCAGGTTCTTGCACACGTGCTATCACACGGATTGCAGCATCGAGGAAGTGTGGCGACTATCTTGCCTCGTGAGCTCCTGCTGGATCACAAGGACCATTTCACAACGTTTTTGAAGCTCTAGGCACTGATGGGCCGGCCCATGTATGGCGATGATACGTAATAGGAAATCTTTCGATGATCTGCATACCCGATCAAGCATCAGTTGCCCCCAATATGACGAGCGCTGGATGCATAAAAGGAACCTGAGACAATTCCGCTCAAATGTCGAACGAGGCTTCGGTGTGATTCAAACTGAGTAAGCCGGCCCGCCGGCCCGAAGCAGCGATCTCAAAAAAATGCCTCAGCAAGCCACCTTCTTCTGACGCGTCCTCACTGCAAAGACAATTCATAAGTGCCGACGATTTTTATGAGGAGCGTCACGAATAGAAGTGCTCCTTTATTTCAGGAGGCGYCTTTTTGTAAGTGGGAAGGAAGATGCTAAATGTCTTTATTATCAGCGCACTCAAGCATGGCTAATCCAATTCCTCGCTCATTACGCGAGACCAAAGCATAGCCAGCACCTCGGATATCACGGGCTTCCTCATCCTGACCGAGCTTGAATTTCCCCGCTAGCCTCGTGATTTCGATCTCGACCCCTACAATTTTTTTCAGCATGGCATCTATGTACTCCTTGGGACTATCGGTCATTTTCCAAGGCGTGGGCTGAGTTGCTTCATGAGACTTGGTCAGCTTTGCTACGACACGACGCACGTACTGAGCATCATCGTGAAACGTCACACGACCAAATGCGTGCACGACCCGGTAGTTCCAAGTGGGGACTTGCTGATGGAAATCCTGTTTGCTCGGATACCATTGCGGCGATATATACGCATCTTGAGCTCGAAATATCACCAACACCTCGCTGCCCTGGGCGACTTCATGCCATAGGGGATTATTCCGCGCCACATGCGCCTGCAGCACCCCAAGCGCTCCGCTGCGGAGTACAAGTTCAAAAGGTAGGTGATTGGCGTCAATCCCATCACCCGAACAAGTGACAAGTGACCCAAGCGGATTTCGCATAATGACTTCTTGCAAAACGCCAACACGAGACTCTTCGAACTGAGGGGGGATGTACATTCACTTTGCTCCTATAACTGATCTGCTCGCCCAATATTAGGGTCACTGCGCCGGTCAAAGCCGACTCAACATCGGCCCTACCGCACCTGCTGAGCTGTATCATTGTAAAGACGCAGCTCGGCGTATCGGATGCGTTCGCAGCACTTACTGCTCAGCTCAGTTCGAGCTCGTCGATCACCGCAGCAATTTGCTGACGCCCTGCTCCACTTATGGTTCTGAGTGGCAATGGCAAGCTCGGAGAGTGGGTGAATCCACGAAGCTCGGCCGCCGTTGCAACAACGCGGAAGCTTCCCCCAAATTGTGTGAAGAGGGCCCATAGGGGCTTCAAAGATTCGGAAAGGCGAGTCGCTTCTTCGGCGTTACCCGACAACGCAGCACGCGTGATTGCCAGGGCTGTTTTCGGGAACAAGCCCCCAATGACGGAGTACCAGACCTCACAGCCTGCGTTCAATCCAGTAGCAGCAAATACATCCCCGCTTACCCCAATCGTTACGTGCTCCGGAATCAGTGCCCGAAGGCGATCGACTCGTGCCCTGGCCTGATCTGGTGCTTCGGGAACGCCAGGGATCTTGATCGAGTGCACATTCGGCAGGCGGGCAATTCGCCCGTGAAGCTCATCAGTAAATTCGAAATGGGTGGTGCCGGGGTTGTCATAGACGCATAGCGGGACGGAGATATTGGCGGTGACCGTTTCGTACAGCGAAAAAACATCTTCAGCTGATAGCTTCTGATAGGAAACGGGCGGCAGCAACAATGCTTTGACTCCCGCCTTTTGCGCATCTTCTGCCAACAACAGCACATCACGTGTACGCAGCGATCCTATGCTTACCATGACGGGAACATTCCCGGCTGCCTCTACTGCCAACTGCGTAACTCGTGAGCGTTCAGTCCGAGAAAGGTACGCATAGCTTCCTGTAGACCCGAGCGCACCGATAGAATCTACTTTCGCAGCCACCAGTTGCTCCACAAGGCGAGTAAATGCTCCTTCATCCACACCCTGCTCATTCATTGGCGTCAAAGGAAATGCGCTAAGACCGGTAAACATAGTTCATGACTCCATTGTGTGATTCTGCAATTAGATCACCACAGGACGGACTGACTCCGAAGCATACATCGCTCAATAATCGACACCATGCGCTATGGAGATTTCTTCGATTCAGCTGCAGGCTTTTCCAACGTGATGTGGTTGGGCATGATTGCCGCCGATCAAAAAGGCTGCGTGCGAGGCAAGATTGGACATAACCCCGTATGCATCCCCACAAGCAGCCCGTGCCGTCTCGCTTATTTACTAATTGGCACCTGGACCGATAAGTACACTCTCAATCTGAGCGCCTGGCATCATCAGTTGCAGGCCTTCTATCAGCTTGTCACCCGCTTCAGTCAATGCCTCGAGCGGCATTGTCGGCAGACTTTCCAGAATGAACCACATGTGCTTCGCATCTGCACTGAGCCGTGTTCTGACGCCCTGGCGCCAATTCCAACGACGGCAAGTCACCCCCTTATCGTCCCGCCAAACAACCTCGCCAGAATCAGGATATTCGTGGGCTGGAGCACCTTCTTTCATGGTGTCGAAAGGTTCCGACCCATCAGCTACAGCGAGTCGCGGCGAGCCCACATAGGCTTCGACGTTCTCACCGCCAACAGGAACTGCATACTCAATGCTGATGGCGTTATAGAGATCAACCACTGGATCGATACTCGGCAGACTACCGTCACGCAGGACTCGTTTGCGAAGAGCTTCAGCTGAGCAAGGAGTGCGCTGCGGCTTGGCACCGAATTTTCGGAAGAGATCCGCCCAAGCGGTCAGGTGAGCTTCCGCCCATAGAGCACCACCCGCCGTGACTGATTGACAGGCTCGAGACAAAGCGTCCTTGCCAATATCTGGATTGGCGATTGGTGCAGCTTCGACCACAATGCTGAGCGCTCTGAACTCAGGTGCCAAATTGATTACGTCTTGGTCGATTGACGGCAGTACGGACAGCATCAGAGAATCCCTTTAATCCTAAAATTCATTTCATACTAGCGACCAATGACCAAAATAGTCAATATACCGACCAACACCGGGGCCGACGTTCAAACCGTTAGCGAGGCAGTTTCCCGTAGGCTCAAAGAGGAACGAAAGAAGCGGAAAATCACTCTCGACGAGCTTTCCCGTCGCTCCGGTGTCAGCAAGGGCATGGTGGTCGAGATAGAGAAATGCACGGCTAACCCAAGCATCGCGATCCTTTGCAAAATCGCTGCTGCTTTGGGTCTTTCAGTTGCTGATGTCGTGAACGTGTCCGACGCCCCATCTGCCCACCTCATCGAAAGTAAGGATATCCCCACACTCTGGACAGGAAACTTGGGGGGGACGGCTCGGCTCCTGGCTGGAACCAGTGGTCCGAACATGATTGAGCTTTGGCGCTGGGAAATGTTTCCCGGCGAAACTTTTGCCTCCTCAGGGCATCCTCACGGCACAACTGAGCTATTTCACGTGGAGAAAGGGACACTTCACTTCACAGTAGGTGATACCGAACTGAGCATTTCTGCGGGTTGCTCAGCCGTAGCAAAAACAGACGTACCTCATGCCTACTCAAATAATGGCAAATCAAAACTGATATTCACCATGTCTGTAACGGAGATCCACCAATCCGGGCGTGAAATATAGCGTTCAGACAGCATCGCACTGAGGCTTACAGAGGAGTCCGCGCGGGTCGGCTCTTGTGGTCGTCCATCATCGCCCCGTCATAGGACTGCTAGCAACAGAGCCGCTGACTGGCATAGAACTTCGTTAAGGGGCTTTTAATGTCATTTGATTACCACCATCTCCTCCTCGTATTCACGGCCTATATTGTTGGAGCGGCGAGCCCTGGACCGAGCAACATGCGGATAATGGGCGTCGCGATGAACCAAGGCAGGCAGCCTGCGCTCCTGCTAGCAGCGGGTGTCATCAGTGGTTCGATTTTCTGGGGATCGATGGCAGCCACGGGCGTCTCAGCGGTCCTGGCACAATATGCGCAAGCGCTGGGCGTCTTAAAAACGGTTGGCGGTGCTTACCTGCTCTTCCTTGCCATCAAAGCAGGCCGCTCTGCTCTAACGTCCAATGAGCGGCTCGAGAAAGAGCTAGCGGCCGCGCCAAAAGTCTCGGGGTTCAGCCTGTATCAGCGCGGCTTGCTCATGCATCTCACAAACCCCAAGGCACTACTCGGTTGGATCGCTACCATGACCCTTGGCTTGGGGCCGCAAGCTTCGCCAAAAACAGTCGCGATTATTCTGGCCGGTTGCGCCGTGCTTAGCGTCACTATCTTCTGTAGCTATGCGATCGTCTTCTCCACCGCGCCTATGATTCGGGGATATCGCCGAGCACGCCGGTGGATCGAAGGCACCCTTGCGCTAGTTTTCGGAGCGGCTGGAGTAAAGCTGATGTTCTCCCACTCCTAGCCTTGGTCTCGGCTAGCTGCTGACGCTCGTCAATAAATAACGGAAGCACATTGGACGATCGCACCTTCTGCTGACTTTCCCCAATGAATCACGCGAATTACTTCTGGTTGACTGGAGCGTCTTCGCCCCTCCATACAACGCTCCCAAGACCTCACAGATCGACGCCAACGGCTCACTTGGTGATTTACTCTTAACTCACCCGATTATTGGTCCTTTGCTGCGGCGGAACAGAAGAGCAAGGATGCAACTGTTCCCTCCCCCATGCAGACCTGCCACCGGACGACTGAAAGTCATGCTGTCAACGAAAATTTTGGACATTCTGGACTCAGCATCACTTGCGGGACCGGCTTTACACGCATGACCGCAGAAGTCGCGCCCGGTCGCATCGGCATTGTTCTTAGGCTCGAGATCTCTCGCCTGGCGTGTAATAACGCTAACGGCGGCCAACTGTTCGACCATGGCCACGCATGCCCACGCCGCCGAAGGCGATTACCGCCTGGGCACTCAGGGCGAAGTGCTCGATGGCCGAGTGATGTACACCATCGGTGGTGACTCCGCAGTGGGTAGGCGTACGCCAATCAGGGCGTGACCTTTTTCAAGTGTCGCCGAGATTTCCCAATCGATGTAATTCCGCTTTGAGCTTTCCGCGCCAACAAATGCGATCGTACAAGACGTGCCGGTGATGTGATTTTCCCGAATACGGCGCATCACGTAATTGACGTCATCGCTATCGATGCTGCGCTCAAGGGAGTTGTCGTAGATCACATCGCAGGTAACATGAAATGCGTTTGAAAAAGCGTTGTAGCAAGCCTGGTCACTGTGGTGATGGTAGCTCACGAATACTTTGTGTTTCACCGGCGCCCGGGGGCGGTAAGCGCCACCGAAAATTCCATAACTCATCAGTGCTCCTTGGCATTTACCGTCGATGGTGAAATGCAATTTCGCACGTTATTCCCCCATGCCCATTCTAGAAGCAGCATTCGCAAAGTACCCCTACCGGCGGTAGACATCCTGTCCGCCGCCTGGCCCATAATAGTGATCAGCTCCACCTAATCACGAAGCTGCTCAGCATTGGCTGCCAGATATCCGAACCAATAGGGATCGTGGCTTAGCGGGAATTGCAGCGCAGTTGATGGACGATGCCGATCAGTGCGACGAGGATCCCCGCACCACCTGTAGACACAACCAGGACTTGGTATTCAGGCATGCAAGCCATGATCACGATGCACGCCAGAATGAACACAATCACTGCCCAGGTAAGCCAAGGATAGAGCCACATTTTGAGCGGGTTATCTTGGCTTTGGTCCTTCAGCTTGCGACGCATTTTAAGCTGCGAATACGCAATCACCAGATAAACCAGCAAAGCAATCATGCCGGTAATGTTCATCAGCGTATCGAGCACATCTTTGGGGCGCAGAGTTTCGCTGAAGTTAATGAGCGCTAGAACCACGGAAATCGCGCAAGAACCGATGACGGCATAGATAGGCACACCGGTTTTTTGCCAGGTAATTTTGAAAATAGCCGGTGCGTCACCACGACTCGCGAGCGAAAACAGCATACGGGACGCCGTGTAGTGGGCTGAGATCATGCAACTGCTCACAGATGTCAGCACCACAACATTCATAATCAGCTCAGCCCCAGGGATGCCAAGCAGTTCGAGAGTACGGCGGTACGAGCCGTAGCCGGATTCGCCCAGCATTGGGTCATTCCACGGCACCAGGCATACAATCAGGAAGATGGAGCCGACATAGAACAGTGCGACACGCCAAATCACCGATTTAGTGGTCTTAACAATTTGATGCGACGGGTTGTCAGACTCCGATGCTGCGATAGTCGCGATTTCCGCACCAAGGAAGCCGAACATAACCCCGAGCATGGCACCTACTACGGGATCAAAGCCATTCGGCATAAACCCGTGTTCGGTTAAATTGCTGATTCCGCTAACAGTGCCGAAACTCCAGATATTGAGTACTGCAAGGCTGCCAACTACCAGGAAGCAGAAAATGGCCACTACCTTGATCAGGGCAAACCAGAACTCGAATTCTCCGTAGTTTTTGACATTGAAGAAGTTGATGCTGATAAGCACCAGAGTCGTTGCCAGCACGAAGACGTTAACGCTTATGCCGGGTGCCCAGTTGTGCAGGATCTTTCCGGCCACGTAGGATTCCCAGGCCATGAGGATTACCCAGTAACCCCAATACAGCCAACCGATGGTGAATCCCGCCCAGCGCCCGATAGCGCGGTCGGCGTAGGTAGAGAACGATCCAGTATCGGGGGAAGAGGTTGCCATCTCACCGAGCATCCTCATGATGAGCATCATGAGAATCCCGCCAGCAAGATACGCTAGAACTGCCGCGGGGCCGGCACTATGAATGACGCTACCAGAACCCACGAACAGAGAACCGCCAATAACACCCGCGATAGACATCATCGTCAAATGTCGGGGTTTTAATCCCGCCTTCAGGCTGGTCTCCTGGCCCTGATCTTTACTTACAGCAAAACTTGTATCCATCGTACTACTACCTCTGATTGTTGTATTGGTAGGAGGTCAAGCCCATACATGTTTGGCACCGTTACCAAATTGAGTCAGGCAACTTTTAAAAAGACCTCTACAAGGAATAACTAATACCCCTTGGAGAGACCGACTTGATTTGTAAGCGCTCGACCTTCAAGAGCAAGTTTATGTTCTTTGCCATTTGCTGGGAGGCACTATTCGGAGTTGAAAGTCCGGCAACGTGCGGAGTGATCAAAATGTCGGATCCCAAGGGGGGCTTTCTGCGGATAAGGGTTCGACAGAAACTACGTTCAACATCGCCCCGGCAATCAGTCCTGCGTGCAGGTCATACAGCAGGTCAGCTTCCACCAGGTGCGCACCACGCCCAATATTTATGAGCTGTACTGGACGTTTGAAGCACTCGAACAATCTGAGATTAAGAATTCCGTGTGTGGCTGGAGTCAGCGTTAGCACATTGATCAGCATGTCAACATTTGCAGCCAACTCTTCGAGGTCGTTAACTCCAGAATAGGACGTGATTTTTGGAAGAGATTTTGACGTAATGCTCCATCCCAGTACTTGGAATCCACCTCCGATGGAACCGACTGTTTTTTTCCAAGAGATGGAGCTCACGGTGACTCGGTGCCACTGGTTACTTGCTGGCCCAGGACATGAAGCGTTGCTCCAGGGATTCGCCGTTATCGGTCCAGAATTCGACGTCCATTTGCAACGCGTTCTTCATGTTTTCCGGATGCGTCGGCAGCTCACTGGCGAGCTTCTTATCGAGCAGTGCCGCAACTGCAGTGTTGGTCGGGCCGTACGCCATTTTTTCGGTGTACAGCTTCTGTTGTTCCGGCCGCATGGCAAACGAAATGAATTTGTAAGCCGCGTCCAGATTGGGAGTCCCTTTCGGAATGGCCCATTCATCGAACTGGTAGAGGTTGCCGTCCCAGACGATCTTCAGATTGGCCCCGTTCTGCTGAGCGACGTGGATGCGGCCGTTATAGGACGAGCTCATCACTACGTCACCGGACATGAGGTACTGCGGCGGCTGAGCGCCAGCTTCCCACCACTGAATGTTCGGCTTGATCTCATCCAGCTTCTTGAAGGCACGATCGACGCCCACCGGCGTGGAGAGCACCTTGTAAATATCAGCCGGAGCTACGCCATCCGCCATGAGGGCGAATTCAAGGGCGCCGCGCGCAGACTTGCGCAAACTGCGCTTGCCAGGAAACTTCTTCAGGTCCCAGAAATCTTTCCACCCAGTGGGCGCGACCTTGAGCTTGTCAGCGTTGTACGCAAGCACATTCGACCAAACGAAAATACCTACGCCGCATTCGGTCTGCGCGCCGTTGACCAGAGGCTCCTTGATCCCTAGACGCTTGTAGTCGAGCTGCTCGAACAGCCCATCGCCACAACCCCGCGCGAGATCGTTGTCCTCCACGTCTAGGATGTCCCAGTTCACGCTCTTGGTGTCTACCATGGCTTTCACCTTGGCCATCTCACCGTTCCACTCACCGGCGATCACTTCCGTACTGGCTTCCTTCTCGAACGGCTTGTAGAAAGCCGTGATCTGAGCATCCTTACTCGCCCCGCCGTACGAGATAACGGTGACGCTCTCTGCCATCGCATTCCCCGCGATTGCCAACCCACTCAGTGCCACAAGACCCAGTACTTTTGCGTTCATTGCTGCGCTCCTATAAAGCTGCAAGTATTTGTTTTAATTAGCAAAAAGTAGATTTTGAAGACAGGAAGATCTCTTGTTGTGAGTTGAAAACCTATTTTTCTCACGGCAGCTACGACAGAGATCTGGGTGGCACTGAAGCGAATAAAATTGCTTGCAGAAACCTAACTGTCCCGGTTGATCGTATTCAAATTATCTGGGGAGCAACCACGTACCTCCGTTACTAGACAGTGACCAAAATTTCCTAGGCGAAGTGGGAACATTTCGCGCCCCCACTCCGGCCTTGGCAGCGCTTACTTGAGATCGCCAAGTACGCTGTCGAGGGTTTCGATGAAGATGTCCGCCTGCGCTCGCTGGAAGATCAGCTGAGGACGAACCTTCAGAATGTTTTCCATCGGACCGGCAGAACTGATCAGCACGCCGCGCTCACGCAGCCCGTTGACCACCTGGCGCGTGGCGTCGGCATCGGGGGGTTTGGTGGAGCGATCGCTAACCAGCTCAACCCCTAGGAACAGGCCTGCGCCGCGAACGTCGCCGATGACTTCGTAACGCTTGGCAAGCTCCTCGATTCCAGCCTTCAGGTAAGCACCGACCGACGCGCAGTTGCGCAGCAGTCCTTCGTTCTGGATGACGTCCAACACGGCATTAGCCGCAGCACAGGACACCGGGTTGCCACCGAAGGTGTTGAAGTAGCGAGCGGTACGGCCGAACTCTTCGACGACATCAGAGCGCATGACCGCGGCGGCGATCGGCTGACCATTGCCCATGGGTTTACCCATGGTCACGATATCGGGCTCGACGCCGTGGCGCTGGAAGCCCCAGAGATGGGAGCCAGTGCGCCCGAAGCCGGATTGGACTTCGTCGGCGATGTACAGCAGGCCTTCCTGCTTCGCCAGGGCGATTGCATCCTTCGCAAAGCCGGCAGGGTCGGACAGTACGCCATCGCTGGCAAAAATGCCGTCGAAGAGAATGGCCGCAGGCTTGATGCCATTGGCGCGCATGTCATCGATGGCCGCGCGGACATCCTCCGCGAAGACCCGCGCAACATTTTCGACGCCTAGGCGGTAGGCATCAGGTGCGCGGACTTTGCGGACGAACGTGCCCAGCTCGACGCCTGCTCCCAACGAGGGAGAGACAGCAGACACCAGGTCAGTGATGCCGTGGTAGGCGAGTTCGGTGACGATCACGCCAGTACCGCCGGTGTACTGCTTGGCGATTCGCAAGGCCAGGTCGTTCGCTTCGCTGCCGGTACAGGTGAACATCACGTGATTCAAGTACGAAGGGAACGTCGCCAGCAGTTTGTCTGCATAGTTCAGGATGCCCTCGTGCAGATAGCGCGTATGCGTGTTCAGCACCTTCACCTGCTCGCAGATCGCGTTGACCACGTGCGGGTTGCAGTGACCGATCGATGCGACGTTGTTGTAGGCGTCCAGGTAGCGCTTGCCGTCGGCGTCGTAGAGCCACACGCCCTCCCCCTTCACGATGTGCAGGGGACGCTCGTAGAAGAGGCGATATGCCGGGCCGAGGGTCTGGTCGCGGCGCGCGATGAGCCCGCGCTCTTCCTGGGAGAGATGTTCGGCGTCGGTCGCCGTGAAGCCATTAACCATTGTCATGCCACTGCCTCCTTCGAGCAGATGCGAGCGATTTGTTCTTGAGCGAGTCCACGGGGAATGTTTGAGAAGCCACGGAGGCCGACCCACGCGGATGGGGCATTGCGCAGGATGTACGCTCGGTTTTCCGGATACATCGTCGCGCGCCAGTTCGTGATGGCGACGGTCATCACCATGCGTGCAGCAATGAGATCGAAGAGGATCTCCTGCTCAACCTCTTCCAGCGGGCATACGCTGTTGTACGCACCGATGAAGGGCAGCGCCTGGGATAGAACGTGCTCGCCAGCGCCCAACTGGTAGGAGGCGCCCACGGCCAGATCGTTTATCAGCGGCGCATGCACCATGTCGCCGAAGTCAAGGATATTGCGGATGTTCTCCGGACGATCACGTTCAACGATCACGTTGTGGAAGTTGAGGTCGTTGTGAATGACCTGACCACGGAGACCTTGAAGACGTGGGAGCGCGTAGGTTTCGAAGTTCTCGAGGAACCGGGCTACCAGGCTCCGGCCTTCGAGATCGGGAATCAGATCCAGCAAACTGCCCATGCGCGAACAGTGCTTGATGTCCCACAGAAGCTCATGGCCGGCAGCCGGATGGAAGAAGCCGCGCAGGGCAATGCCCAAGCGAGCCAGGTGTACGCCCAGGTTCTCCCTCAGCATTTGGCTGGGAGCTTCGATCCTGTTGAGCGGTACACCCTCGACGAAGGAGAGCAGGCGCACCAGGACCTGTTGTCCACCCAGTTCGACCGGAATCTGATAGGTGCCGGACTGATTCGGATAAACACGCGATACGGGCAGGGTGGGGTCCGTGCGCTCGACGTGAAGAAGCGCCTTGTTCTGGAAGTCGGCTACGTTGACGTCCTCTGCTGAGTTGGAAACCTTCAGCAGGAACTGACGGCCATCCTGGCAGCGAAGATGGAAGTTCAGGTCACGTTCGCCGGCGAGCAGTTGTGCCTGGCAGTGCAGACCGAACTGCTCCAACGCCACGGCCTGTGCCTGCTCGTCAGAGGCCTGCGGAACAGCAGCGGTGAGGACATGATCATTCGGCGCATTGGTTTGAGTTTTCACGGATCGTCACTCTGAATAAACATCGGAATCAGCGGCTGCTCTGCGCAGCGGAAGTGACGATAATGCAGATTGGACTGAAGTATTAGAGCCAGAGTTATCTAGCTTATAAGTCCACTTTTAGATCCCCTTCGAAAAGCGCCGGCACAACCTAAAGACAGTTCAGGCTGAGGTCCGGTTACCGGGGCCAGGATGCGCATGAGCGCGAGTTCCGGGCCGATTTTGAAATACAGGGCTGACATCGCTCGCTATTGGACTTACCTTTAAGGCGCAAATACTTGCTGAGCTTGGGTCCAGTTTATGAGCGCGCGAATCCACGACTTCTTGGTTGGGAAGCTTGATAGGGAAGGCAGTGAAACGCTGCAGAGGCAGATCTATCGAATCATCCAAGACTCCATCCTTCAGGGGAGCTTGCCCGTGGATTTCAAAATGCCGTCCACGCGATCTCTGGCCGATCAGCTGCAAATCTCCCGTATCACCGTGTCATTGGCGTACGAGCGGCTCACCGAGGAGGGCTATCTGTATTCACGCCCCGGCAGCGGTACGTACGTAGCGGACACTCTTCCGCAAACCTATCTACCGGCTAAGAAGGTTGAGGAAGCCGAGTACACAGCAGCTCTGCTTTCGCGCCGCGGCTTGGCGATAACGTCCAGGGTCACTGGCCTCGCCAAGGCAGGTGGCGCCTTCGTGCCTGGTGTAGCCGATGCAGACCTCTTCCCCTTTCACATCTGGAAACGGCTGCAGAACAGGTACTTCGGGAAAAACCGTATGGAGCTCACCGGGTACGTTGAGCACGGAGGATACCGCCGGCTTCGTGAAGCGCTCGCCTCCTACCTGTACGCATCCAGAGCGGTGAAGTGCAGATCCGAGCAGATCATCGTCACGATGGGCACCCACCAGTCATTGGACCTAGTGGCAAAATTGTTGAGTGATCCGGGTGACAGCGTGCTGATCGAGACGCCTTGCCACTGGGGAGCTCCAGTCGTCTTTTCAGCCGCCGGCCTCGCTACTCAACCCATTGCAATCGACTCGGATGGGGCCTGCCTTCCTGAGTTGGCCAACGATGCTAATCCCCGCTTCGCGTTCATCACGCCATCGCATCAATACCCCACTGGCAACATCATGTCGCTGCAGCGCCGCCGGGAGTGGCTTGCGTTCAGCGATGCGCGGAACATCTGGATCCTCGAGGACGACTACGACAGCGAGTTTCGCTACGACACCGAGCCTCTGCCATCACTGCAGGGGCTCGATACCAAGCACCGAGTTATCTATCTCGGGACCTTCAGCAAGGTGGCTTTCCCTGGTCTGCGCTTGAGCTACCTGGTGGTACCTGAGCCCCTGGCTGACGCCTTCAGCAAAGGGATGACCCAGCTGTATCGCCCAGGCCTCCTCCCCGTCCAGGCAGCTATGGCGGACTTCATCCAGGAGGGGCACTTCGCGAGTCACATTCGGAAGATGCGGACCGTGTACGCTGGAAGAAGAAATCTCTTGCAGAGAAGTCTGCTCCAGCAGTTTGGCTCTAAGATTCAGTTCTCCGCAGGCGCTGCGGGAATCCACCTCGCAGTCACCGTTACCCCCAAAGGCATTGCCCGGGAAATGATTCGTCGTGCACCGGAGTTTGGCCTGACCCTGAGGGGCTCCTACCAGCTCGATGTAACCGTCGATGATGATCTTCTGGTGCTGGGGTACGGAGGCATCAAGGAGCCGGATATCGCCCCGGCGGTTCAGCGCCTGAGGCAGCTCTACGACTCGATAACAGCAGGATAAGGTCATGGATTCAATCGGTAGTCGGCTTCGAACGGAGCGCAAACGCATAGGCGCCAGCCAGCAAACGCTAGCGGTGCTTCTGGACGTATCGAGACGAACCCAATGCAGTTACGAGTCCGATGCCAGCGACCTGACTTCAGCGAAGCCGGAATCGAACTTTTCTCTTTGTTATTGAAAATAAAGGGAAATTTTGAGTTCGAAAAATTTTCTACCTCTATGTGTACCCTCAGTCTGCGAGCAGACTCGGTATTGAACATTGCTACCGGTTTCCACCGCGTAATCGCCATGGAAAATTCGGGTGCGGTCATCGACACGGAAGGGTCGTTCGGTGAGTGGATTTTTCCAATGGTACGACTGGAACGCAGTAGAGCACCGCATGAACGACAGCGAACCTAACTCCGGTTGGACCAGAAACGGGTCGCAGACCACCGATCTCATCGGATTTGATCAGCAGGGAACGGATCCTATCTGCGTTTGCAACCCACTATTTCAGCAAGCTTCGTCAGCTCACAGGACACTCTCAATGGTGCTTCCGCGAAGCATCATAATTGGCATGTCGATCTCCAGGTCGTCAGCAAGCAGGTTGGGGACCGCCAATCACGCTTCAAAAATCGCAAGCCGTTAGCACGTCGCCGACATGATGACACCCTGGTGCTGTCTGGTGGTTTGAATGGGGAATGGACACCGCATGACCTACGCCGTACGGGAGCAACCATGATGCAGGCCTTGGGTATCAGCCTGGACGTCATCGATCGCTGCCAAAATCATGTACTGGCGGATTCACGAGTGAGACGCCACTACCTGCATCACGACTATGCCGAAGAGAAGAAAAGCGCCTGGAACCTGTTGGGCGATCGACTGAGTGCCGTGTTGTCCTCAACTTACGAGCACGCGCCAATCAAGTCGATGTTGTCTTTTCCAGCGTACGCGGCGACAGAGACGCGGACACCCACGCCGATCACTCATTGTGCTCATGCTCAAAATTAACGCAGGAGCAGTTGGAAACTTGCATCAATTGTTGATCCCGACAACGCACCGAGAAACCTAATTTCTAACCATAAAACAAGGTGCTTACCAACCCCCCTTAGAGCGCTGAACTACTCGACATCTATCGGAAGCTCAAATCCAGCCTTCACCCTGTCCATTACTACTAATGTCTTGAAACTTTTAATGTCCGAATTCTCGTAGAAGAATCGCCTGGTGAATCGTTCGTAATCCTCCATATCCTTGGAGGTTATAACCAGTACGAAATCAGAGTCTCCTGTTACGTAGTAACCTGTCATAACCTCCGGAGTGTTACGGATAGATTTTTTGAATTTATCAATGATATCGGCTCGCTCTCGCTCTAGAGAAACAAGCACCAACATAAAGACGTGACGCCCCACTGCCTTAGGCGACACGATTGACACATCACCTTCGATAACACCGTCCTTTCGCAACGCTTTCAGTCGCCGTTGGCATGCCGTCGCAGACAAGCCCACAGTGTTGCCCAACTCCTCGGAAGTTATTCGATTATTTTTTTGGACTACGCCCAGTATGCTCGCATCAATTCTATCCAAAGAAATCATGCAGTTTTTCCTCCAGCATTCGTCATATAACGCGGCAAAAGCTAAAATATCAACAGAAAACGCCGCGATACATGCTCAGGATCTCATAAACCAATCTTTAGGGCAACGCCGCGTTTAGACCATAATATTGCTCATAAAATGCGCAAAACGGTTATAAACAGCTGTTTTTCTGCGTCAAAACATCCATATTGAATCAATTGGAATTGCGACACCACTAACCATAGCTGAGGCTGGGAAATTGGTCCCTTCGTCTCGCTTCACTTTTCGAAAATCGTAGTAAAACGCCTGCCACTGGCACGGCCCTCTGTCAGCTCACGGAGGTCTATCTGACTATTAACTAAGACACTGCGTTATTTACCGGAGTATGATTTCCGTGTAAATGCAATGAAACTCAAAACAACAAGGAGAGATTGATTCACAATTGCTACAAACGGTTGAAATATCATTTATTTCACGAATCATAGCGCAAATCAGTTTCTGTACCACAGGTGGTTCTTTATCCACGCTCGGGATGCAATACGTACCTTGGCAGCGCGCCCTATCGGCATCATTGCGGCAACTCACCAAATTTAATTGAACGAAAGCACAGGTAATCGACATCCCCTGACGGGTCAATTGACGCGTCGTCTTCGCCGAAAGACTAGCGTTTTTATTAGCGCGCCAACTCGGGGAAACGGCATAGAAATGGAACTATTGGCCTTGCCAGGTTAGGAACTACTGGCGCAGTAACTCCAACTACCAACTACTGAAAAGTCTAAAAACTTTTACCCAGCGCTCGTACCAGAACAACATTTGAAAGCTGACCCAAAACCTCTAGGGGGGGGGAGGACGCAGTCCTCATTTAACGGATATTTTTGAACTTAAAACAATGCCGCCGCCGCCAACTAAACAAACCCGGTGGACTGATGGCATCGGCTTAAAAATGGCGGAAGGCGCGAACCGATAAATGGTTCAGCGCCTCCTTAAGAATCAGCGCAGAGCGCCTTCAGCAGTCAGTTCTTTGATAACTTTTTGTACCGCTTGATGGGCAAGATCAATAATCTGATCAACTTCTTTTTCGGTGGTCACCAGAGGTGGAGCGAAACCCAAGATCTCGCCATGAGGCATTGCCCGGGCAATCAGGTTCAGATCACGAGCAGCCTTAGAGACACGAGCACCTACTTTCAGGGCAGGATCGAAGCGCTTCTTAGTAGCCGGATCCGCGACAAACTCTAGTGCCGCCATCAAACCTACGCCACGAACCTCTCCAACAATCGGCAGGCTACCAAACACTTCCTTGAGGTTGTTCTGCAGATAAGCCCCTACTCGAGCGGCGTTGCCGGGGATATCTTCTTGCTCAACGATGTCCAGGACAGCATTTGCCGCAGCGACACCAATTGGATGGCCAGAATAGGTATACCCGTGAGAGAACGCACCGACTCGATCAGCCCCCTCCTCCATTACCTTGTACACTTTCTCGCCGACGATAGCTGCAGACAGCGGGGCGTATGCCGAAGTCAAACCTTTTGCGACAGTGATAAGGTCTGGCTCGATGCCGTACTTATCGCAGCCAAACATGGCGCCAGTGCGACCAAATCCTGTGATCACCTCGTCAGCAATCAGAAGGATGTCGTACTTCTTAAGGACTGGCTGGATCGCAGCCCAATAGCCAGCAGGTGGTGGAGTGATACCACCCGTGCCCAGCACGGGTTCAGCAATGAAAGCACCGATGGTGTCCGGATCTTCACGCAAGATCAGCTCTTCCAGCTCCTGTGCGCGACGAGCGGAGAACTGCTCTTCAGTTTCGCCTGCTTCAGCCCCCCAGTAATAGTGTGGAGCCCCGGTACGCAGGATGCCGGTGACAGGCAAGTCCATGTAATCGTGGTAGAAGCTCATCCCGGTCATCGAGCCCGAAATTACTGAGCAACCGTGATAGCCACGATCACGGGTAATGATTTTTTTCTTCCTTGGCAGACCACGCAGGTTGTTGTAGTACCAGACCAGCTTGGCTTGAGTTTCGTTAGCGTCCGAACCCGAAAGGCCGTAAAACACCTTGCTCATCTTGCCGGGTGCCATGCGTACAAGGCGATCGGACAGACGAGCCAGCTCGTCCGTCGTGTGAGCAGCATAACTATGGTAGTAGGCGAGCTTGTGAGCCTGGCGAGAAATGGCCTCAGCCACTTCAGTACGACCGTAACCAACGTTCATGCAATACAAGCCGGCAAAACCATCAATGTATTCACGACCGGTGGAGTCAGTGATACGGATGCCCTTACCAGACTCAACGATGGTGGGATCACCCAGTTTGCCAGTGGCGAAATCTTTCAGATTGGTAAACGGGTGCAGGACGGTATTACGGTCCTGAGCTGCAATCAAATCATGTGTTTGCTTATTCATATTGTTTCCTCAGTTCTCACAAGTTGCCGAAGCAGACGTATTTGAGTTCCATGTATTCAGCGAGGCCGTGTCTGGAACCTTCTCGGCCCAGGCCGGATTGCTTCCAGCCGCCGAATGGAATGGGGGCACCAGTAAACTTCGGAGTGTTGAGCGCGACCATGCCGTACTCCAATCGATCAGATAACCGAAGTGCCCGACGCAAATCATTGGTATAAACGTAGGCTGCAAGGCCAAATTCGGTTTTGTTAGCGCGACGGAGGACCTCCTCCTCTGTATCAAAAGGAAGAATCGCAGCCACTGGCCCAAAGGTTTCTTCGAATGCGATGTCCATTTCGTCGGTGACATCTGATAGTACGGTTGGAGTTACAAAGTTTCCCTGAATAGCCGCGCTACCAACCACAATGCGCGCACCTAAGGAGGTAGCGTTCTCAATATGGTCGCGGCACTTAATAGCGACCGAACGACGAGTCATTGGGCCGATATCGACACCTTTCTCAAGCCCATGCCCCACCGTCAACTTGTTGGTAGCAGCAGCGAAGGCTTCGATGAATTTTTCGTAATGGCCACGCTGAACATAAATGCGGTTGGCACCGAGACAGTCCTGCCCTGATGTTGCGAATTTGGCACCCATGCAGCCCGCAACCGCCTCATCAATCGACGCGTCATCAAATACGATGAAAGGCGCATGCCCGCCCAATTCGAGCGACACTTTTTTCACTGTGTCACCGGACTGCTTCAGCAGCAGCTTCCCTACCTCGGTAGACCCGGTGAAACTGAATCCACGTACCTCAGCGCGCTGCAACAGGCGAGCAGAGTGCTCGATCGCGTCACCGGTCAGGACCTGGAATACACCGGCAGGAATACCAGCCTCCTCCGCGAGCTTGGCCAGAGCCAGAGCCGATAGCGGCGTCTCAGGCGCCGGTTTCACGATCATCGTGCAACCTGCCGCCAATGCAGCACCCGCCTTACGAGTAATCATTGCGCTGGGGAAATTCCAAGGGGTGATCGCGGCGGTCACTCCGATAGGCTGCAATTTCGTCAGAAGCTGACTACCAGCCAAGTGGCTTGGAATGGTCTCTCCGTAGCAACGCTCGCCTTCAGCAGCGAACCAATCCAAGAACGCCGCACCATAGGAGATTTCCCCCAAGGACTCCGCAAGAGGCTTGCCTTGTTCGGCGGTCATGATCACCGCCAAATCCTGGGCATGCTCGCGAGTCAGTGCCGCCCATTTACGGAGAATTAGTCCCCGCTGAACTGGTAGCAAATCGCGCCAGGCAGGGAATGCTGCACCGGCTGCTTCAACGGCGCGATCAACCCAGATGACTTCACAATGGGCGACTTCCGCGATTTTTTCATTGGTGGCCGGGTCGATAACAGCTAGGCGAGAATCAACATCAATCCACTCTCCATTGATGTAGGCACGTGTTTCCAGGAGATCTGGGCGGGCAAGGTGACTCAGAGCACTTTTGGCAAGATTTTTCATGGATACCACTTGAGCATAATGTTGTTGGTACCAGTTTATTGATCTGAAACAGTGCCAAACATCAATAAACATCTGCCAAGTGGATAATTACTGCGTTTTTATATGTGACATCGATTATTTTATGCGCATCGGTTTTTCCCAAGGCAAACATGCTTGAGACACCGTGCATTACCAGAACTGGAGGTACGATCGGGGGTACAAGGGGGAACGGCAGCAACATCCGTACTAATACAGCAATAACGTCGTCGATCTACCGCGCCAACTGATCACAAAAGCGCCTGCGGCTATGCGGACGGCAATAGCGCCAGCACTATGTGTTGCGACCTATAGTTTAACTTGGGTGAGGAGTGCGCCGTTGGGCAAAGCCTATATGCTGGCCTCGGCCCCGACCTGTCGCATTTGGAGAAAAGCCTCAAACGCAAGCCGTCATACTTGCGCCACGTAAACCTTATTCGTGGTCTGCAAGATAGTACGCTGCGTCATAACGAATTGGCGACATTGATATCGTCGAACATTGAGGGGGTTGGCGCGCTATATTATCGAACATCAGAATTACGTGGCGCTGGCATCAATGTGTGAGCAGACGCCTTTAGTCGGCGTCCAGCACGCTACAACGACGCGTTTATCCGAGCAACTCGGCCTAAATCGTTACGACGGGCTGCGTCAACTCTATGCTGATGCCGTTCACAATAGATATACGGGATTGGCTGGGTCAGTTTTCGGTCAGCGGCAACAGTCCCAGCTCATCCGCGCATTGCTTATCTGCTACTTCATGGTCATTCGCTAGGTTTGTGGGACAAGGCCTGTGATGTAGCCAGCTTGCTGGGTGAGCACGATATTTTGCGCGGAGCAGGTGCGGACGTCAAAGCCCGCCCTACAGCGGGATAGTGGGGTATTCCCGGTCAGATAAAGCTTTGTTTCAGTGATGCTTGACTGTGGCAAGGCTGATATTCAGTTCTTTTGTGTAGTAACGATCTGTTTTGCTGCGCCTCTATCACTGCGCCTATCACTTGATAGTCGATCACGCTCGTGCTTTTGGTGGAGGGCGAGATACTCGTCCACATCTTCCTGCGTGCGATGATCCTGCCCCAAAAGCGACTCACTCAAGCAATTGAACCGCATTGACTCCTCGAGCGTCAGGCCAGCAAATACTTCGTTGCCCTGAAGGTCTGCGCTAAGGGCTCGTATTTTTTTAAGGTATGCGCGCTGCATGTCCGTAAGCACAAGCATTTAGACCTCCTATAAATTGGCAGTGTAAAGGTGTGCCGCAATACGCAGGGCCGAATAGATTTTGGCGATAAATATCATCCAGTGGCCCCTAGTGATAATTCAAGCTGAGTGCAGAGATGAACACGCATTTCAGCCGGCCAAGTTAAAGTGATCGCTGGTAGCGCGGGGCGCAGTTCTTAATGTTCAACACCTGGTCTTGGGCTGCCGTCATTCAAACTCGGCTAGGAATACAAATGTATCAAATTGACGCGGGCAAGATCAGCACGGCTGACGCTACTGCCTCCAGGCTAAGCCTGGCCGGACACTTATAACCCAAGAACAATGAACGAGCTAAACACCAGGGTCGACTAATAGACTAAAGACGAAATACGATGCCTTGAACGTGCCCGCAAATCAGAGACCCAACGCGCCTCAGATGTAATCTCTTTAAACATACGCAGCTACGCGAACACCGCCGAACGCTTACCCCCCTTAAAATGTAGCCATCGCCTGTGCATTCGCCAAAGTCGACGAACGCAGCTTAGCCACAAACAGACTGGGAGATTGCGCTCCTAGATTACCGTGAATCAAGGCTCCGGGAACGGCAATGGCACATCGGTGCCGCGGCGCACCGCAAACACGTTCAGGGTCATTGCCACCAATGCGTAGTAACCCAACACCCCGACCAACTCGACGACCGCTGGCTCGTTAAAGGTTTCGATGGCCTGCGCATACAGCGCATCATTCACACGACGATCCTGATACAACGCTTTGGCGACGCGGTAGACCACACGTTCGTCTTCCCGCTCAAAATCAGGCTCGGCTTGATGTCGTAGTGCTTCAATGACCGCATCGGTGACACCCGCCTGGCGAGCGATAGGTTCGTGGATCTGCCATTCGGCCTGGGACTGCCACCAACTAGCGGTGAACAAAATGGCCAACTCGGTCAGACGTAATTCCAGGCGCGTGCTGTAGCGACAAAACGCACCCAGTCGCTGAGCATGGCTGGCCAGTTCCGGACTATGAATCCAGGCAAGGAATGGACCATCGAGGTTGCCTCGAGGGCCACTGAGAATCTCCGTGAGTACCGCCCGCTGAGCATCATTGATCTGATCGTCGGCAAGTGCAGTGAGACGCGATTGAACGAACATCGGCCAAACTCCTTAAAGGTCCTTGAGTGTGAGGCGAATGGCATTCACCAGTTTGCTGGCGATCTCATCCAAATGACTGTCCTCGAGAATAAATGGCGGTGCCAGCAGGATGTGGTCGCCATACTGACCATTGACAGTTCCGCCCATTGGATAGCACATCAGTCCTTCTGCCATGGCGGTTTTTTTGATTTTCGCGTGTAGCTTGAGCGACGGATCAAACGGTTTTTTGCTTGTCCGATCGGCCACCAACTCCACCCCCTGAAACAAACCGCGACCGCGAATATCGCCTACGTTCGGATGAGTGCCCAGTAACTCGATCAGGCGATCCTGCAATCCCCGACCTAGTACATTGACCCGCGCCAGCAAACCGCGTTCCTCTATAGTTTTCTGCACTGCGAGTGCCGCCGCGCACGCCGTGGCATGGCCGATATACGTGTGTCCGTGCTGGAAAAATCCAGAGCCATTGGCGATGGCGTCGCGGATTTTCTTGCTCACCAGGGTCGCACCTATCGGTTGGTAACCGGCGCCCAGTCCTTTGGCAACGGTAATCAGGTCGGCGCTGATCCCTTCCTGTTCGGCAGCGAACAATGTCCCGGTCCGGCCCATGCCGCACATCACTTCGTCGAGAATCAATAGAACCCCATAGCGGTCACACACTTCGCGAATCGCCTTGAAGTAACCGGGTACCGCCGTCACTGCACCCAGCGTCGCCCCAACGACCGGTTCCGCGACAAACGCCATGACATTTTCGGCGCCCAAACGGAGAATTTCCGCCTCCAATTCCGCCGCCAGACGCAGGCCCATTGCTTGCTGTGTTTCGCCTTCGCACTGCTCGCGGTAGGCATAGCAAGGACTAACATGGCTGACATTGATCAACAGCGGTTCGAACTGTTTTCGACGCCACTCATTGCCGCCTGTGGCCAGAGCGCCAAGGGTGTTGCCGTGGTAACTCTGACGGCGCGCAATCAGATGCTTGCGTTGCGGCTGACCGATTTCGACGAAGTATTGCCGGGCCAGTTTAAGTGCTGCCTCCACTGCCTCCGAACCGCCCGAGACGAAATACACCGAGTCAATACCCTGCGGCGCACGAGACACCAGAAAATCGGCCAACTCCTCCATGACCTCGGTGGTAAAGAATGAGGTGTGAGCGTAAGCCAACTGTCCGACCTGCTGGCGGATCGCATCGATCACCTGAGGATCGCTGTGGCCAAGGCACGAGACGGCCGCCCCGCCACTGGCATCCAGATAGCGACGCCCAGCACTGTCGATAATGTAAGGGCCATCGCCCTTGACGGCGACAGGGTAATGTTGCGTGAGGCTGCGGTGAAATACGTGGCTCATGTTTCCCTCCGGTGCTTTATGCAAATAATAAATGCATTTAAATAATATGCAATTATTATTTGCTCATTATTCCTCGCCCTACTGGCAGGAAAGTCCAGATCTGGCTCCAAGGGGCAAGAGCTTCATGCGGCGCCGGTCATGTTGGACGACACAAAAGCACTTTTCTATTGCGGCATCTGCAAATGCCTGTGTACCTTGCCGAAAAGCATCGGGTTAGTGCATAACGCCTCCTGATGCCTTTCTCTTATCGTGAATGGACTGTCCAAATGACGAACACCCCGCCCCCCCTGCCCGATACCATCACCGGGTTGAAACAGCTGCTGGATTCCATCGAGCGACGCGAGGTGGACATTGCATTGGGTAGCAGCTCAAGGCGGGTGCTGATGGCGCTGATAGAATCACCACAACGGACAGCCGTGTCGTCCATCAGCGAATTGGCGCAACAATTGGCAGTCAACGCATCGACGTTGTCCCGGTTGGCCCAGCGTCTGGGCTATGGCGGATTCAGCAAGCTGCAGGATGTGTTTCGTCGAGAAATGACTGAGGGCAAACACTTCTACAGCGATCAGGCTTCGCGACTAGTGGTGAGCACTGGTGACATGGATAACATGAATCAGCTGACCCGCCTGGGTCGTCAGGAAAGCGCGAACATCGCCAGCATGATCGAGCAGGTTGACCCGGCAGTGTTCGTGCAAACGGTGGAGCTGCTGTCCAGTGCCCGCCGGGTTCGAATCCATGGCATGCGCCAGTTCAATTCCCTAGCAATGTTCATGTCCTACGGTCTGGGTATGCTGCGCCCGGATGTCTCGACCCTGGACAACAGCCGCCAAGGCGTTGCAGATGCCTTGGCGCAGATGGACGAAGGAGACCTGCTGGTAGTGTCCAGTTGCTTCCCCTACACGCCCAGTGTGCTGGCGACCGCGGAAGTTGCAGCGAAGCATGCAATAAAGGTGATTGCCCTAACGGATTCCGCCAGTTCCCCCCTGGCGAAGGTTGCTCTGTACAGTTTCTATGTGCCCAACCACAGTCTGTTTTTCAGTAACAGCATGTGTGCGTTTATGTTATTGGCCCAAGGCCTGCTGAGTGCCGTCGCCAGCAATCTGGGCGAATCCTCGGTGTCCGCCCTCAAATACCGCGAAACCCTTATCAGCGAGCTGAACACCTCCCTCTGACCCCCCCCCCCGGCGGATTGGGTCCGTCAAGGTGCCATGGGGGCCGTTTTTTTTACCCCGCTGATTGGTCTATTTGCCCCTTTATCGATTGCCCCGACGACCACTTCACCGGCATGGTCATGTACAGAGACCGACGTAAGCGCCCAGCTCTTCCGATCAGCAGAAACAGTTTGCCAAGCCCCAGGGGGTCTTTGCTTATCTCCCCCATGATTAGATGCAGAGTATGGCAGTAGCATTACCCACCACGCACCATAAGTCAGGATATTCTAGGCTGGGGCACCTTCTTTCATGGTGTCAACAAGGTTCAGAGCCATCAGCAATGACAAGTCGCGGTGAGCCCACTATGCTTCGACATCCCCCCCGACAGGAACTGCGTACTCAATACTGATTGCGTCGTAGAGATCGACCACGAAATCAAGTCTCAGCAGACTACCGCCCCGCAGGCCCCGTTTGCGAAGCGCTTCAGGGCGTTTCGGTACGAAGCTCAGGCCCACGCCATCTTCAAGGCCGCGGGCCTGAGCCAGCCGAGTCGGTAGAACTGATCAGGAACCAACTGCAGTACACCGGTCAGTAATCGCACCCCGGGCGGGTGCGATCATAAAACCTCCGCCCGGCGTATCTTTCTGAGCAAGTACCAAATAATGCATCAATCCCGACAGCTCGCTCACCTGAGTTTCGCCGCTTCCGAAATCAGCTCGAGGGTAGCGGCGCGGTATTTGTCTAAAGAGTCTTTTTTCAAACCAATGACGCTAACAGACATATTCAATGTCGGCGCGTATGCTACATATGCCCCCCACGCGCCACCATGCACATACACGGTAATATCTCCGACTTTCATGATCCGCACGCCATGACCATAGAGCTCCGCCCCCGGATCTCGGGGAGTAGCCGTATTGAAGACGGATGTCATGAGATTGATCGTTTCTGCCTTCTTGAAAACTTGCCCGTTAAACAAAGCGTAGAAAAACTTTGAGAGGTCCTTTGTGGTCGACACCATCCCCCCACCGCCGAACAGATCAAACGGAGTAGTGTCATAGATGTCCCAGCCGTTGGCTTTCGACGCTTTAGGGTCAGTGTACAGGCTATAACGGTATTGATGCGCCCGCGGTAGCACGCCTTCGGGCTTCGTTTCAAGCACTTCCCACCAAGTGTCGACAAGCCCAAGACGTTTGAAATCGACAAGCTTGCGCGTTGCCTCCGCCATGGATTGGCCTGTTGCCTTCTCAAGGATCGCGCCGAGCAGAATATAGCCGGTGTCGGAGTACTCAAACCTCTCTCCTGGCGCAAAACGCGGTCCGCCCTCCATCGCCATCTTAAGTTGCTCATCCACAGTGAACCGATGCTTGAGCTCGCCAGACATCAGTCTTTGCTCAATCTCAGCGTAGGCGCGTGTATCGAACACATCCAAAAGTCCGGCAGTATGCGATAGGAGTTGCCGGACGGTGATAGCATTAACATCGTAGCCGCCATCCGTAAGAATTTTTACCTGCGTCGGAGTAATATAAGAACCAATCGACTGATCCAGTTCGATTTTTCCGCTCTCCCACAACCGCAATATTGCAGCGGCCACGAAGGGTTTCGTAACACTTGAAACGACAACTGGATGATTAGTTGTCAATAGCTCATGTCCACCCTGTTCTGTCATGCCGGCCACCTCGCCGTACTCCATACAAAATTTAGGTGCTTCGACATACACGGCAGCTCCGAGAGCCGCATCGGGTCCGCTAGTGATTGCGGAAATGAGTGAGTGCGCCTTCGCTCGAAGCAACTCCCCGTTGTGCTGCTCAACGTCGCCCCCAACACATCCCGCCACCGCGTAAGGTACCAATAGCGCCGCCGTGAAAGACACCAATAACGGCGCTACGAGTCGCCGCATCATTCCCTTTCTTGTTAGTCGATCGGAGCTGATTTTCCCGGGTGTTCCATGAACATCTCGATTTTTTTTCATTTTTGTTGTTCTCCGGTTTTTTGAAGTTGGCCAGCTCGAGGTCACATCGTATTCGGTTGCAAGCCTAGTATTTATTAGCTGAAGGCTTTGCATATAAGTTGCAAAATTGAATGTTGAGCTAAAGCAGGCCAAAGGAAGGATCGGAAGATTCGCTTAGAGCGTGTCTAATACATGCATCCGAATCCAGGTCATGAAGAAAATGCCCGGATAAATCTATACGGGCATTTCCGCTATCGTCGTCACAGAACAATGCCCACTGCAAAAGCTGCCTTCAGAATAATCGCAGTGCCGACATTGTCTGACTGAAAATTCTTAACTTTCATTTGCGTCTCCTTTTTGTTTTTTATTTTTGTTTGGCGGGATAGCTTGATATGTTGCGCCTCGCCGCTGCAAAACTTTAGCTGCAAAGCAAAGTCATAATCCGTAAAAAAAACTATATGAGTGAAGTAAAAATGCGTTTTTCTTAGCTATAACGCATAATTACTTAGTAGGTTAATGCTAAGAGTTGCGATAAAGCGTCCTAGCGGTCTTCGGCTTCAGCGAGTTTCGACTCAATTGCTTGGCTGCATGTCACGGTTGATCCGGAGGTCAATGCGAGTAAAATCAAGCTTCGCGGCGGGAGACAATTTTCATCGCCGATGCCCCCACCAACCTATCCCCGTCGAGCGTTTTGGAAGTCTGGCCAGTCCCATGGAGCCCTTGCCTGTTTACTTCAAGGAAATGCCGTAACTAATGAGGAGACGATTTTCGCCAGTGCCACGGTCGAAGTCGGAACGATCGCTTGCGTTGCGCCACAGATGCCGAGGTTCGTCAGCGGTCCATCTTGGACGATGTACTGCAGCTCGATGTTGTGTTCCCACTCCTAGCCCTCTCAGTCGAGCCCTGGTTGCGGCGGACATCCTGATACGCCATCCACACCAGCGGCTTCGGTATCTCGAATGCTTTTCGCTGCACTAAAACGTCATCCTCGTTTGAGTTGTGTCCCGCACAACGAATGTGATCCCCACCCCTTCGCTCCAGCCCCATTACAGGTCTTTCATCACAACTACGGGTGAGTCCGTCCCTATCCCCACGATACGTGCCGAGGATAGATTCTCACGCCTCCCAAAATGACCTGGCTCAGGTTCTTGCTGCCTTAAAACGGGTGCCGTGCAGTCGGTAGACAGGTGTCCTCTGCACTTCTCGGGGCCCGGCTACACAAGCCCGTTTTGACACCAGTGGAGATTCGTCGCTTCATCAGTCAGTTCACTTGCGTTCACGATAGCCATTGAGCAGGCGTGTCGGCACCTCCTGCGCGCGGCTGGTGGAGTAGTCAAAAAGGATCACTGGTTTATCTGGCGGGCCGCCGGTTTGCACCCACATCCAGGACTGGCTGCTTGGGTCTCGGTCAGGCTCTTTCAACACCTGTAAGTTCCTGGACGGTCAGAACGATCGCCTCGTCGGTGGCGCCAGGCGATGTTTTGAATCGTTCGGACTCAAGGCGCTTGAGCCAAAGGCAGAAGCCGTTGCGCTCCCAACATAAAATCTTCCGATTGCGAGGCTTGTTGAGGAAAACGAAAAGCACGGGGTCAAATACTGCGACTTTAATATCCAGCTCGACTAGCGCAGCCAAGCCGTCGATGGTTTTTTGGAAGCTGACCGGCTTGGGGTACAGATACACTTTTTCGACTTTGGCATTGGGTCGCATCATGGCGAGCTGGCTCCTGAGGGAATCGGGAGCACAGCATCCGGAATCAGCTAAGCGCTTTGAATGTGGGGTCTATGGAGCGCTCACGAAAGACCCGGTTGGACTGAAAGATCCTGTAGATTTGGAGGGATAATAAACTGGGGGCGCTGATTACATAGCCACGAAAGTTTTTAAAAATGCGTAAAACAGCGTCTGCAGAAAGCAGCCGTTCCCTTTAGGAACCTGGAGCGAACAACAGATATGTGATTCAAGGCCGGGGTGTAGTGCTTCACCTAGTTGTTGCTTGCGACGAAGTCGATCTGTTACACATTAATTGCACCGCAAATATGTAGCCCCGACGGCAAATAGGTTTTCTATTCTATTTTTCAGAAATGTCAACTCTTGAGCAATCGGGGCGTTCGCCTTTATCTTAGGCCCTCTATCTATCAGACAGCCTGAAGATTCTCGTACTTCGTGGCTTCAACATAGCACTAAATCGGAGAACTCAGTGCCTCTAAAGCCTGCCTATGTACTTGGTGTGCTCGCCAAACAACCATTTCCTTCCAATCTATTTTCTGAGGATAGAAACAATGCTTGGTCGCCTGGCGAATTTTGCGCCCTAATGGCGCGTCAATCTCCTCAGGACGATACTTGTATAGCCATAGGTCATCGCGCTGTGCCTTGCGTACTGTATCGATGTCACAGGTACCAAATTCTAAGCAGACATAAGTATGTCGAGAACCTAGGAGCCGCTCCCAAAATTCATCCTGCGACCCGTGCAGCGGAACGGAGGTAGATGTACCGACATCAGGGGAGGTGGCGGAAACGCCAAAAATGTCGGTGGCGCGCTCATATCCTGCGATCCCTGAAACTTGCTCGCATTGTAGCTCGCCGTAACCATACGGACCCAAGCCTGTGTGGTAATCGATGATAATTACACGCTCCCTAGATGCAACATCGAAGTCGGTTGCAATTCTTTCTAGGGTTTGTCGTGCTTCGGACGGGGCTTGGCCTCCATAGGACATGCCGCCGGGCCTCGTAAATTGCCCAGAACTGCGAGCCTGCTGAAACTTCCGTCTGCCATGTTTTGAACAAAATTCTGCCACAGCATCTTCTGCTAAAGCTACCCCCTCTGCACTAATATCGACAGGGACAATATAATTAGCCAACTCTTCGTATGCAGAACTATCTGGTAATGGGAGCGTAAAATCGATGAAGTTTCGATTGAGATCTATGCCTTCCGCTGTGACGATACGATCCCAGGCAAATCCGTAGCAATTGAGTGCATGGATAATTAGGACGGCCGTATTATCAGGAAGCTGTTCATGCAATCTGGAAGCAATGAAGACGTTTTGACCGGCGGACCCACAATAACCTTCTGCACCATGAGTTCCAGAGACTAAAACCAAAAGATTTTTTGCCGTATTAGAACCGAAATAGGCGACGTCAGTATAGAGATCCTCGCCTGCTGGTCCTTTTGCACCGCAGGGGTAAGGAATAGCGTTAGGCGTCGCACTCAAAAACTTTCGCCGGGATTCAGCGTATGAGTCGGAAAATACTAGCGGGGCAAGCTCTACAGCGCTTTCTAAAGTCATTTGTTATACCTTTTTCGCTTGTGCAAATTGCTCAATAGAATGAGCTATTAGGCTATTCGAGAGAAATCCATACTGGCTAATTATTGCTCATATAATAGTAAAATTTTCATGTTTTTCATGCATGCTGCGCATTTTTTCGGCGCGAAATTTTGAATCAATGCAGATTACACGCGCCTCAAGGGGCTGCCACCTTAGAAAATTGGCACGAACAAGCACTATATTCGCAAATAATAGTAACGGTACGCGATTCTTCCAGCGAAGCTAAGTAGACACTAAACGGCTGCGATCGCAGCCCAAGAGGGATTGCAATAGTAGTAGACTGGCTGTTGGCGAATTGCTCTTTATTTCGCCTGCCTGAACACTGGTGCAACAAAAGATTCATTAACGCGAAAAAGATTATTCACAGAAAGCCGATAAAAGGATAGTTTTTACGGTAGCGGCATGTTTTAAGCGCGCAGGTGCTAGCTATTCAGCAGTGGTGCGACAAACTAAGTCTGCAGACTCAAACGATTCGTCAATCTTTCATGGCCACATGAGTAGCTGCAATGTGCGACAATAATCTGATCCAAGCGATGCTTTGAACTCATACCAACGTCTAGCACAAGCGTGCCCCATATCATCACTCGCTACGTCTCCCTCCACAGTCGCTGCGTGTCCTTATTGAGCACTAAGTTGTCCTTCCGCCCACCCGGAAATCCGGGGGGCGGGCGCAAGCTTATTTACACGCGATCCCCTGAGCTCCGAGCTTTCAAGATCGAGGCCCAGAACGCCAGGGGAATCGCGAGCGGGATCATCAGCATCAATAGTTCAATGGCTGAGGCGACTGACAATCTTAGTCGATCACAATAAGCTGTCGGGGTACTTTCGAGAGGAACTCCACACCATCCTCGGTCACCAAAAAGCTCTCGGTGATTTCAATGCCCCAATCGTCGTACCACAAGCCTGACATCAGGTGGAACGTCATCCCTGGCTGCAGCACCGTTTTATCGCCATCACGGAAGCTCGCAGAGTTTTCACCCCATGCAGGGGGGTAACCCATCCCAATCGAATAACCGGCCCTGTTGGACTTTTCTAGACCGTGTTTGGCCAAGACCCGCCCATACGCCTGAGAAATATCCTCACAGAGATTGCCCGCAATAGCCTTCTCGAGGCTGGCCTCCATGCCTTCAAGGACAGCCTTTTCGGCATCTAGCATGTGAGTCGTTGGCTTGCCCAAATAGTAGGTACGCGACAAGGGGCAGTGATAGCGCTTATGAACGCCGGCGAGCTCGAAAAAGATACTTTCATTGGCCCGAATGGGCTTATCTGTCCAAGTGAGATGAGGCGCCGACGCATCTGCTCCTGCTCCAAGGTTCGGAACGGCAGCAGGGTAATCTCCCCAAAAGCCGTCGACTCCGCGAGTGCCTACATACGACAGTTCAGCGATGACATCTGACTGTTTAACACCTGGGCGTAACACTTCAGTAACTCGTTCGTACATCGCTTCGACGATCTTGCCTGCCCCTCGCATATACTCGATTTCGCGCGGTGATTTGACAATTCGCAGCCAGTTGATTAATCGCATGGCATTTTTGAAGCGAGCATTAGGAAGCGTTGCCGTCAGTGCTTCAAAACCTGCCGCAGAAAAATAATAACTATCTTTTTCAACACCGATTGTCGCGGCACCATAACCTTCTTCGATGATAATTTGGCCCAGAACTGTCATCGGATGCAGGTGATCGGATTGCACGTAGTGGTCGGCGTATGATTTGATCCGGTCCTCGCCGATGTAAGCTGTGCGTCTACAGCCATTTGCATCCTGGCCTCGACCAAACCACAATGGATCTTTGTCTTTACTGACCACGACGCACTGCGGCACATAGAATGAGTTGCCTTCGTAGCCCGTAAGCCACCCCATATTGGCTGGATCGGTCACTACAAGCAGATCTATCCCGGCCTGCTCCATCGCTAACCGTGCCTTATCCAGACGCGTTTTATATTCGGACAACTCAAATCTCATAAACTCGGTATTCATTTTCGCTCCTGCCTAATTTTTAAAGCTGCTTATGAAAAGCAGTTTGCTCGACAGCTTTTTTTCGTATATTTCACAAAGCCGATCATCTCAAGACTTTAGGTCCTGAGTGACGCTAGCGTTAATCGGCAAAGATCGGTAATGTCGAAAACTGGCAAGCCAGTTGTGCGCCGCACCGCGGGAGCAACGCATGGAAACCCTGTGCACTCAAAAAGCACGGTACCTATCTCAGGATGTTCAGCACGAAGTTTGTCAATGCAAGCTTGCACTTCTAGCTCAATTTGCTCAACATCGGTTCGAATAAATGGTCTGGCCAGTGTGTTACGCACATAAATGCCACCCTCGATGCCGCCAATTATCACGCGAGCTAAGTCTGCAGGGTGCTCCACGCCTAAAATTTCTTGCGTGCAGTATCTAGCATCGGCAGTGATAACTGCCAACTTTGCGGAAGACGGCAGTAGCCTTAACAAAAGAGGGATCAAGAGAAGGCTCGATGTTGCGACTGGGATATCTACAACGGCACTGATCGCAGCTTGGTGACGAATGAAGAAGCCACAATCAGCAACTATGACCTGTGCACCGCGCTCCCTCAATCGTCGAGCCGCTGAAATACAATTGGCCTCAAGGGCCGGTTCGCCTCGGATGATGACTTCTGCAGTCGCTCCCTCAACCATCTCGGTGATAATCGGTCTGCCAAAGCTGGCGGGATCTAAAAGCGAACCAGCCCGAGGTGTCGCGTTGGGGCTGTCGGGTAGGATGCCTTCATCTAGTTCAAGGATGCCCAATGCGTGACCAGCCGAGTACATTAGTGACACTCCTGCTATTTCACAAATAGTTGACGTGGTGTATTGGTCAGTGGCTCAAAGCCGGTCTCTGTCACAGCGAAACTCTGAGTGATCGTTACGCCCATTGTGTCCAACCACAGACCAGGCATAAGGTGGAATACCATTCCCGCTTGCAAGATGGTTTCATCCCCCTTGCGAATGCTGGCAGTCCGCTCACCCGAAGCGGGGGGGAAGCTGATTCCAGTGGGATAGCCCACACGTGACTCTTTTTCCATGCCGTGACGAGCCAGGGCTTTCCTGAATGCGGCCTCGACATCAGAGCAGGTTAGACCAGGCCGGATACTCTCAAGACATGAGTTCAAGGATTCGACGGCAATATCTGCTAACTTCTGGAACGCGGCTGTCGGTTTACCCACGCAAATCGAGCGAGCCATGTTTACTTGGTAACGATGGCGGACGCCTGACAACTCAAGATTGACTACCGCCCCTTCTTGAATGGGACTGTCCGTCCAAGCCGCATGAGGGGCAATAGCCCGCTCGCCTACGCACAAATCCGGCGGACAGGCTGGGTAATCGCCACCAAAACAGACCTGTCCTGCAATTTGATGGTAGTAGATGACAGCTGCGATGTCGCATTCACGAACACCGGCCTCGACCATCTCGACCACACGCTTCATTGCTACATCAGCCAATCGGCCTGCTTCTCGCATGACAGCTACCTCCGCCGGGCTCTTTACCAGACGAATCCAACCCACCAGCAAATCCGCGTCGATGAACTGGGCCTGTGGCAATGCTCTTGTCAGGTCGGAATGAGCGCGTGCGGAGTAGTAGTATCCGCCCATCTCGACACCGATACGGGCTCGGTCGTTGCGTATCTCCTTGAGAATATCGGCAATGTACGCGTAGGGCGAAAGAGTGTTTGACTGCACATAAGTATCTGGATATGCCCTAATGTTTTCGTCATCCAAATACGTAGTCATGACGGCCGAGATACGATCCATGAACCGTCCCACCCATATCGGTTGATCATGATCTAGGGATACAATAACCATCTGGGGGGTATAGAAGGAATATGCATTATATCCAGTTAAATAGTTCTGGTTGCTGGGCTCGGACAGCAATAGAACGTCAATATTTCTGGCAGCCATTTCGCGCCTGACAGCAGACAGGCGCATTCCAAATTCTTCTAGTTCAAAATGCAGTTCTTTGATCACTTTGTCACCATCGTCCGAGTTGCTTGTGATACGTGAGATGGAATCACCTAACTAAAAATTTCCCAGCCTCTCAGCGGCTTATAATTCTCGTGCCGATAAAGGGCAAGTATGTTTCCTGTTATAAAGCTGTTGGCTTGCGGTATTTGATGCGCAACGCGAGAGCGATTTCTGAATGGCTTGCTTTGAAGTGCCGTGAAAATATCCCCGCTTATGCGTCACGAGACCCTAGCCACTAGTCATTCCGAATTGCGGCTTACGATGCTAACTAAGGTCACACTAATCACAATGTCATTATATGACCCCACCACTCAAAACCGTCACAAGGCGACGCGAGCCTCCTCATGACGTGGCTATTAGTGGCGGAGAATCTGACTAAGGAACAGTTTAGTTCGTTCATGCCTAGGATTGGTGAAGAAGTCTTGAGGAGCGCCCTCTTCTATAATTCTCCCAGCATCCATGAAAATGACACGGTCAGAAACAGAACGCGCGAACCCCATTTCGTGTGTGACGCAGACCATGGTCATGCCATCGCGAGCCAAGCTGGTCATTGTCTCGAGAACTTCGGCGACCATCTCCGGATCGAGTGCAGAGGTCGGCTCATCGAACAGCATGACCGCAGGCTCCATACAAAGAGAACGGGCTATGGCGACGCGCTGCTGCTGTCCTCCTGAAAGCTGAGCCGGATATTTATTCGCCTGCTCCGGAATTCGAACGCGCTCAAGGAACTCAAGAGCAACTTTTCTCGCTTCGGCCTCGGGAACACCCTTGATCCACATCGGCGCCGCCATGCAATTCATTAGGACCGTCATGTGCGGGAATAAATTGAAGTGCTGGAACACCATGC
The DNA here is from genome assembly GCF_056402295.1 of Pseudomonas sp. P4_B3. NCBI lineage: Bacteria > Pseudomonadati > Pseudomonadota > Gammaproteobacteria > Pseudomonadales > Pseudomonadaceae > Pseudomonas > Pseudomonas sp. P4_B3. The sequence continues at coordinate 226,693 of NZ_JBFUHR010000002.1, forward strand.
CGACATTTTTACGCACTTCGGAGATGTTGCGCATTTTGCTATGTAAGTTGATTCCATTGACAATAATCTCGCCCTCCTGATGCGCTTCAAGCCGATTGAAACACCGGATCAGTGTCGATTTCCCCGATCCGGACGGTCCACAGATGACGACACGTTCGCCTTTGCGGACGGTGAGGTTAACGTCGGTCAACGCTCTAAAGTTGCCGTACCACTTTGAGACGTTCTTTACTTCGATAATTTTGTCCGCGTTCACTACCGCGTGCTCCTTCCGAAATCGCGCCTGATCCGGAGTCAATCCAGTTCGGGTAACATCGGCATTTATGACCTCGTCAGTGCTTTGTCGCTTTGTGACGTTCGTCGATTCAAATGTGTTCAAGCTCATCTTGCCTTACTCCTGCCCAAATATTGCCAGATCGAAGTCGATTTAAATCGCGAAGCGTCAGTATTCACCGTGGTGAGTCTTTGCCACTTTGTAAACTTCGCCGCTTCGCGTGCACCCTCGTTCATCGCGTCTTATTCCGGGCGTAATGACTTTCAATCCTGGACTGAATTATTTCAAGGCAAACGGATAGAACCCAATACAGAATAGCCACAGCAACCAACATCTCCATGTGATTAAAGGTGCTCTGACCGAGCGTGCGCGCGAGAAATGTAAGCTCCCATACACCGAGGACAGAGACGAGTGAGCTATCTTTAAGCATTGAGATGAACGTGTTTCCCATTGGGGGAATGATGATAGGCAGCGCCTGCGGCATGATAATCTTGCGCATGGTGAGCCCAAAGCCGAAACCCAGTGAGCGAGATGCCTCCCACTGACCGCGATCAATGCTTTGGATACCTGAGCGAAAAATCTCCGTCATGTATGCACCAACGCACAACGAAAGCGCCAACACACCTGATGGCACAGCATCCATCACAATACCCAGCTGCGGCAACCCGAGATAGATGAGGTAAATCTGCATAAGTAGCGGCACGCCGCGGAAGAACGAAGTGTAAAAGCTAGCAATGCCGTAAGCGAAACCGTTAGTTGAAAGTTTTGCGACAGCCGCCGTAACTCCGAGAATTGATGCAAAGACAAGTGAAATCGCCGAAACATAAATTGTAGTAACCACGCCCTGCGTGATCAGGAAGGGCAGTTTTGTCCAAATAAAGGGTAGGCTTAGATCAAACGACTTGAAGAAGGCGAGAAATAAGAGAAGCAATTCAGACCACACAATACCGATTTGCCATATCAGAGAGACACAACCGATCAGCACGATGTTGATACATAATAGGAGCGCAATAACCAAGGCTGTTGCGAAACGCCCGTACAAACCGCTATTCAACGGATCGCCAATGACCGGTCTCATGAGCTCACCCATAGTGGTACCGGCAAGATTGAACACAAAGAAAACCACGAACACAACCGCAAAGATCAAGGCAACAAACCATGGGTTATGTACCAGCACCCTTGATTCAACTGTATCTTTATAAAGCATGAGAAATCCTCATCAAAAAAACGGCCCGACTAGCCTTGGACCGCTATGACATTATTATTTTTCGACAGAGAAATCTTCGCCGTACCACTTCATCGTCAGCTCAGAGAGCTTACCGTTATCCCTGATACCTTTGACGGCTAACGCAATCTCGTCGCTAAACTCCTTGTCGCCATGGAGAATTGCAATTGCTGCCGGGGCGGCGAACAAGGTCCCGGGAAGGATCTTTAATGGGTAGCCGGCTTTTATCGCATCCTGCGCTATCGGTGTGTCAGCGACGACTGCATCAAGCCGAACACCATCGCCAAGTCGAAGGTCGTCAAGCGCAGTAATGGAGCTTGAATAGCTCTTCACCTTTCCAGCTGTGAATTTGAATTCTATTGGCTGAGCGGCGACCCAGTTCGGTGTGAAAGTATGGTTGACATAGGACTCCGCCGAGGTGCCTGCCCCAACGCCAAACGCCTTGCCATCGAGATCAGAAAGCTTTGTCGCCTTGCTGTTCTTGTGAACAACGGCAGATACCGGCCCGTAGAAGTAGATAGCCGGGAAGTCAAATACTTTTACACGCGCCGCGGTCGGGGTCATCTGACCCATGGCCATGTCCCAGCGACCCTGCCATTTGCCTCCGGCGATAATATCCCAGCCCGGTGTCACGAATTTCACCTGCACCCCCAAGTGGTCAGCGATGGCCTTTGCAACGGCTACGTCAGAACCATCGAGTTCTTGCTTGTCATTCAAAAATGACATCTTGCCCCAGTCCGTCCCAACCGCCACTGTGAGGGTTTTTGTGGCCAGCACGTGGTCGAGCACTTGACCGGCATTGGCTGCGGTCGACAGTACTGTAGACACAACTGTAAGCGATGCTGCCACTAACATCATGAGCTTGCGCATACTTGAGTTCCTTATATTTATTCTATGGTTTAAATCATCGAGCCCAGCACATCTCCGCACCGCAGGATCGTCTAAATCCAAGTACTTCGATTTGCCTCTTAGCGCATCCCTGCCATCGTTAATTTTTTACCCCTATCCTCCACGCGATACAACATATGCTTCTTATTTACCATTGAGATCCAGGTGGATCATTTCATCGCGATCGGCATTAATGAGCGTTTGGATCGCGAGGATCGAAATGGGCCGACGAGTACAGGTCTCGGTAACAATATTGACCCAATCGAGTAGTGAAAATGCTGCATTTTCTATAGATTCATGCATAAATACTGCACCAATACAGCGTTTTCTGCAGTTCACGGTCGATTCCGGGCGGCAGTTTAATTTTTTCTCCAGCCACCGCAGGCGGCAATCCAACATTGAATGAAACGGGCCCGGTCCAGTCGCGACAGCGCATCAGGTAATCCGGTAATCCGGTAATCTGATCCTTGGTTGCACTTTCAGGATTGGTAGGGGCTAAGACCGTCGGAGTGATATTGCTATCGGATCCCAGACGCCGAAATCCTGCAGCTTGCTCATGCCGCCAAGATGGCGGGCTCTCGGGGCATTGCATGTCGCGGCTTGTACCGGAAAACGAGGCGGCAGAAGTCGACCGCTTGATCGCAGAGCGCGGCCTTGTAATGGTCACCTTTCGATGATCCGAATGCAGGTCAGGCCGATTTCCGCCGGCCCCGCATCATCGGTGCGGCATAGGCCGTCAAGCGCTTCGAGGGATTGGGCATTCCGGCTCAATGTTTGCAGTTACAAGTTGAGCACCTGTGTATCCGAAGCCGACTGTTGATGTGCGTGGCCAACAGTCGGTGTGCCGGGTTATTTCAAGCTGCCGGTAAGGAACTGCTGCAGTCGCTCGGACTGAGGCCTGATCAGCACTTCGCGGGGGGTGCCGCCTTCTTCGACCCGGCCCTGATGGAGGAACACCAACTGGTTCGACACCTCGCGAGCAAAGCCCATTTCATGGGTCACCACCATGGTGCGGCCTTCCTGGACCAGGTCCTGCATCACCTTTAGCACTTCGCCGACCAGTTCCGGGTCGAGCGCCGAGGTCGGCTCGTCGAAGAGCATCACCTCCGGCTCCATCGCCGGCGCCCGGGCAATCGCCACCCGCTGCTGCTCGCCACCGGACATATGTGCCGGATAGGCACCCTTGCGGTGTGCGACGCCGACCTAGTACAAGTAGTGTTCGGCTTTTTCCCGAGCGTCTTGCTTGCTCATCCCCAGTACATGCGCCGGGGCATCCATGACGTTTTCCAGGGCGCTCATGTGCGACCACAGGTTGAAGTGCTGGAACACCACCCGCCTGCTGTGGCGCAATAACAACCGGCGGGAGCACCCGGTTGTCTATCGTTGGCTTGAGTCTGGCACTGAGAAAACGGGACTTACCCCGATGCAATCCCTGCAACAGACTTGTGAGCGGATCGGCCATCACCATTGCTCGAACAAAGGAATCGAGAATGGTAGTGGAAACGCTTGGGGGCTAAAGCTCCCAATAGGCAGAGGTCCCCATGGTTTCCGCAAAGGCTGTTGGCCGTCAGATCGCGATGATTGTTTTCGTTTCACTCGAACGAGATCGGACTGCTGACATTATCGATCGGCTCAAGGCCGCAAAACGTAAGACGCGCGCGGTGCGATCAAGTATTACGTCACGGGAACACGGATTTTATCCTCGTAGTGACCACCAAAGACCACTGTGGTCCAAGAGACAAGAACGATTTCAAGGCCTCCTCCCGTCACGCCTCGCAGTGGTAAAGATGTTCGTATTTTTCCAGCTCAAGTTCTGTCAATGTGAGGTTTGAGCGGCATATCGTCGCGGACCGGCACGGTTTGTCGTTCAATCTTGTGGTTGGTTTTGGGTGGGCAATCACCTCGGTGCAGCGCCTCGAGGCGCGCCACGATTTCAGCGTCAGCGTGCGTCAGCCTCTGATTATGGCGCACGTATTCGACCCACGTGGATACGTGATAACTCTCGGTCCACATTTCAGGCTTTTCCAGGTTGCGGAGCAGCTTCCATTGTCTGGCACCATCTCGAAGTCGCGCTTTTCGCCGGAGTGCCATTACGTTTAGAAGCTCGGCAACATCTCCCTGATCAATTAAATAATCCACTGTCACCGAGATTGGTCCTCTGCACGATCGCAGGTCGATTTTCAGCACCGGCTCACTGAATTTGTCAGTCGGATCGAGATTGTGCGCCTCAAAATCCGGCTGGGGAAGAATGATGCCGATCAGCCCACCGAAGACAAGAGCAAGGCTTGCAATGAGCAGGGCACCGGTAACACCCTGCGTGTCGGCCAGTTCGCCCCATATCCAACTCCCTGCAGCCATGCCACCGTATGTGGCCGTTTGGTAGAGTGACAAGGCTCTTCCGACAACCCACCGCGGCGTCGAAAGTTGGACCGTCACACTGAAGAGCGATAGTGCCTGTACCCATGCCACACCAGCAGGCATGAGAAGCAGACAGCTCAGCCAAACATACTTGCTCCATACCAGAAAGAAGCAACAGATGGCCAACATGAAAAATGCGCCGCGAACGACCCACTCATTGCTGAGGACTTCCTGAACCCGTCCAATGAGAAACGCGCCGCAAATCGCTCCGAAACCGAAGAAACCGAGCATGATTCCGTAGGTCGTGGCAGTCCCCCCAACCTGATCACGGGCAACGACGGGCAGCAGAGCCAGAATAATGATGGCGGTGAAACCGAAAACGAGGCTCCGAAACATCACCTTGAGAAGGTTCGGCGACAAGAGTACGTAGCGGAAGCCCGCAGCCATCGCGTTACTGAAAGGTTCTCGCGGGAGCAATTGATGCGCAGGCTCCGTCTTCCATCGCCAGAGCGTGGCGATCAAGGGAAGATAACAAAAGACATTGAAGAGGAAGGCGAAGGCCGCACCGGCTGTTGCGACAATCATGCCTCCAATCGCCGGTCCGATGCTGCGCATAAGGTTATAGCTCATGCTGTTGAGTGCGACCGCGCTTTGCAAATTTTGACGGGGAACTATGTCACCCATCGACGCGGACCATGGCGGGTCGAACAGTGCCGAGCCGCAGCCGATCAGGAAGGTCAGGCTCAACAGAACCCAGGGTGTCACTGCCCCCGCATAGACAAGAAACGCCAGGCCGACAGATACGCAGAACATCAGCAGCTGAGCCGCCAGCATGATCTGCCGACGATCAAAGTTGTCCGCGAGCGCCCCAGCTGCGAGCGAAACAATCACGACCGGCAGTGTGGTCGATGCCTGGACGAGTGCCACCAGTCCATGAGACGTGGAAATGCTTGTCATCAGCCACGCCGCACCCACCCCCCTAACGAGGCTGCCGAGATTCGATATAAGAGAAGCTGACCAGAGGGAACGGAACGTCTTATATTGAAATAGTTCGAGCGGGGAGATTCTCTTAGGCATTTTGGAGGTCGCAATACGAGCATTTTGGTGTTGTTGTGGGTGGTGCCGGATTGCCATGGATGCCGCCTCAAAAATTGCCGCATAGAGCATTGCTCGCGCAGAATTCCGCAGGGGGGGGGAGTAATCATCCTCTCGGAGCCAGGCAAGCTGTGGCAAGATACTGCGGCATGGCCCATGCTCGTCTAGCATGGCAATGCGTTCTTCCACAGACGCCTCTCGACAATGAACGCTCCGCTTTCTACGGAGACTCCATAGCCCCTTCCCGAGATACTTGTGAAGAACAACTGCGAACCATTGCAAGCAAGGTACTGGTTTCACCATTGCGGCTTACGGTGTTTTTAAGCGGACTCATGCAGAATTCCTGCATCCTATCTAATAGCTGACATAGTTGATGGCTCCCAAGTGAGCGCAGCCTCAACGTGGCTCACATCAGCAACCGCTGTCTCCGGTCCTGAGCTCGACCAGCAGCACCTCATGTACTAACTATCTCTTTGCGCCGAATCTCATACCAATCGGTATTATTTCAGGCGCTTGAGGGTTCACAAAGTGCGATGAATCTGAATCCCTAGTGCAAACAGACGGCTTGGCATGGGGCAGCACGTTTGGCTTCGCACGGATGACATCGGCGATGACCTGCGCAAGTCGGCGCAGCTATCGAAGGAGGCTGCCCAGACGCTGTGGCTTCTGGCTTTTGCGCAGATTTATGATGGGGTGATGCTGGCGAGGCCGCTAGAATTGGTGGCGTGAACGTGCAGATTGTGCGGGACTGGGTCGAACGCGTTAACGCGCAGGACCTCGGGGACTTTTAAACGTCAAGGCTCCGGGCAAGCGTTCGCAACGGGCGCTGACCATAAAATACTGTGCCACCTCGGCATGGAGCCCGACCGTCAGTTCCAGTCACGATTGCGACTACATTGCGAGGGAGCGGCAATCGGTAAACCCCTGGCTTTCTGTCGGCTCTACGAATGACATCGATGACTCCCTGTCGATCTTGTTGGTTTGCTTTCGGTGCTATGGATATTCTCTGCCTCCCCTGTGGAGCGAGCCTGTTCGCGATGACGAAACGCTGGGTACGCGGAGTAAGCATCTGCCACTTATTGCTCTAGCCGTTGAGGCTGTGCCTCTGTCCAATTAACGCTGCTCATCGCAGCCTAGGTATGGCGTTGGGTAAGTGAGCACGGGGCTCACCCATCTCAGTCGCCTTGCGCTCGCGCTCAAAGTGACCAAACTCATTCAGCCGTTCTCGACCAGCCAAGCCCAACAGTCATGCAGTTGCCCACCCCTCCGTGCAATCTAAATGACCAACTGCGGATCATTCAAGTGCCTCACCAGCCGGCGAGCGAGATGAAATATCACATCGTCCGATACCACCGGCCACCAATATCAGCGCTGGCGTAAGAGGATATGAAGCGGGACGGCAAACTAACCTGAAGCGCAACTTGACGTCCACCTCATCTTGCGGACGTACGCTAAAGCGGTTGAGATCACCGTATCGATAGAGCTCGTCGGAAAACGCATCCAGCAGCCAATCTAGTGATGAGCCAGGATTGAACGTCGCAAACTGTCGAGCTGGTAATCCGGACTTGTCAGACACAGCTCACAGCATTCAACCACAAAGTCATCCTGTCGCGTGCTGGCCGCTTACCAGCCGGAACATTGTACATGATGAGGGAAACGCCTTTCGCTTCCCACTCGACGATCTTGCGATGTTCTTGTCCAGGTTCACAGTCGCCCAATGCCCTAGTTTGCGGCGCAATTTCGCCCAACATCGGTCGGCGGCCAGCGCATCCATCATGCAGCGCGGGAGCGCAACACTTGATCATTGATGCTGCACCCAACGAAGCGCACCACGTAGTTGCGAAAAAGCTCGCTCACGAAGCGTGCTGCCCAGCGTTCCATGAGATAGCCAAACCGAAATCGCCACCGGTCATTACCAACCAGTTTAATACTGCGTCATCTACTTTTTCGGCAGCAGGCTGTGGTGATAAACGAGACTGTTCTTTGGCATAGGTAGCATAGTCGCAGCCTACCCATGAAACGCTTGCCTCGTTCGCTTGGCTGCGGCCTTCTGCGGCGGCAGGCGCGTGAGTACGGAGGGTATGCAGGATTTTGTGTTACCGGGGTGAGGCTACTGTGGCAACCTGTCCTCGTAGATGCTCTCCAGCGCAGCCTTCCCGTTTCGGATCGGCATCGTCCATTTGCAGATGTGCGTGCTGCGTCTGCGCGATCAAGTTTCTGTTGCTTTCGAATCCTGAGGTTGATGAGAAAAAATGCAGGATTTTGTCATGCCTTCGCCCCATTGCGCCGCAAATCAACGGTCCAGCTGCCATACACTTCTGAAAAAGGTATTTACTGGGATTTAAAAAATGCAAGGTATTGCAAACATTGCAGTTCGCGCATTCAGATGGCCTGACCTTCTGGAAAAGTGCGCATTTCTTAACGGCGAATTGACTTCAGAATTTCAAACACTTCCAGTCATTGCCCCTGAAACCGGTGAAGATTTTGGATAGCAGACTGTTTGATATACAACCAATGTTGGTGATGTTGTCCGCTTTGGGAAGGCACCGTTCCTTAACTGCTAAAGCAGAAGAGAAAATGTCCATCGTATCCACTCGCAGCACCAACGCAACGGATGCCGAGGCGGTCGACCGTTTCATGCTCGATGAGCTCTCCAGCGGGAAAGCGCCCCCCCGACGTCGTCAGACAAAGGGCGCAGACAGTGCTTGCCGGTGCTGGCGTGGTCGCCGTGGTCACAAGTGCAGATGGCGAGCCGGTCGACATCATGGTACTGAACGAATGCATGACGATCCATTCGGGAGACAAGTTCGGAAAGTTTTCGGAGCTTTATGTTTGACCGGACATGCGCTCCGACGGGATTGCCCTCATATGCTTGAGGTCGCCTTGCAGGAAAGCCGCGCTCGTGGATGGACGCGACGGGAGTTTGAGCGCCCGGGCAATCAAAATGGAAGCGCACTCTTGATTTCTATGTGCGGAACGGGTTCGAGGAAGTCGGCTCTCGGCTTCGTCAGATGATGTAGGGATACTCATATGGAGGCCTTCTCGGGCTCAGTCAATCATCATGCTAGCGTGTGGCCCGATATGCAGGCAGACAAGCCCTGTGAGATCGGTGAGTCGCTACAGCTAACTGGATATCATCACGCAAGGTGTAATGCCCAGACGCTTACCCACCATCACGGTTCACGGTACTTCAGGTGGCACAGGATGGTGTCGCCCGAACCTTTCAGCACATTTGCCTGCTCAATGCCTGAAGGGGGCCGAAAAATGTCATGGTCGGCTGCCATGTGCGCCCCTGGCAACGGTCTGTGGGCGGTTTTGAGCCGTCATCGCAGGGCCCTGGAAGAAGAAGCGCAAACAGGTGAAATCGCCTACCGCTTGTTCAAATATGCGGCCATTGCGTCATTCACCGATTATCGCGTCGACAGTTTCGTCTACAGCCCACCAACTGGGCCTGAAATCGCCCGAGCCCTAGCCTCCGAGCCATGCTCGCTGGTCCTCGACGAGCCGTCCGCCGAAATGAATACCAGCAAAAAAAGCCCAGTTGTGCGGCCTGCTGGAAAAGATCCGTGACGATGGCCACACCCTGTTACTGATCAAACACCAATTTTACTACTTGAACCTTACCAGACATTTACCGTCTGGAATTGACCTGCGCCCCACTTTGCCCATATCCACATACCTCTCTGGTGGTGAATGGACGAGGTAAGCAGCTAGCGTCGTATCAAGGAAAAACAACGAATCAATAGGTAGATGGACTGACCTCACCGAGTGCCGAATCCGGAAGTACAGCTCCTGCGCTCAGCCTGGCTGACATAGTGATGCTCCACGGGAGGCCGGACCATCGGAAACGGAGGTCCGTTCGCATATGTCTGTATATATTTTCAATCCACAAACTAAAACCTTCTATAGACCGATTGAAGCAGCATTACGTTGGTGCAACCTCATTCGTCATGAAGCAGAAATAATAGGAGCTGATGAGATCTGCCCAGAGAGGCTTGGAAAAATATTCCCACAATGGCCGTGCCTGCGCGCGACTACTGAAGCAATTTATGACGCTGTACGTAACGGTGAGTTGCCTTATGGGTGTCTCGGTATTTCGGTTCGCATGGGGACTTACGTAGAACCTTTTCAGCTGACAGTACGCCACTCTGATCTGCGCAACTGGATGCAGGTTCACTATCCCGATCAAAAGCCTAGCTTTCTGTTTGAGCCCAGTAAGGATGCTGATGAAAAAGTCAGCCTAGGAACCTACCTAGCACTTAAAGCTGATCGGGATGTCATCCTGCAAGAGCTGGAAACGCTGCGGCGGCACCATCAAGATTTTTTAAAAGACCTTCAATCAATCGGGTTAGAGCGAGATGAGCTCAAAGCATTGGTCAAAACGCATGGCCACATCAGTGAGCGTAGCGAAATCACGTATCAGAATATTATTGGTGTTTTAGTCAACCTGCTGCTGGGCCATTCACCCGCTGGAAAGCCTCTCTCCGTATTCAAGAACCAAGCCGCAATCGTCGATGCTGTTCTCGCACGCTACAGAGATGTGCCTGGTCTCAGCAAACGAACGCTAGACGAAAAATTTGCCTCAGCCAACCGTAGTCTCAAGAAACACAAGTAATCGATGCATTGCACTGCAATTCCTTTGATTGCAGTGCAATGACTACCTCTGTTTTCTGCTATTCAATTCAGGTCACTTCCCACCACGCGCCAATCAGCGCCAGGAGTGACCAGCATGCCCAGCCAATCCTCACCCATCGTTGAAGTACCTCAACTGCAAGTAGAACGTCACATCATGCGGCGTGACGAGGTGGAGCGAAAAACCGGCTTCAAGCGTGCGCACATCTACAACCTGATGAAGGAAGGAAAATTCCCTCAAGCTAAGCGCATTGGATTGCGTGCCGTGGGCTGGGATTCGTTGGAGATCGAGCGCTGGGTCGTTGAACGCTTAGGTCAGCAGGCCTGATGTCATGCGTGTGGTATCGGTGGTATCGACTAAAGGGGGCGTGGGCAAGACCACGGTGACCGCCAACCTCGGCGGCCTTCTTGCAGATGCGGGCCTGCGCGTCCTTCTATTGGACCTGGATAGCCAGCCCACTCTCTCCAGCTATTACGCCTTGAGCCAGAAAGCTGTTGCTGGTGCGTACGAGTTCATAGCACTCAACCTGACAACTCCTGCACAGATTGTTTCCAGAACGGTGATTGCAGGGCTCGACCTGATCCTCTCCAACGATGATCAAGGCCGACTGAACACTTTGCTGCTGCATTCCCCCGATGGGAGATTAAGGCTGCACAATTTGCTGGACAATTTCCGTCTCAATTATGACCTGCTTTTGATCGACACTCAGGGCGCACGTAGCGTGCTGCTGGAGATGGCCATCCTCGCCTCAGATCTCGCCCTCTCTCCCATCACCCCGGAAATGCTCGCCGCCCGCGAACTGCACCGCGGCACCTTGAAGCTGCTCAGCGACCTCGAACCGTTCCGCCACCTGGGCATTCCACCGCCACCGTTGCGACTGCTTCTAAACCAGGTGAATTCCATTCGAGTGGACACACGGATGATCATCCGTGGCCTGCGCGAGACTTTCACTGGGGCTTACAACATCTCGGTTCTAGACACCGTCGTTCCAGACCGAGTGGCGTATCTCAATGCCGCCTCCCTTGGCCTGCCGGTCCACCGAATCGAGACGCGTCGCTTACGAGAACGACTAACGCCATCGGCGCTGGAAACCATACAAGCACTGGCCATCGAGTTGTTTCCGGAATGGCGCGAAGCGATCTCTACGGTGGGCAGGCGCGCGGAGGATCAATGAGACGAATCGATAATCCCACATTTCTCACCCCGTCATTGTGTTTGATCGACCTTGAGGCCAACAGTGTTTGGCAAGGAGTCTTTTGATGTTGGATCAGCTTCCCACCATCGTTCAGCCCCCCCTTCGAGCCCACCGTCCACCTTGCGAGGAGTATTGCACCGTGGTCTTTCGTGTGCAGGGTGGGCGCTCGGCTATGGGGTGGTTCCTCGCAGAGCTTTCCCGACACTTTGAAGGTTCGGGGACTGCCGAGATCGTCAAGTTCGAGGTCGGTGACCATCTGCGCAACCCGCGTTAACGGAGGTTGTTCAGATGAAAAAGCTCAGTCAGGCGGAAATCACCGACAAGTTGCACCAGGACCACTTCTCTCGGGGTCCAGAACTGGAGCGGCTGTCCGATCCAGTCAATGACACACCGATGCTGGTCACTCTGGAGCAGTTGCGGCCCTACGAACACAACCCGCGCTTCATCCGTAACCCTCTGTACGACGATATCAAGGCGTCCATCCGTGAACGTGGGCTGGATCAACCACCACCGATTACCCGCCGTCCAGGAGATCCGACGTTCATCATTCGCAACGGCGGTAATACGCGCTTGGCGATTCTCGGCGAGCTGTGGCAGGAAAGCCGCGACGAACGATTCTTCCGCATTCATTGCTTGTTCCGCCCTTGGACTAATGAAATCACCGCACTGCTCGGCCATCTGGCCGAAAGCGATCTGCACGGCCAACTCACCTTTATCGAACGTGCGCTGGCAGTAGCCAAACTCAAAACCATGCTCGAAGCAGAGGGGGCTGTACTCTCACAACGTGAGTTGGCACGACGTCTTGCCGCTGGAGGCTATCCAATCTCGCAATCCCACATCAGCCGGATGCTGGACACCCTTGAACACTTACTGCCCGCCATTCCACAAACCCTGTATGCCGGTTTGGGCAAGCCGCAGATCGAACGTCTAATCACTCTGCGTAGCCAGGCTGAACGTACCTGGAACCGTTATCCAACCGCCACCGTTGCGTTCACCGATTTTTGGCTCGAGACCCTGAGCTACTTCGATGCCGAACCTGAATCCTTCGATCTTCAGCAGCTCCAGGATGAACTGCTCGAACGCATGAGCCGCTTGCTCGGACAGTCCTACCGCATGTTGGCCCTGGAGCTGAGCGATACCCAACGGATAATCTCGACGCCTGGCGTTGTCGTCAGCACGCCCTCAGTGAACAACCATCTACCGAACGTTGATGAAGCCGCGTCAGGACCTCACTCCTCCGAGTCCCGCCCCCAATCAACTGTGACCAAGCCACAGAGCGAACCAACGCGAGAGGAACTGCTTTCACCACCTAAAACGAATGTCGTCTCAGCGGTCAGCCCTCCGTCACGTGTTCAACAGATTCGTGAACAAATCGAGCGCGACACTGCCACTGGAGTAACACCGACCGTTGAAACCTGTGCGATCGACGACGTCTGGATCATCGCACCAACACTGGATAACCCCGAACAACTGCGCTCAGCCATTGCTGGACTGGCGCGGGAAATGGCGGCCTATGCCGGACATCCCGAGAGCATCATCGATCAGCAGCTTGGCTTGGGCTACGCCCTGAACATCGAGCACCTTGATCTTGCTACACCGCGAGCGACCGGTATTCACCTACTGCTCCTGGCCCTATTACGCGCTCAAGACGACGTGAACTGGGAGGATCGCCAGCAACTGCCCTCCGCCCTGTTTGGCCAGCTGTTGCTGGGAATCTATCAACTCCCTCTGACCGATCGTCCCGCCGTGGACGTAGGACTGGAGCGGCTGCCCGACAGTTTGTTACTCAAGCTGTATCGCCTAATCCGCTTGGCTCGTCGTCTAATCGACTTAACGCTTGCCCCTGAAGACGACTCACCGGAGAAATTGCCATGAGCCCGTCCTTCAATGTGCTCAACCAGGCCATGCTGACTCAGGTGCTACACGAACTGCGCCTGGGTAATCTACAACGCTGTAAGGCACTCGGACTGGGTGAGGACGACATCTACCTGTTGCAATCCTTACCACCCACCACCCTATCGCGCCTGGCCCATGCCACCGTCCCCTGGGTTGAGGTCAAGATTGATTCGCCGGTGCTGCATCGGTTGATCGCGCAAGCCGAACGCGACGAGCAGAACGAACGGTTGATCAACCGAGCGCTCATGCTAGGCGCCAGCAGCACCATCATGTATCAGTGCTTCGGCTTGGCGCATTCGGAAACCGCCCTACGTCGACGTCTGCTCAAGATAGAAACCCGTAAGGGCCGTCCTCAGCATTTGAGCGAAGCGCAGGAACATGCGCTCTGGCAGCGATGGTGCCAGCTACGCTCTCAGGACGGTACCGAGGATCAACTCGACGCCATGATGATGCTGGCCGAAGAACAACAGATCAGCTTGACCATCGTTTGGCAGCAGATTGACCAGTACAGCAATGGAACATGAACACTGCCCCTTCCAGTCGCTGGCAGCGTGTCCTGCAGCAATGTACCCAGCAGCTGAGTGAACGCTGGCCCGCACGCCCTACCACCGAACAACCGTCCAACCAGGCTCTGCAGGCTGGTTTTCTGTTCAGTGGCCAATCACACGAAGTCGTGCCGCGTCGCCTGCTGTTGGATAATCGGCTGACGCCATTGGAACGTAATGCCTGGCAGGTGTTTCGACTCATGCTCCAAGGTCAGGGTGTGATCACGCCTCGCTATGAGGATTTGCAGCCTTACCTGTCGAGCGTGCCCTACGGCGCGTCAGCCTCCCGTGAAACCATTGCTCGCGTCTTGACGATGCTTAGACTGACGCGCTGGCTCAGTTTGGTGAGTCGCGGACGCGATCAGGTCAGCGGACGTCTTCAAGGTTCACTGTATGTTCTGCACGACGAACCGTTAACCCCCGCCGAAGCCATGGAACTGGATCACGATTACCTGGAGCTAGTCGGACATACCCTCGGTCATGCAACGAAGGCTGTGCGCATTGTCGCGCAGCATGTTCTGGAAGAAATTCGCCAGGACACCCGTATCGATTTAGGTCAGCTACCCACGCGGCTCGACAGCTGGGGTGAACACTGGACGCAGCAAGGATTGGATCAGACAACTGATACCACTATGCACGATTCCGAACTGGGGGAAGATCACCTTGTTCGGAATCGTGCAAGCCCTCGTTCGGATTCCGAATCGGGTCTAAACGCCAGCATTTCCAGCGCAGTTCGGATTCCGAACGCCGCCTGTACTGTATTAAAAGAAAGTATATGTACTGTACCGCACGCGACCCCAGCGGTGGATAACCTGCACTGGCCCGATTCGCTGCACCTGAGTCCAAGCGAGCGTCAGGCCGTCGCCGTGGCGCTGAACAAGCTCAAACCAGCGGATCGTCAGGCGGTGCTCAACGAAGCGAGCGCACGCTGTACGGCAGGAGGTATCCGCAAGCCAGCGGCGTATCTGATGGGCCTGATCCAGCGCGCACTGAAAGGCGACTTTCGTCCTTGGGCAGGTCAGACAGAACCCTCACCCGTTGCAGAACCGCCCCCAACGGCATCCTCGCGCCCATCCCGAAAACAGGGCGAACCCGCCTCCGTCCTCGCCCAAGCGTGCCTGAATGAGCTACGCCAATTGCGCGGCAAACGCCCTGGACGTCAGTAGATTTGATGCCAGTGGCATCAAATCTACTGAGTTCTAATGTGAGATCGCAAAGGGCCGAACCTGCGCAATCCGAGCGCCATCGCCATCGCCATCGCCATCGATGGAAATGATGCCACTGGCATCACTCACGAACGTCTCTAAAATTAACCCTCTCAAACCGAATAGACCGCATTCAGCTTTTTGGCTGCCCTTGACCCTCATCTGTCGCAACGTTCCCGTCCAAGCTTATGCGAGGACAACACCGTGGCCGATCACTATCAACTCAACCTGGGATCATTGCGCAGCAGCATCACCCTGACCCTGCACACTCACCACGCCGCCCGCATCTGGCAAGGTCGGGCCGCACGCGAAGGCGTCCACTCGATCATGGGCATGGCCGGCTACATCAGTGTCACCAACCTGATCAAACAAACCGCGGCCCAGGACGATCCCTATGCCGACTGGGCCATCGTGCAACTCGAAGAAAAACTGATGCGGGCCAAGGCCGGGATGCTGGAACTGACCCAACAGCTGGATCGGATCAGACAAGAGCTGCCGACCCAGATCGACATGGGCGACAACCTCAACATCCACCCCGTCACCTTGCCGTTGTACATCGGCAGCCAGCTGGGTTTTCTGGCGGTCTACCTGTTGACCGACTACGACACCCTGGTGCGTCGGACCCTATTGACCCATCACACTGCCTTGATCGGTCGCAGGGACATGGAAGCCTGGATCGATGACGGTGCCCATCTGCTGCGCAGCCTATTCGGCCAGGCACAGCGCTATCGGCATGCTGGCGTCACGCGTGATGACATGGCGGCGAACAACGCCCGTGCCCTGGCAGCCATCGATAAATTGGGTTTGCCCCCCATGGACATCCTTGAAGGTCATCGCCGCTCCCAGTTTGCGCCACCGATCATTCGTCGTGGTGCTGTGGCAATGGATGACGGCAACGCGTTGGCAGAGCAAGAAGGAGAGCCGCCTGTGACGGTGGATGAGCCGGAGGATGAAGCATGAGTCCGATGATCCAGGCTCAGCCAATACGCCTAGAAGCGTTGACACCGGATGCCTATCGACAGCTCGAACACGCACCCTCCCTAAAAGGCCTTTTAAAGCCCTTTAAGGGTAAGGGAGAGTTGGAGCACCTGGCGCAGGTGGCGAGAGAAATCGAGGCGCAGTTATGTCACCTGATGGAGGCTGTGGTGCAGCAAGCCGGACAGCCCCCTTACTCACACTTGGATATTCGATTGGTGCTGCAGAACACCAGCGCGGGCAGCACCTTTTTGCGTTGGCGCACCCGTGACTTCGCCCGTATGGGGGTTGCGGTCTGGGAACGCCAGGTCAGCAACCAAGCCCTGCCGCAGGTCGTGCGCGAGGGACTGTACCAATTCGAATGCAACCGCATTGCACTGAACCTGCAAATGAGCGGGGTGCATTCGCTCTACCGCCAGGCATCAACCTGCGCGATCAAAATGGCCAGTGCCGAACGGTTACTGCGCCAATTCACAACCGCAGTGGAGGTATCAGGATGAGCACTTTTTTTGTCGGCGAAGGCAATATCGGCAGTGCGCCAGAGTTCCAGGAATTTCCATCAGGCAATGACGAGCCACGGCGTTTGCTACGGCTGAATGTGTACTTCGACAACCCCGTGCCACGCGAGGGCAGCTATGAAGATCGAGGCGGCTATTGGGCGCCGGTTGAACTCTGGCACCGCGAAGCTGAGCACTGGAGCACGCTGTACCAGAAAGGCATGCGCGTGTTGGTCGAAGGCCGCACCGTGCGCGATGAGTGGGAGGACAGCGAAGACAATGCGCGGGTCACCTTCAAGATCGAGGCCCGTCGAGTCGGCATGCTGCCTCACCGGATGCACAGCGTGGTCATGCGCGAACGCTCCAGTGAACCAGCGGCATCTGCGACACACGTCGGGCAAAACACAGAGCAGGCCAGCTCACCTGCGTCGAAACCCAAAAAACGCAGAGGGCCGCCATCTACGGACTGACAGACTTCAGGCATAAGAATTGCGCCTTTGCGCGAAGTTGCTGAGCTGTTTTTTTACTCGCTGCTCGTGAAGACCCACCTGTCGTCCACACTACAAGCCGCCCCGGCCCATTCAAGCCTGCCCTCACCGACTAATATGAGGAACCTGTCATTCAGGTTTCTCATATCTCGCCACTGCTGTTTCCAACCACGCTGCTCCGAACTCAATCCGGAGCAGTTCTATGCGCCTCTTCCTCTGCGAGAAACCTTCCCAGGGTCGGGACATCGCCAAGGCACTCGGGGTCAATCGGCGTGGTGATGGTTGCCTGATCGGCACCGACTCAATCGTCACCTGGTGTATCGGCCACCTGCTGGAGACAGCACCGCCTGAAGCCTATGGCGAGCAATTCAAGAGTTGGTCGTTGGATCATCTACCGATCATTCCCGCGCAGTGGCAGGTCGAGGTCAAACCCAAGACCGCAGCACAGTTCAACGTCATCAAGCGTCTGCTCAGCGAAGCCACCAGCGTCGTCATCGCCACCGACGCCGACCGCGAAGGTGAAATGATTGCCCGCGAGTTACTGGAACTCTGCCGGTATCGAGGCCCCGTTCAGCGCCTCTGGTTGTCCGCACTCAACGAGGCGTCGATTCGCAAGGCACTGTCCTCGCTGAGGTCTGGGCAGGAGACCTTCTCGCTCTACCACTCAGCCGTCGCCCGAAGCCGCGCCGACTGGCTAATCGGCATGAACCTCAGTCGTTTATTTACCCTTCTCGGTCGGCGGGTGGGTTACGACGGCGTACTATCGGTTGGACGTGTCCAGACACCCACTTTACGTCTGGTGGTCGATCGGGATCGTGCGATTGCCAGCTTCGTCTCGGTGCCCTACTGGGAAGTGGAGGTGCACCTGTCCTCAATGGGGCAACCATTCATCGCGTCGTGGTTACCACCCAGCTCAGGGCAGGACGAGGTAGGTCGTTGCCAGCAACAAGCGCTGGCCATTCAGGCGGCCCATGAGATTTCTAGCGGTAAGACCGCCACAGTACTCTCGCTGCAGACTGAGCATTTCCGAGAACCGCCGCCCCTGCCCTTCGACCTGAGCACACTGCAAGAAGTCTGCTCGCGCAAGCTGGGACTCGGCGCTCAGGAAACCCTAAACACTGCCCAATCCCTGTATGAAACCTACAAAGCCACCACCTATCCACGCAGCGATTGCCGCTATTTGCCGGATAGTATGTTCAACGAGGTTCCCGCGGTATTCGATGCCCTGCTCAAAACGGATCCCGCACTACGGCCCGCACTCGGAAGCGTCGATCGATCATTGCGCTCACGGGCATGGAACGATGCCAAGGTCACCGCGCACCACGGCATCATCCCCACCACCGAACCCGCGAACCTTGCGCGGATGTCTCAACAAGAGCGCAATGTCTACGAGCTGATTCGTTACCACTACCTCGCGCAATTTCTTCCGCATCATGAGTTTGATCGAACCCAGGTCGAACTGGAGTGTGGCGAAGAACGATTGACCGCTGCTGGCAAACAGATTCTGGTTCAGGGCTGGAAAGGCTTGTTCTACGAAAACACCGAGGAGGATGAGCCCAGTCAAAAGCATCAAGTATTGCCCGTCTTGCAACAGGGTACTCGGTGCGCAGTGAACGACGTCGAACTCAAGCCCATGCACTCCGCCGCTCCCAAACCGCTGACCGAGGGCGATCTGATCAAGGCGATGAAAAACGTGGCCAAACTGGTCAACGACCCCCGCCTGAAACAGAAACTTCGGGACACCACCGGTATCGGTACCGAAGCCACGCGAGCCGGCATCATCAAGGGATTGATTGATCGCGGTTATTTGCTGAAGAAAAAACGCGCCTTGATGGCCTCTGCGGCGGCCCATACCCTGATCGAGGCGGTACCCGCTGCAATCGCAGATCCGGGTATGACCGCGATCTGGGAGCAGGCCCTGGACGAAATCGAAGCAGGGCGTCTGACTCTGGATGAATTCGTCGCCAAGCAGGCGAGTTGGATTGCGCAATTGGTCGAACACTGTGGAGCGCTCACCTTGGCGTTACCGGTAGAAACCGGTCCAGCCTGCCCCATTTGCAACGCCTCAATGCTCAGACGTAAGGGAAAATCAGGGCCGTTCTGGTCGTGCTCCCACTACCCGGACTGCAAGGGCACTGTGCCGATCAGCAAAAATGTGCCTCGTCCATGACTCATCATTGAAGATCAACTTGAATATTGGGGCGACCTTTAAGTCAACGCACTCTGCCTTGACGTCATCCCATCCTCTCTGCTGTAGTGCCTCAGGATCATCGCCAATGGCGACCCAAGACCGATTCGCTCCGGGTAGTTCGGTCGGACTCCTAGAGTTCGGGGCCATTTCTTCTGGGGAATTTCGTTCCCGATTTGTGCTCGACCTGATCACGGCGGCGGATGACCACTATTGCCTCTGCCAGGCAATAGTGGTCATCCGCCTCGGCGATCGTATTCAGCCCCGGAGCCCACCGGGGAAACATTGGGCACCCTTTGTGCGCGGATGCGTGCCAACAGCTTCCGACCCAGGCCACGACAAGGGTCGGTTGGCGAATCATGGCGCAGTTAAACCAAGTTTTGCGAGGAGCTTGTCGACTGCGTAAGACCGCCAAAGGTGGCTTTTCTCTTCCTCGCCTGGCGACCCGTCAGGCTCACTCTTCACTTTCTTCATTCCAGTGACTGCCACTGAATTCCGGCCATAAAAAACTGGGTTGCAGCGTCTTGACGCTCCCCTGGGACAGGCTTATACAAAGGGCGTGGTTCGCTGTCGTCGACAGCCCAGCCCAGGTAGCTTGAACCTTCAAGGCTACGCCACGTTCGTGGTGGTTTACCCAAGTGCGATCAGCGTTCGGAAGCCCGCACGGTTACCGCTTCAGCGGTGATGAATGCTCACTACCCCATGTTTGCGGACCACTACCGCAGACACTCCTCAGTTGCACCGCTTTCCCCGAGATGCAACGTTCTGATCGTCATCGGCTTGCCAGTGGCGAGTCGTTCATTGCTCGCCTTCACCATACCCACCCTGACGGGGGCTCACTTCCCCATCAGGGGCTGTGCGTCGCCGTTTTCCCTTGAAACAGGAGAACCACCATGGCCCACGCCAACCACTCCCAAGAAGCGACCACTTACTTCAATCTGCACACCGTCGGTATCGGTTATCTCAACCGTGTTCGTGAAGTACAAGTCCGCCGCGGCCAGCCATTCATGGCTTGCGATATCGCAGCCCTGCACGGTGCCACCGATGCGGTGGAGTACACCCGCTTCGACTGCAAAGTCGCTGGGGGCGAAGCTGAACGCTTGATTCGTCTCTATATGGACGCCGTCAAGGCCGAGAAAAAGGTCTTGCTGTCGTTCCGTATCGGCGACCTGTGGATCGATCCGTTTCTCTACGAGAAAGGCGATAAACAAGGTCAACCGGGCGCCAGTCTGAAAGGTCGTTTGCTGTTCATCGACTGGATCAAGATCGACGGCACGTTCGAGTACAAAGCGCCCGCCAGGCAGGAAGCAACAGCACCTGCTGAGCAAGCGCCCACCAGTGAGTCATCCCCATCATCGGCTGATGCCGAAGTTGAGGAGAGTGAAAACCCAATAGAAACTCGGGTCGAACCTGAATCTCCAGCTGCTCCCCGCACGGCCCGCCGTGATGCCACCCGTACCGTTCAGTCCGCCTGAACAGTCCACGATGTTCCCCATCAAGGCGCTCCGTCGAGCGCCTTTTCTTCAATCCGCACAGGGGAACCCTCATGGAATCCTTCTGGCTTTGCGACGACTGCCTGTTCGCTGTGGCTTACGAGGACTACAGCACGTTATCGCTCTACTACACGGCGGATGAAATCGAGAAACGCATTGCAGCGATGCAACGTGGGCTGGTTCGGTTGATGCCCATCAGTGCCGACTTCGATCCCGAAACCAGCCGGGGAATAAGAACCTTTTCCTCATCGCCCTGCGACGGCTGTGGTTCACCCCTGCACGGCCAGCGCCATCGATTCACGCGGCTGTAAACAGCGCGCCATCGACTAACGCCGGCGACTTCTATATCCACCTCGGGGACACCGTTCCCCACGGGCGTGTACCCCCTGATTGTTCCCTTCGGAGGTACCCCCATGAGCACTCAACTCACGCTGATTGAAACCTCGGATGTCGAGGCTGATCGAATCAGCCAAGAAAACCAGGTGATCGACGAGGCACTGCATATTCTAGATCGTCGGCTGTTCGCCCGCGGCCCTAACCTGACGTCACCTGGCGCCGTGGCCTCATACCTAAAACTGCACCTTGTGCAACAAGAGCATGAAGTCTTCGGTGTGATTTTTCTCGATGCCCAGCACCGCGTGCTGGCGTTCGAAGTCCTCTTTCACGGCAGCATTGATGGCGCCAGCGTTTACCCCCGACAGGTCATTAAGAGGTCCATGGCCCATAACGCGGGCGCTGTCATTTTGGTTCATAACCACCCCTCAGGGTGTACGGAACCCAGCCAGGCGGATCGCGTCTTGACCGCACGGTTGAAGGAGGCCTTGGCCTTGATCGAAGTGCGCGTACTGGACCATTTTATCGTGGGTGAAGGTCGTCCCCTCTCTCTGGCCGAACATGGCTGGCTTTAACCCTAACAGGCGCCTTCGGGCGCCTTGTTCATTTTCATTCTGGAGAACCCTCATGAACCCCACATACCTAGCCCCAGCCCTGCTGGCGTGCTCAAACCCATTTGCTCGCGGCTACGACAACCTGCATATCGAACGGCTGCTACTGATCACCTACGAAGACGACTGCCCTCCCTGCTTTCGCCCCGTGCACGACTCACAGGCCCATCTGCCCGACCATGAGCTGCAACTGTTCCCCTGTCTGTTCTATGACGATTTCGCCTTGATCAGCGAAGGTCAATCCATTCCGGATGATTTGGATGAGCGCTGCCCGTCCAACGGGCTGGTGCGCCAAGTGATCTACGCCGTGATGGGCGAAATGCTCAACGAGCGGCATCACCTCGGTGACCTGTACTCCCTGGAAGAGGCCCAAGCCATGGTCCATCGCTTGCGCTTCGAAACAGGACACTACAGTCGAGCCTGGGAGATCAGTACCGCACACCTTCCTGCAGAAGCGATGTTCTATCTGGAGGAGTGGGTCAGTAATACCGCTCCGAGGCAAACCGGGCTCTTGTTCGAGCTTTTCGCGTTGCCGGATTGCCACGGAATCGGTTGCAAACTGATCGGCACTCCATGGACAGACGACAACCTGCTGAGAATTGAGAGCAAACCTTATACAAGCCTGAGACAAGAACAACTCGACGCCGGTACGCCGGAAGCCTTGATCAACGTACTGTATCTGGCGGCATTGGCGGATGTGCGATTGTTGATCTTCGATCCCGACGCTGCCGTCTTGGATGGGCTCGCCATTTTTGATGAAGAGCAACACGTTCTGCTTTAACACGACCCATCGTGAATCACCTTTCTCACTGAATGGCTCCTTCACCTCATGTCAGGTTCTGCACTGAATCTGACATGAGGTTTTTTCCATGGAGCGTTTTTTCACGCCTGTCTGCCTGCTGGGTTTGATGAGCGCCTGCACCGCGCAAATCCCCAACCCATTGCCGACCCATCCAGAGATCGACAGTGGCTCCAATCGAGCCCAATTCTCGAAGGGCACAGCCGCAGGAAGCCATCCGGCAGAACTCCGCTATGGCCGCTATACGATGGCCAGCACCGAGCCCACCACGGAACAACGCGATCTCCTCGCTCAAATCATTGACGTGAGCATCCCGTCCAGCCTGAGCCCCTCAGTGCAGGATGCGTTGCAGTACGTATTGCAGCGCTCGGGCTATTCGCTCTGTCCCGATGCCGCGGCGGTGAAGGTGCTTTTTACCCGGCCTCTGCCCGCAGCCCATTACCGGCTCGGCCCGATCTCTTTGCGCCGCGCGCTGCAAGTGCTGGCGGGCCCCGCCTGGCAACTCACAAATGATGAAGTCAGCCGTTCGGTTTGCTTCGCACAGCTGAAAACAGTGGCCAGCGTCACGCCAACCACACCCATCTCGCCCCATCAGTCGGAGGCACGCCCATGAAAGCCTCGACGTTTCAAACCCTCATCATTGGGCTGCTGTGCCTGGCGGCCGCCGGGCTGAGTGGTGGTTTGTATAACCAGTTTCAGCGCGTGGCCGAGCTACACAGCACGAACACCCAATACCGACAAACCCTGGACACACTGCAACGTGATTCAAACGCCCTCAAGGATACGCAGGAGAAGCTGCAGTACGCACTGAAAGACCTGAAGCAGATGGTCGATACCGGTGAGCAACAGGCCAATACCCTTGATCCGATGGTGGATCAGTGGGCGCATGAGATACAGGAACTGCGTGATGGCCTGACAGCCCGCGCCACCGCGGCAGACATGACAGCGCTACGCGCACGCCTTGAACAGGTCGAGCATCAACTCTTGGACCTCAGGCCCCAGCCGTCACCCCCACCGCCGACGCCTGCCGCGACCAGAGCGAAAAAAACCGCTCGCCCCAAGCCCATCCCGCTCCCGCCACCGTTCTCAGTGTTGAGTGTCGAGTCCCGCGGGGGTGAGCGTTTTTTGGCAGTCGCACCTCCTGACAGTCGCTCGCTTATGGATGTTCGGCTGCTGCATAGCGGTGAGCAGCTCGGCGCCTGGCAGCTGAAAGTGCTGGCGCCGAACTCCGCCATCTTCGCGGTGGCCACTCAACCAGACCAGACCGTGCAACTCCCTTGAGAAGCGATCATGAACCGACCGCTACTGCCCACCGTTGTCTGTCTCGTTTCGCTGCTAGCCATGGGCGCTGCGATGGGCAACCCCGCCACGACACCGTCACGGATCCAGGACACGCAGTCCGCTCCCCTGGCACGCTCTCATTCTGAACAGGCTGCAAACTGGGGTCTGACCGAGCAGGAGTGGACGCGCTTCGAACAGATCCAAGCCGGACCGCGCGGTTTCTGGAGCCCGAACCTCGATCCGTTGACCGCACTCGGAGTCGAGGCCGAGACCGACCAAGAGCGCCAGCGCTATGCCGAATTACAAGTTGCGCTGGAAGCCAAACGCGCCGAGCGCGAGTTGGCCTACCAAAACGCTTACACCACGGCCTGGGCCAAGTTGTTTCCCGGGCTGCTGCCGATCCAGGGCATGGCATCCCCGGCCCCTGCCAACTCGGCGGTCGCGTTGCGCCAAGCCCTGTTTG
This sequence comes from Pseudomonas sp. P4_B3, assembly GCF_056402295.1. Taxonomy (NCBI): domain Bacteria; kingdom Pseudomonadati; phylum Pseudomonadota; class Gammaproteobacteria; order Pseudomonadales; family Pseudomonadaceae; genus Pseudomonas; species Pseudomonas sp. P4_B3. Next base: position 251,132 of record NZ_JBFUHR010000002.1, read on the forward strand.
TGGAGGACCATTGCCCAGCGTGCACCGCCGAAGCGCAGCGTCTGCAAAGCAGTGATAACGCCTTCGATATCTACCTGGTGGGCAGCCAAGGCGAGGATGAACGCGTCCGTCGCTGGGCTCGGCAAGCAGATATCGATCCGGCCAAGGTGCAACGTCGGCAGATCACCCTGAACCATGACCGTGGTCGCTGGTTCAGCCTGGGGGCCCCGGGGCCATTGCCTGCCACATTTCAACAGGTGAATGGACAATGGCAACGCCTCGACTGAGTGGTATTGCGCTCCTGCTGACGGTGCTCGCCGTCCAGGCGGATGAACTCCCGCCTCCTGCCTACCAACTGGCGGCGCATGACGCCGACATCCCTTCTACGGTGCTGTTCGCGATTGCCCTGCAGGAGAGTGGTATCCGCGTCCGTGGTCGACTGCGGCCCTGGCCTTGGACGCTGAATATTGCCGGTAGCCCTTACCGCTTCGCCACTCGCCAAGCCGCCTGTCACGCCTTACTTCAGGCACTCGCCCGACATGACGCCAAGCGGGTCGATGTCGGTCTCGGGCAAACCAACCTGGGTTACCACGGACAACGCTTCTCTAGCCCCTGCGAAGCCCTCGACCCCTACCGAAATCTCGCCGTGACCGCCGCGCTGTTGCAGGAACATCACGCCACCACCGGTGATTGGGTGTCAGCGGCCGGACGCTATCACCGCCCGGCAGGAGGCGCGCCGGCCGCACGTTACCGTGCTGGCTTTTCCCAGAGACTCGAACATCTGCTGATTTCCTTTGAACAAGGCACATCACCATGAAGCGAATCTCCATCACCTGCTATGTCACCCTGCTCTTGGCACCTTTCGCCCAGCCGGAACTGACCGAAGCCGGGGATCAGCCTAGCGACTTTACCCACCCCCATTTTCAGGCTGCCAGGCCGCCCATAAACAACAAGCCCCAGCCTGATCGAGCCATGCGTGCGGACTTGTCCACGTTTGCCGATGAAGCCTGGATACTGCCCGTGCGCAGCTCTCACTTGAGCCCCGGCCAGATCACGTCTCGCGCCCTGAACATGCCGGGCTTGCGGCCATTTTTCCTGGTGGGTGAGGATGCCCACTCACTGGCTTGGTTGCGTCAACGTGCGACTGAACTGCAGGAAATGGGCGCGGCCGGTCTCGCCGTCGAAGTAACCGATACCGAAGCTTTGGCCCGGATTCGAGCAGCCGCTCCGGGCATCACCATCCTACCGGTCAACGGCAACGACATCGCCACCCGCCTGCAGATTGAGCACTACCCCGCCTTGATCACCGCCACCTCACTGGAACAGTGAGTCCAGACCATGGCCGAGCATGCGATGGAGTCCAAGCTCCGGCCGGCGGTTGAGCTGTACACCGTGGCAATCTGCATCGCGGCCGCGGTGCTGTGCGTGTACTCACCCTGGGCGGTGGCCCTGTCACCCGAGATCGGGCTGGTGGCGGCGCTAGCCTATGCCCTGTTCGGCCTGATCCGCCTGCGACAAGCTTGGGAGGTGCTGCGCTATCGGCGCAATATCCGCCGGCTGCCCCGCTACGAGCTGACCAGCCGACAGATTCCGGTCAGTCGCAAGCGTCTGTTCATGGGCCGCGGCTTTCGCTGGACCCGTCTGCACACCCAGCGCTTGGTCGAGGCCCAGGATCCGGCGGTCGCCCATTATGTCGACCAACCGCCCCGCTACCGCCTGGCCCGAGCACTCGAACGGCGCCTGGAGCATGCACCGTTTCCGCTTTCGACCCTGGCCCGTGCCACCGCCTGGGACAGCGCCTTCAATCCGTTGCGCCCTCTGCCCCCAGTCGGTGGCTCATCGCTGCTGCACGGGGTCGAGCCCAAAGAAACGGAAGTCAGTTTGCCCCTGGGTGAACGGGTCGGACACACCCTGGTGCTCGGCACTACCCGTGTCGGCAAGACGCGACTCGCCGAGGTGTACATCACCCAGGACATACACCGCGTTGAACACGAGGTCGTCATCGTCTTCGATCCAAAGGGCGATGCCGACCTGCTCAAGCGGATGTACGTCGAAGCCAAACGCGCTGGTCGGGAAAAGGAGTTTTATGTGTTTCATCTAGGCTGGCCGGAGATCTCCGCGCGCTACAACGCCGTGGGACGTTTCGGGCGCATCTCGGAAGTGGCGTCGCGCATTGCTGGGCAGCTCAGTGGTGAAGGCAACTCCGCAGCCTTTCGTGAGTTCGCCTGGCGTTTCGTCAACATCATCGCCCGGGCTTTGATCGAGCTGGGCCGACGCCCGGACTACCTGCAGATCCAGCGACATGTGGTCAACATCGACGCACTGTTCATCGAATACGCCCAGCAGTTTTTCGCCAAGACCGACCCGAAGGCGTGGGAAGTGATTGTCCAGCTTGAAGGCAAGCTCACCGAGAAGAACATTCCCCGGCATATGGTCGGGCGCGAAAAGCGCGTGGTGGCCATCGAGCAGTACCTGGCGGTGAAACGGGTATTTGATCCGGTACTGGACGGACTGCGTTCGGCGGTACGCTACGACCGTACTTACTTCGACAAAATCGTGGCCTCGCTACTGCCGCTGCTGGAGAAACTCACCACCGGCAAGACCGCCCAGTTACTGGCCCCCAACTACACCGATTTAGATGACCCGCGGCCAATCTTCGACTGGATGCAGATTATCCGAAAACGCGGCATCGTCTACGTCGGTCTGGATGCGCTGACCGACGCCGAGGTGGCCGCTGCTGTGGGCAACTCCATGTTCGCCGATTTGGTCTCGGTCGCGGGGCACATCTACAAACATGGAATTGACCATGGCCTACCCGCATCGGGCAGCAGCAGTGACAAACTGCCGATTAATCTGCACGCTGATGAGTTCAACGAGCTGATGGGGGATGAATTCATCCCACTGATCAATAAGGGTGGCGGCGCAGGTATCCAGGTAACCGCCTACACCCAGACCCTCAGCGATATCGAAGCGCGAATCGGTAACCGCGCCAAGGCTGGCCAAGTGATCGGCAATTTCAACACCCTACAGATGCTCCGCGTGCGTGAAACCGCCACCGCTGAACTGCTCACCCAGCAGTTGCCCAAGGTCAATGTGCTGACCAAAACCCTGGTGTCGGGCGCCACCGACACCTCCGATCCAGAGGCCAACACGGACTTCACCTCGTCCTCACAGGACCGTGTCAGCAGCACCAGTGTGCCGCTGATCGAGCCTGCTCATATCGTCAGTTTGCCCAAGGGGCAAATGTTCTCCTTCCAGGCCGGTGGGCAGCTCTGGAAAGTCCGCATGCCGTTGCCAAAACCCTCCAACGACGACGCCATACCCAAGGACCTACAGGAGCTCACCCAGCGAATGCGGGCCACCTACAACGCGCAGGCGGGGAAATGGTGGAGCGCTAGTGGCGGTGGCCCAACAACAAACTTCGATCTGGATCAGGTGGGGTAGCCCGCCCCGCCACAGGTTTCAATTCAGCAGAAAACGATCCAGAAGGAGTCGTGCCCACATCAACTCTGCAGCGCGCAATGGAGTGAACTATGGCGACTTCCGCCCAGAACACGCCGCCACAACCCATCCAGCGCCCAGGGCTGATCATCTCGGCGATCAGTCTGGTACTGCGCATCATCGGTTTGCTGATCGCCTCGTTGCTGCTCTCGATTCTGATTGAGTTTGCTGGCTTGCTGCTGTTCTGGGGTGATCAGGGCTGGCGGCATAGTCAGGCCATGCTAACAAGTGAGTTAGGTTGGCTCAGCGAGCACTTCGAATATTCACTTCTCATCCAACAGCCTGGGCCAACGATTGTCCAGTGGCTGGATTTCCTCAATAAGTGGCTGTTGGTCAAGACTGGCTTTGCTGATTTTGCCATGCAGGCGCGGGTGTCGAGCCAGGGCAACGGCTTCTGGAGCTGGATCAATCAGCTCTACGTGAGCATTGAGGATTTTGTACTGACGGCGGTGTATGTGACCTTTACCTTCCTGGTGCGCTTGACCATTCTAGTCTTGGCCACACCACTATTTTTGTTGGCCTCATTCACCGGTTTTGTCGATGGTTTGACGCGCCGCGACCTACGCAAATTTGGCGCGGGGCGAGAAAGCAGTTTTGTCTACCATCGTGCCAAACGTGCATTGATACCATTGCTGATCGTGCCCTGGGTCATTTACCTATCCCTACCCTTTACGCTCAATCCCTTAGCTATTTTTTTGCCTTGCACAGTGATACTTGGAACAGCAGTGGCGATCACAGCGACGACGTTCAAAAAATATCTCTAAGTGCTTAGTTAAGCTCTTTCCTACTTTAGATCTTCATCAATCATGGTTCTAACCAGGCAGCGAGCTTTTCAATCTCCTCGATCGCCAAATGCAAATCAGAGCGGGTCACATGGATTGTCGGATCGATGAGTAGATTACCGTCGCCATTTTCCATAAGTGTTTTCTCATGGTCACTGATGAACAGTGGGCTGGGGTATTTACCGATTGCGCCAGGTGTGTGACTGGCCCTTGTGTGCGTGATTTGATTGACATGCTGACTTGCATTTCTGGCCAGCACCACCTGCTCCAAGACGTCAAAATCCACAGGGCAGTTCGTCCAGTCTACGCCGAGCTTCTCAAAGCAGATCCGGTACCCGCTTATAAATCCCTTCTTAAAAACCTTCGGACCACATTCAGTTTCGCAGTCCAGTCCAGCGTTGCGCTCCAAGGTACGAAGGTAAACTTTCAAGCTCTCTGAGAGCATAGAGACGCAGGTTTGGCCGATAACCTCCAGTCCAGTCTGGGCCTGGAGCCATTCGTTAAGAAATGGTGGCTCATCGCTCATCGTCTCGGGATCCCATTCGGGTTCCTCGAACGGCGCATCCTTGGCATCAATCTTCCGAATTGTCTCTCGAAATGGTGCTCCAGCTTCATCGAAGTAGTGACGGATGAAGGCGGTACGCAACCCAAGAAAATATCTGACATCCACTCGATCTTCTCCATGGCTGATTCATGTGGTGCTGCGTACACATTCGGCCCCGTGGCCTGTGGGCCTCCCAGCGCTAGGGTCGAGTAGGGGCGAATGCTCTACCAGCAGCGAGAGACGTTCGTTCTCATCGCAGCTCTCGTATACCTGCCTCCAGCGTCGAAAGTCGTTCACGGAGTTGAAGAGTCCGCGCAGGAAATCACCAGCGCTCTCAATGTTACTGCTGAAGTCTGTCTCTCCGTTGATCAATGCGGCAGATCGGCAATAACCTGCCAATTTCTAGCGTAGCGACAGACAGCAATCGGCCGAGGCTGTGTAAAAACGCAGCCCCCGTTTTGCAGCCTGCGTAGCTACGTAAAATCTGCCAGCGTTTGGTTGGTCAGCAGACCTGAAATTTGCGTAGGAACGCGATTTTCGTTGCGGTTCTGACTGTCAAACTCGCACTAAAACGTTTTCACACAGCCAGGCCCGGCCATTGAGTTTGAATGAAGGAAATATGGCAATTGATCCAATAGAAATCCATGGAGCATGGCACTTTGACGGTCGAGGTGCCATGTCGCCAAAGCGAGTGTGATTAACCGTTCCCGATGGAAAGCCTGAGCACTTCAGGCTGATCGGGTTTGCGCCGAGAATATTTTCTACTCAATGGCCAAGCGGTCCGTCAGCTTCGCGCGCTAACAACTCATAAATCCGGTCGTCTATCGAATGCGCTACATTGAAGCGCATCCAGGGCACTACTCGAGCATCCGGCATAAACAATTGCCCGGGTGCGAGCAGGATTTTTTCATCCTTGACCTTCATGGCGAGTTCGGTGGAGTCCTCGATCAGCGGATGACGAGCCCACAGAAAAAGTCCTGCGTGTGGTTTGGCGAATATTTCCATTCCCACGGCTTCCAGCCTGCAAGCCACGGTTTCGTGAGCTTGCGCCAGATTGCTCTGCAGTTGTTTGATGTGTTTGCGATGCCGTCCCTGCAGCAGTACATCGAGCACCAATTCTTCGGCTATTGCCGAAGTGGTCAGGCCGCTGACCATTTTTAACGGCACCAGTTCGTCGATCAGTTCCTGGTGAGCGGCGATAAAGCCGACTCGCAGCGCCGGGGCGATGGTTTTGGAAAAACTACCGATATAGATCACCCGCGACAACTGATCCATGCCGGCCAACGCCTGTTGACCGGTCGGGTCGAGGTCGGCGTAGATGTCGTTCTCGACGATCAGGAAATCGTATTTTTCCGCCAGTTGCAGTAGCCGATGGGCGACTGCCAACGACAGGCTGGTGCCGGTGGGGCATTGCAGGCGGGTGTTGGTGAAAAATACCTTGGGACGATGAAGGTGAATGAGTTCTTCAAGTACGGCAAGGTCAACTCCGTCGCGGGTGCGCGGTACGCCCAGTAGCTTGGCCCCTTGCATATGCAGGTTGAGGAACAGGTTGTGATAACCCGGCTCGTCGACCAATACGTTGTCACCGCGTTGCACCAGGTAGCGCACCACCAAGTCCAGCGCATGGCTACCGCCGCTGGTCAACATGATCTGTTCCGGGTGCGCAGCAATGCGCGTGTCTGCCAGTTTTTCAGCCAGCTTGGCCCGTAATCGTGCGCAACCCTTGGCGAGTCCGTAGCCGGAAAAATCGCTCAATTCTCTACGGCCTATGGCACGCAGGCTGCGTTGCAGGCCTTCGTGATCGGTCCACTGCTCGGGTAACAAACCGACGCCGGGACGCAGCTCCATGCCCATTGGTTGAAAGACTTTTTGCAGCAGCAGATAGGCGTCGAAATCAAATTCGTTGTCTGTCACGGTTGTCGCTGGTGCGGGCTCGGCAAGCGTCCCGCACGACATGTCGCGCACATAGAAGCCAGCATTACGCACTGGTGTCAGATAACCGAGCGCAACCAGCCGATCATAGGCCTCGACCGCGGTGAAGTGGCTGACTTTGTGAGTCTGGGAAAATTTGCGAATAGACGGCAATTTGCTACCGGGGCGCAAGCGCTGCTCTTTGATCGCCAGGCTGATACCGGTGACGATCTGGCTGACCAGTGACACCTCCGAGCTGGGGTCTAAAAACATCATAGAAACAACCGTCCAAGCGTGGCGTTCTGCGGTGGGTGTATCGGTAAAATGACCATAACAGTGATGCAGCCCAGAAGCCTTTTCTGTTCATGGTACACCGGTAAAGGGTGTTGCAAGATCACCTCATTGCCGGTCGACCAATTCGGTCGAAACATACCATGAACAAGGATGCGTAATGCACGACATCAGCTATCAAATCGATCGTAGCCGGATCTCCAGCGAAGAGTGGGAAACCCGATGCGATCTGGCTGCACTTTATCGATTGCTCGCACACTTTCGCATGACCGATCTGATCGATACGCATATCTCCGCCCGCGTACCCGGCGAGGAGGGGCACTTCCTGATCAATCGCTACGGTGTGCTGTTCCACGAAATGCGAGCTTGCGATCTGATCAAGATCGATCATGAAGGCAATGCCGTGGACTCACATTACGGCCCTGGGAGTGTCAATCGCGCTGGATTTAACATCCACTCGGCGATCCATGCGGCACGCCCCGATGTCGCTTGCATCGTGCATACCCACACTTCAGCCGGTATTGCGGTTTCCGCGCAGGAAGAGGGGCTGCTGCCAATCAGCCAGCATGCACTCAAGTTCTACCGACGGCTTGGATACCACGACTATGAAGGTATCGCGTTGAACCCCGAAGAACGCAACCGGCTGGTTTGCGACCTGGGTTTGCACATGGCGATGATTCTGCGCAATCACGGGTTGCTCGCCGCAGGCCGGTCCATCGCCGAAGCGTTCAATCAGATCTATTTTCTGGAGCGCGCTTGCCAGGCCCAGGTTCAGGCCCTGGCCGGCGGCCGGCCGCTGCGGACGCCCCCTGAGGCAGTATGCGAATTAACCGCGCGGCAGTCCGATGACGAGATCGATCAAGAGCTGCACCAACTCGCCTGGGCGTCCGCACTGCGCCTGATTGCCGGTGATCGAGTGGATTACCGGTGCTGAAGTACGGTCGACGGTCAGGCCGTTACCTATGACTGGAGTCACCATTCTACTGGCCCCAGAGTCAGGGATGGGATAGCTGTCAGTGATCACCCTGAACACTACCAAGCGGGTTTCAAATCTGCCAAAACCAATAATCCTAGAGGTAGACATGAATAAGAAAGCAATCGTAGCCTTGTTCCTCACAGCCATCACGTCGAGTGTCATGGCGGGTGAAATGACCGTGATTTCGTTCGGCGGAGTGAGCAAGGACGTGCAGTCGGAAGCGTTCTATAAACCATTCGAAAAAGTCACCGGCAACAAGGTGGTGGCCGGTGAGTACAACGGTGAAATGGGCCGCATCAAGGTCATGGTCGACACTAACAGCGTCAATTGGGATGCGGTACAGGTCGAGGGGCCAGAACTGATTCGCGGTTGTGACGAGGGGATGTTTGAACATCTGGATACGGCACAGTTCGGCAAGCCGTCTGACTTCGTGCCCGGCACGTTCTCCGAATGCGGTGCCGGTATGCTGGTCTGGTCGATGGCGATAGCTTACAACGCTGACAAACTCAAGGTCGCGCCGACCGGCTGGACCGACTTCTGGGATACACAGAAGTTTCCTGGCAAACGCAGCCTGCGCAAGGGGGCCAAGTACACGCTGGAAGCCGCATTGATGGCCGATGGCGTGGCTTATGCCGACATCTACAAAGTGCTGTCTACCAAGGAGGGTGTTGATCGAGCGTTTCGCAAACTTGACCAGATAAAACCTGATATTCAATGGTGGGAGGCAGGCGCGCAGCCGATGCAGTTCCTTGCCAGCGGTGATGTGGTCATGAGTACAGCGTTCAACGGTCGGGTTTTCGCGGCCCAGGAGACGGGGGCCAACGTGCAGATCGTCTGGAAGGGAAGTATCTATGCCATCGACTCATGGGCGATCCCGAAAGGCAGCAAGAGCAAAACGATGGCCGAGCAGTTTATTGCGTTCTCCCTTCGCCCGGAAAATCAGAAGGTTCATACCGAAAAGCTCGGTTATGGTTCGACCAACCAGCAAACCGCGTCATTACTTGATCCGACCTTGGCGTCGCGCCTGAACACCGCCCCGAGTAACCTGGCGCAGGCGATGCCGATCGACAGTGAGTTCTGGGTCAACCATGGTGAAGAGCTTGAGCAGCGCTTCAATGCCTGGGTGGCTAAAACGAACTGACGGCGTGTTGTGATGGTAGCCGACAAGGTGACGATTGACTTGACGTAGAGGGGGCAGCGGTCGAGATCTAAGACCGCAGGAAACGACCTATTTGAATGCCTTGAGGAGGCGTGGTTCACCGCTCCTCAAGAACCTCGATTTAGGTTGACTGACTTCCTCAGGGCGTGAGGCGGTCGCTCTGAGATGTGGCCCTATCAGTGGAAGGGCGGGGCATCGGTTAGGGACTGTCGTGACGTGTGGGCTTAAGGACAATCACCCCATCCAATACCTCGATCGTCAACTCGTCCCCAGGGCTTAAGCCCATTTTCAAAAGCAGCTCTGGTGGTAAATCGACGATGAGGTCCCCACTTCCATCCGCAGCGTCTTGGCACTTCACAGTCCAGCGCTCCCCTGCGCTCATAGCTGTTCAACCTCAAATCATTGTTGGACGAACTTCATTATGGTCACTCTGCGCTCCCCCGTATTAGTTAGCGGCCGCCAACATGCGCTTGGGAATTGCTGTCGGCGGCAGTCTAGCTGCTGCCGCATTCGCAGTTTTGACGGCACGCGCTGAACGCCAGGCGCAATCTGTTCACCCGAAAGCTGTATGAGTTATCGACTGGCCGCTATTGGCCCAGAGTGTGTAAAAACGTCAGATTGGGTTTTCTATATCGATGCTTGGAGACCGTGCTCACGTTTCGCAAACTGATCAAGGTCACGACGTTTTCAGGAACAGTTAAAACGGCTCAGCAGCTGTTGCCGCTGACCGAAAACTGACCCAGTAAAGGCTGTTCTGCCGACTGAAATCTGAGCCCGGAAGCCTCTGCTCAATGTAAGGATTTCAATCTCAGACGCGTACTTTTCTGCCGTGGAATCCATGGCGGACTTTTTCAACAGAATTGGCCGTTCTCTGCCCATTGCTCCTCTGACGTCTGCGGGTCAAGTCGGATGCACAGGGGGCGGATTCAATGCAATCGGCTGGTCAGATGAGCGCAAATACGCGCCCATCGGCATGGCGCTCTGATCGCGGCGGAACCTCTGGACTGCCGCGCCGGATACCCAACCAGCGCTTACTTCGCATAACAGGCTTGCTCCAGCTTCTTCTTGACTGATGACTAATTTCCGTTCAAGACAGAGTGCCTTGTAACAGTTATTCAGTTACGAGGCGCTCTAACCTTGTGATCTGGAGCTTTCAGGAGTGGTAATACTCTAAAGGGTTACCTTTTTCACGGAAAAGGGGTTGTGACGATATCATCATCAACGAAAGTCATCGAGAGTGGAGCTTCCCTAGAGCCTCAACCATTTTCCACCAACGGTCGAAGGGCCACATTAGCTGTAATGCACATCCCCAGTCCTTCCCCAGAAAAAGCGATTCATCAGACCTCAGGTTTCTTACGGAATAATTCGACCTCTGACTTGATTCTGCTCCCCAGATCCATAAGGGCCAGCATCATGCCGACGACCATCATTCGTTGCTTACTACTCTCGCTAGCTGCCGTCGATAGCAGCGGCTATGCCGCATCTGAATATGAACAGGGTGAGCTCAGCCTAGTCCAGCAGCAGCTGGACATTATCGAGCGCCTAGCCGCTCAAGCCGAGACTTCAGGCAGCGCTCAACCAAATGAGCGCTACCGCTTCGACTACCCCCGACTGACCCAGGACATTCAGCGCATCCGCCAAGGTGTACAGAGCTATCTGTTCCCTTCCCGTGCGCAACCCCGAGATCCCAGTGAACTGGTCGGTGATTACCGCCTCGACACTCCGACTGCGGAGCCCTCGCCATGAGCATGACTGACGCCCAAACCTCAGCGTTCCAAAACGCCTCCGGCATCTCGGCGCAGAGCAGCTCAACGCTGTGGCTTTCCTTGGTTCTCGTCCTGGCTTTGCTGTGGTGCGCCTGGGTGATGTGGACGGCTTACCGGGGTTGGGCGACAGGCAGTGTGCGCTTTGGAGCCTTCGGCGGCAGTGCCGCGCGCGTCACGCTCACCCTACTCGTCCTGATGTTCTTCACCCTGTCTTAATCCAGGAGATCGCCGTCATGCTCAAGTGCCTTGCCCCGCTGAAAAAAAACCTGCGTGATCGTGCCAGTCAGCGCTTGATCGGTCTGCTGCTGGTGCTCGGTCCGAGCTTGGCGTTTGCCGAACTCCCCACCATGGAAGCCCCTTCGCGCGGCGAAGGGTCCGGGTTGATCGAGACGATCAAAAACTACGCCTACGACGGCGGCATCCTGCTCGGTCTGCTGATCGCCTTACTCGCTTTCTTGGGGGTGGCTTGGCACTCGTTGACCGTCTATGCCGACGTACAGAATCAGCGCAAGACCTGGAAGGATTTGGGTGCTGTAGTCGGCATCGGTGCCCTGCTGGTGGTGATCATCATCTGGTTTTTGACCAAGGCTGCCGCGATTCTGTGAGGTTGGCATGAACGACACTATCGAACGCCTTGCTGACGGCACCTTGGTCTTTCTCCCAGAGCGACTCAATCGTGATCCCGCCGTATTGCGCGGTTTGACCAATGATGAGATGTGGGTAGCGCTCGGTAGCGGTGCGGTCATTGGCCTGCTGCTGGGCGTTCCGCTGACGATTGCTACCGCCTCCATTGCCGTGGCGCCAACCAGCATGATCGCGAGTATGGCGGTGGTGCTATTCGCCGGTGGCACGCTACTGCGTCGGGTCAAACGGGCCCGGCCCGAGACCTGGTTGTACCGCAAACTCGAATGGGTACTCGCCAGCCGTTGGCGCCTGGGGCACGGAAGTTTGATTCTCCACTCCGGCGCCTGGACGGTTCGCCGTTCGCGTCGACTGCGCCCTGCCCTGTCCCGGTGGCAGCCATGAGCCGATTTCGAAACAAGGTCGATGCCCAACAGGCGCATATCTTCAGCCTGCGTCTGGCGGTAATGATCCTTGCCCTGGTCTGTGCCGGGCTCTGGTACGGCTGGCATACGGCACCGACCGATCTGACCGTGCATGTACCCCCAGATCTGCGCTCGGGCAGCACCCGCAAGTGGTGGGATATCCCCTCAGAGAATGTCTATGCCTTTGCCCTGTACATCTTTGGCCAGCTCAACCGCTGGCCCTCGGATGGCGAGCAGGATTATCGCCGCGCCATCTATGGCTTGCAGTCCTACCTGACACCCGCCTGCAAGGCCTTCCTCGACGGCGACTACGAGTACCGCAAGGCCGCTGGCGAACTGCGCCAGCGGGTGCGTGGCGTCTACGAAATTCTGGGCCGAGGTTACAGCGAAGATCCGGAGCTTAGGGTCAAGCAACTCGACCGCGACAGCTGGCTGGTCAAGCTCGACCTCAACGCCGATGAGTATTACGCCGCGGAACCGGTGAAACGGGTGGTGGTGCGTTATCCATTACGCGTAGTGCGTTTCGACCTGGACCCAGAACGCAATAAGTGGGGGCTGGCACTGGATTGTTATCAGGGCACTCCGCAAAAAATCTCCCTGCCTGGAGGTGAGCCATGAAACGGATTTCTACCCTGGGACTTACCGTCGTACTGATGCTATGGGGAGTTGCGGCGCAGGCCGTCGAGCTGATGCACTGGGAACGTCTTCCCCTCGCGGTCCCGCTGGTGATCAATCAGGAGCGGGTGGTCTTTGTCGATGAGAATGTTCGAGTCGGTGTGCCCTCATCCCTGACGGGCAAACTGCGTGTGCAATCAACCGGCGGGACGCTGTACCTGCGCGCATCGGAAGCCATTGCCCCGACCCGACTGCAACTGCAATCGGTCGCGACGGGCGAGATCATCCTACTGGATATCGCGGCCACTCCCGGCGATCAACCGCTGGAGCCCGTGCGTATCCTCAAGAATGCTCAGGTGCAAGCTACCGAGGCTGAATCTAGCACCGTCCTTGTTCCAGAACGTACACCGATCCCGGTCGCTTTGACGCGTTATGCCGCGCAGAGCCTTTACGCGCCGCTGCGCACCGTAGAATCCCTGCCCGGCGTACGCCGCGTCCCACTCAAGCTGCGCACCGAATTGCCAACCCTGCTGCCCACCGAAAACGTGTCCAGCACGCCCATCGCCGCCTGGCGACTCGGTGACTACTGGGTGACGGCGGTGAAGTTGCGCAATCGTGGTCCAGAGACGGTACAACTCGATCCGCGTCGGCTTCAGGCCAAGCTGTTCGCCGCGACCTTCCAGCATGCTTTCCTCGGGCCTGTCGGCAGCGCTGAAGACACCACGATTGCCTATCTCGTCACCCGCAGTGCCAGCCTCGAACACGCCGTGCTGCTTCCGCCCGTTGCGCGAGGTGCTGGCGATGAAGGCTAACGCGTTGCTCAAATGGCTGGTACCGGCTGCGCTGCTGGCCGTGGTGTTGATCATTCTAAAAAGCTGGGTCGCGGGTGGCAACACGCCCTCTCCAGAGCACCCAGTTGATCAGGGCAATATTCAGTTATCCGCCGAGCAAGCCAAGTCGCTCGGCATTGCTGGCGATACCCCACGCGACACGGTCGCCACCCTGGTCGGCCAGGTGAAGGCCATGCGCAGCGACATGCTCGGTTTGAAGAAACACAATGACTCACTGCAGACGGAAAACAACCGCCTACGCGAGCGGGAAAACAGTGTCGATTCGCGTATCCAGACCGCGCTTGGCAGTGTGACCCAGCAGGTCGACGAAGGCCGCCGCCAAGCCAACGAGGCCCGACTCAAAGCGGAACAAGACAGTCGTCAGGCTCGCGGCCTGCTGACGCAATTGCAGGAACAGTTGTCGGGGCTGACCGGCAAAGGCAAGGACATGCCGATCGGATTGGGGCTAGAGCCGGGCGATGGGGCTCAGTTCGAAGGGCGACACTCTGCCACTGATACGCTGCAGTGGATTGAACCCTCGGATGCTTCGTCCACCAACGCCAGAGGCAAAACCACGACTTTCTCCGCACTGAGCCTGCCTATCGCTTTCAACTCTCTGGAAGGCTTGAAAGACAACGCGATTGATCGCAGCCAGAAACAGCTACGTGCAGTTACCCAGGGTGAGCGCGACCTGACGCGATCCGTTGATCGTACCGAAGGCGCGAAGCCGGTCTACACGATCCCCGAAAACGCCACGCTGATGGGCTCGGTCGCCATGACCGCGCTGATCGGCCGAGTCCCTGTGGACGGCACCGTGAATGACCCCTATCCCTTCAAGGTGCTGGTCGGTCCGGAGAACCTGACCGCCAACGGCATCGACCTGCCGGACGTCGCGGGGGCCGTGATGAGCGGCACGGCGTCCGGTGACTGGACCCTGTCCTGCGTACGCGGACAGGTCGAGTCGATCACCTTTGTGTTTACCGATGGCACCATCCGCACGGTGCCTCAGCCGAAGGCGATAGCCAGCCGCACTGCCTCCACCACCCAGAGCCCGAACACCGACAAGATCCGTGGCGGGCTCGGTTACCTGTCCGATCCGTATGGCATTCCTTGCATCGCCGGCGAGCGCCGCTCGAACGCCCAACAGTACCTCGGCAGCCAGAGCCTGATCACTGCGGCCGGCGCCGGTGTCGCCGCCTTGCTCGGGGATGAGCAGAACAACAGCAGCGTGATCAGTTCGGGCGGCAGTACGCTCGGAGTCACCAACAGCACGGGCAACAGCGCGCTGAATTCAATTCTCAGTGGTGGGGTCAGCGACATCCGCGAGTGGGTCAACAAACTGTATGGCGAAGCCTTTGCTGCCGTGTACGTGCCACCGGCCGCACAGGTCGCCCTTCACCTCGACCATGAGATCACCATCGACTACGAGCCCAAGGGCCGGAGCGTTCGCCATGAAAAAGACCATGCCTCTATGCCTGACCTGGATTAGCGTGTTCTGCTGGGTCCTGGCGGGGTGCTCCACCAACAAGGAGACGCTGCTGCCCCATGGCAAGCAAACCATGCTGGACATCTGGAACGGCGCCAGTTCGCAAGGCACTCAGCAGCAACTGCTGGAGGCTCGGCAACAGTTACGCCGCCCGCTGGCTCAGGCAGATGTCTCCGCGTCTCTCCAGGAGTCGTACACTCGTACAGCGGCGAACGAGATCCGCAACCTGTTCCCGCGCCTGCCCAATCCCGATCTGGTGCTGTACGTGTATCCGCATCTGAGTGGTACCGAGCAGGCACCGGTCCCGGGTTACTCGACCGTCTTTCCGTTCTACCAACGTGTGCAGTACGCATTGCCTGGTGAACGTCAGGAAGACCTGTAGTGCGTAGCGGCGATGCGGACAACCGCACTTCTGCGTGGAAAGCCTGGCGCAGCCCATTGCGCCCTCGCGCCACCTTGGCCGATGAAGCGGAACTCTATGCGCACAACCCCAGCTTCACCGATCACCTGCCATGGGTCGAATACCTCGACACCGAGCAGTGTTTTCTACTGGATGACAATCGCTCGGTGGGTGCGGTGTTCGAGTTGCTGCCTATCGGTACCGAAGGGCGCGAACCCGATTGGCTGATGGCGGCCCGCGATGCCCTTGAGGATGCCCTGCAGGATAGCTTTGACGAGCTGGATCAAGCACCTTGGGTGGCGCAGTTTTTCTGCCAGGACGACAATGACTTCACCCCCTACCTGAACCGGCTCACTGGCTATATTCAGGACAGAGCGCGAGGCACCATCTTCACCGAGGCGTATTTGGAACTCAGCCGCCGTCATCTGAAGGCCATCGCCAAGCCCGGTGGTCTGTTTGAGGATAAGGTGGTGACGCGCCTGCCCTGGCGCGGTAACAACCGCCGAGTACGCCTAGCGGTCTATCGCTGGCTTGAGTCTGACGCTGAGGAAACGGGGCTCACCCCGGTGCAATCCTTGCAACAGGTCTGTGAGCGGATCGGTGCCTCGCTGCGTGCCTGTGGGGTGCAATCGAGGCGAGTCGATGGCCGAGGTCTGTATGCCTGGTTAGTGCCCTGGTTCAATCCGGCGCCCAGGCTCACCAATGAAGCACCCGAGGAGTTCTACCGCCGCGTGGCCTATCCGGAGTCGGGCGACGGTGAGTCGCTGGAACTGCCCTTCGACCATGACTTTTCCGAGCGGCTATTTTTCAATGAGCCGCGTTCGGATGTGCAGCGCGGACTCTGGTTTTTCGACGATCAGCCCCATCGGGTCATGGTGGTGGACAAGCTGCGGCGGGCGCCCTTGATTGGCCAACTCACTGGCGAAACCCGCAAGGGCGACGCGGTAAATGCCCTGTTCGACCAGTTACCCGAAGGCACGGTGATGAGCCTGACCCTGGTGGTCAAACCGCAGGATGTACTTGAGGAGCAGTTGAACCGCCTGGCGCGCAAAGCCATCGGTGAAAACCTGGCCTCGACCCAGACCCGCCAGGATGTCGAAGAGGCTCGCGCAATCATCGGCCGCCAGCACAAGCTTTACCGCGGCACCCTGACGTTCTACGTGCGCGGTCACGATGAACAGCAACTGCACCAGCGCTCAGTCAGCCTTGCCAACGCGCTGCTGGGTGCGGGGCTGCAACCTGTACGCGAAGGCGATGAAGTCGCCGCTTGCAACAGTTACCTGCGTTGGTTACCAATGGCTTACAACCCGGCCCGCGACACGCGCAACTGGTACACGCGCCTGATGTTCGCCCAGCACCTAGCGAACCTCGTTCCAGTCTGGGGCCGCAGCACAGGTACCGGCCACCCGGGTATCACCCTGTTCAATCGTGGCGGCTCGCCGTTGAGTTTTGATCCGTTATCACGCCTGGACCGAGCCATGAATGGTCATCTGCTGTTGTTCGGCCCCACCGGCGCCGGCAAGTCCGCCACCCTGGTCACCCTGCTGATGCAGATCATGGCCGTGTACCGCCCTCGCCTGTTTATCGTCGAGGCCGGCAACTCATTCGGCTTGCAGGGCGACTACTTCGCGACACAGGGCCTGTCGGTCAACAAGGTCCAATTGAAACCTGGCGCCTCGGTCAGTCTCGCCCCGTTCGTCGATGCTTGGCGCCTGGTCGAGCAGCCGGATCAGGTGGCGAGTCTGTCGATCGATGAGTGGGACGATGAGGTGGTAAGCAGTCGAGAAGACCATCGCGATGTTCTCGGCGAACTGGAAATCACCGCCCGGCTGATGATCACCGGCGGCGAAGCCAAGGAAGAAGCGCGCCTGAGTCGAGCCGACCGCAGCCTGATTCGCGAGTGCATTCTCGATGCGGCGCAGACCTGTGTCGCGGCAAGTCGTCGGGTACTGACTCGCGACGTGCGCAACGCCTTGCTGCGCGTCGCCGCCGACCCGCACTTACCGGAAAAGCGTCGCGAACGTGCCCAGGAGATGGGCGAGTCCATCGACCTGTTTTGCCAGGGTTTCGAGGGTGAACTGTTCGATCGCGAGGGCACGCCTTGGCCCGAGAGCGATGTGACCATTGTCGATCTGGCCACTTACGCTCGCGAAGGCTATGAGGCACAGATGTCCATCAGCTATATCAGCCTGATGAACACCGTGAACAACCTCGCCGAGCGCGATCAGTATTTGGGACGACCGATCATCATGGTCACCGACGAAGGCCATATCATCACCAAAAACCCGCTGCTGGCGCCATTCGTGGTCAAGGGGACGAAGATGTGGCGCAAGCTCGGCGCGTGGTTCTGGTTGTCGACGCAAAACCTTGCCGACTTCCCCACTGCGGCGCAGACCATGCTCAACATGATCGAATGGTGGATCTGTTTGAACATGCCGCCAGCGGAGATCGAAGAAATCGCTCGCTTCAAGAAGCTCACACCGGCACAGAAAGCCTTGCTGCTCTCCGCCAGCAAGGAACCGGGCAAATATACTGAAGGAGTGGTGCTGTCGAAGAAGCTCGAGACGCTGTTTCGGGCCGTGCCACCCAGCCTTTACCTCGCCCTGGCCATGACGGAGCCCGAGGAAAAGGCCGAGCGCTGGACACTGATGCAGGAGAACGGCTCCTCGGAATTGGAAGCGGCTTACCGGGTAGCTGAACGGATCGATAGAGCGCGAGGAATAGAACCAACATAGGAATAGCTATTCGGGTATCGCGCTCTCAGAGAGTGAGCTGCGAAATAGCATCGCAACTGACCGGACGTTTGCACGACAACTGAACAGTTGATTGCATTCGTATTGAACACCTAGCCGGGTGGTCAGTTGCTGGTCATCGCCCGCGTGGGGCTACTCTAAATAAAATTTATTTCTGTCAGTTTCAACACCACTTTCTATTGTTAATGATGCGACCCTGGCTGCGACCTTGCATTAGCAGCCTTCTTCACTTCCGACTCCAAGCTGTTTATCAGATAACTCAAGTCATGCTTCGATATACGTTTCGGTCTGACCATACGCTCTGGGTTATTAATTCGTGCTTTTGTTTCATCCGAAAGCGCACGATCTAGACAATTGGCAAAGTCCATTTCATCGTCGAATATAGCTTCTACTTTTCGAGCCTCATCACGAATCACAAGTGCTCTCAGAGGACAACTCTTGATGGCTTTTAACAATCCATCATCAAGCGTAGTTACAACAGGAATCATGAACTGATTGCCCTTTTTTTCTGTCATAAGCGTTTCACAATGTCGAAACATATAGAGGTCCCACGCAAGCGCGGAAATCCTGTCATTCGAATCTCCGTTTGGGTTCCGCAACGCGGGTTCGTCAAAGATGGGCATTCTACTTTGCTTATCAGCGAATCCGCTCAGAGCCTTCCATCCAAAATAAAGCTCTTTTAAGGGCATGAGGTCAAAATTATCAAGGCAGAAATCCACCAGGCAGCGAATACCGTCATCCACGCCTTGGCCATTCCAGCACTCCAGCATCGCGCGTAAAATTATTGACTGCATCATATCTCGCCGCTGGATACAGGCCCATGCCTCCCCATTCGTCAAGAATGCATCCCACATTTCCTCGGCTGCTGGTATATAGTCCTTAATCTGTTCAGCATGCCCTTTCAGCACTCTATCCCTAACCTCGGGAAGGTGCATCATGGCATCAAACATCTTTGCTGCCGCAACTTTCTGGTACGGCCATGGATTATTTGGCTTTACAACTTCACGTAGGTTTTCCAGTGTCGCAAACGTCCAATCAAAACCACGTCCGCTTTGATCTTCAATGAACTGCAAGGTCGCCCTCACCTTTTCGCGGTGTTTCGACTTTTCATGACGAAAAAAACCAGGTAACTCAGTAAGGAAATTTGTATCGAGTAGTGAGAAAAATGGAAACTCCAAGGGGGCACTGCCGCTCCTCATCTGCCTCTCGATAGCATCGGAAAATGCAAAAATGCCCTTTCCAGCAAATAGAGGAGCCACAGGCACATTTGGATTATCTGACCTGCCCAGAGCCTGCAATGGAACCCCTCCCTCATCGCTCGCGAACAACACACGAATGCCCGAGAACGCTTCACGATCAGAAGCGACGATGTCTGCGAGGGAGTCACCTGGCGAGCGAAGTAGAATGGCAGTCTTTACACGTAGCATCTTTTTCATTTCTTGACGCAGATCGAGTTTGTTTACCATCGTGATGTGCCCTCTAAAAGATATGCTGGTGCGGTTTCCCACGCAGAAAATGAGAGAGATCGGTGGGTTGCTGCCACATATCTGGGCTCCGTTGCGCAACCTGATGCCCGCTCGCTTTTTATCGAGGGCAGCGCGAGTCGCAGAGCAAAACATCGGGACAAAAACGCTGCACCTAAAAACCACAAGTGACTCAGGACTGTAACCTGCTGGTCTGTGCCAATGCGACAGGCTTGGCTAAATGTAAACGGGTGGTCAAGTCGATACAGGTATCCGTGTGCCGCGCTGAAGCCGCTGTTGAACCCTCAACAAAAAACCTGCTTCAAAAGCATCCTGGCAGTCACCGACAGGAAGGGTCTTGCGTGTTTGCGCCAGTTCCCACCACAGTGGAATCTCGCCGGGCGTGTCAAGCCAAGCCTGAGCACATTGCACGCCACGTTCGATCATCGAGGCAAACTCGTTGCCCCAAGGTGTCAGAAGACTTGGGCAACCATCCGCCGCAGGAATTGAAATGTAGTTTTCGTCCATACACACCCTAGATTTCTGATTTATTGTTAGACGTTGGGCCCAGCTTCGAAAAGCTTAACGAAGCCAAATGAAAGCTCGATAACAGGCATGAGCATCAAATGGCCTAGATCAATGCCAATGTAGACTATATCCCGTGGATTGAGAGTCCCTCAAGGCGCAATTTGCGCGCATGACTCAAGACTACGAACAGCTTCGTCTGCAGCTGGCGGAAAATATCCGCTTGATGCGACGCGTGAAAAACCTTACCCAAGAGCAGCTTGCGCTCATGGCCGAGGTGGATCGCACCTACGTCAGTCAAATCGAACGATGCACGGGTAATCCGTCGCTGTTGGTCCTGTGCAAGCTCGCCAATATTTTCGAAATTACCGCAGATCAGTTACTTGTGGAACCCGATATCCTGCGCAGTTCCCTTCACGTCAAATAATAGTCTCACGTATCACAAACCCGATAGATCCACCTTCATAATTTCCACTGACAGTCTTCAGTCCCTAACCGAACCTGCCCAGGCCATACACCAAGAGCCTGGATCATGCCTGTTGCCTACTCGTCAGTCCCGCCCACAAAGCTACGTCCCTTGGCGCTGAGCATCCTGCTGGCGTGCGGCCCAAGCGTGGCGCTGGACACCGCCAGCATCACTTCCTCCGTGCTTTCTCCAAGCTGTCTCGACTACAGGGTCGTCGGAATTTGTTTCTGGCTCCTCTGCACGCCCTTCGGCTGCACAGTCAAAACCTCCACCAAGGTTCGTCATTTCATTCCTGAGCTGGTGGTCTCGAGCTACGCCACCACTGGCAATAATCCCTGGACCGAGATGGCCACACTCTCCTCTCCCATCAGCGGAGCTGAAGGCGGCGGCAACCTGATCACGCCGAACATCCGCCGCGACAACCTGCCCCGCTTCAAGAACGTCGACGGTATTGGCCATCCCGGTGGCTGGGCCGCAACGCAATTGGCTTCTCAATCCGGCTATGCCTGCGCCAGCGGTGCAACTGCGTTCATGCCCTACTACCTGAGCACCCTGGACTCACTGGCCTGGCGCCATGGCATTCCGGAAAGTCTTTACCCCGAGTCGCTCATGCCGGGGATCCGTGAAATTGGTCGTCAGGCTTTGGGAAACATGTGGGGCAACGTTTATCCCCGGCAGGGCTTTCTGGTACAGCCCGACGATTTCAAGGCGGCCGCCGTCATGGCGCAACGGGCGGGTGATGTGATTACCCGCAACTGGCAACCACATGTGTATGTACCGCTCACACCCATACCACGCGACGGCTACTGGCCGCCTGGTCCTATCGTTGAAAACGATGCATCAACCCACAAATGGCAATTGCTCTCCCCCCAAATTCAACCGACGTGCGCCATCTTCCCCAGCGATTCGGTACAGAGCGCGGATGGCGCCTATGCCTGGTCGCTATGGCGTCCGTATAGCTGCTGCAAACGTGAGGGGCAGACCTTTCTGTTTAGTATCGACTTCGAAGGCGGTGCTTCATGAGCGGGCTTCGCGCGCGACCCTGGTTGGCCACGATGAGTCTGGTGCTCTACGGACTGCTTACCATGACCACGCATGCCGACGCCGCCGAAGGTGATTACCGCCTGGGCACTCAAGGCGAAGTGCTCGACGACCGGGTGATGTACACCATCGGTGGCGGCTCGGCAGTCGGCTCACCGAGTTCGCTCTACCGACCCAGTGGTCTCGGTGTCGGCGGGTCATGGCGAGCGAACATGATGTGCGGAAACATGAGCCTCACCAACACCCTGCAAAACCAACTGAACGGCGTGACCGAAGGTTTCCAGCAGATCATGGGCAGCATCATGCAGAACGCGACCCAAGCGGTGATGTCGCTGCCGGCGTTGATCATCCAGCGCGCCAACCCCGGTCTCTATGAGTTGCTGAGTAACGGGGTGATGCAGGGGCGCATCGACTTCGACCGCTCCAAGCTGACCTGCCAGGCCATGGCCGAAAAGATGGCGGACAAGGTCGGTCAAGCCGGCTGGGGCGCGCTGGCCAAGAACCAAGAAATGCAAGGCAACCTGGAGCAAACCGGCGGTGATGCGGTGGCTGCGGTGAAAAACACCGAGGCCCATAACGGCAACAATGGGGTGTCCTGGGTCGGCGGTTCAAAGGCCGGAGGTAATGGGCAGACGCCCATTCGGGTGACCTCCGACGTAGTGCGCGCGGGCTACAACTTGCTGCATAACCGGACGGTGGATGACAGTGCGTCGATCAGTAGCAGCGACTGTTTGGGTGGGGCCATTTGCCACACATGGGCTTCGCCCCAGGAGGAGTCCGAATGGGCCGTTCGCGTGCTGGGCGAGAGCGAAGTCGCGACCTGCGACACCTGCGAAACCCTGCGTGCGACCGCTGGCAGCGGATTGACGCCGCTGATCCAGGAGGCCTACAGCGAACGTCTCAAGGCCCTGCAAGGGCTGCTGTCGGGTTCACTGCCGCCTACCCCTGACAATCTGGCTAAAGCCTCGAGCCCAATACTGCCGGTGACCCGTGGCGTGATCGAAGCCTTGCGCGACGATCCCGACCAGGATCTGCTGGCGCGACGTCTGGCCAGCGAGACGGCCCTGTCCAGCGTACTCGATAAGGCGCTCCTGCTACTGCGCACCCTACTGGCAGGTAGTCACGAACCGAACATCGCTTCAGCCGAGCCAGCCCAGACAGCTTTGACGAAAAATATCGACGCCCTGGAGCGCGAAATACGTCTGCTACAAACCGAGCTGCAGGTCCGGCAGATGCTCGCCACCAATACCGCCAGCTTGGTGCTCGATCGGCATGCCGGCGGTGCTGATGCTTCGCGCACCGTCGAGCAAGGCGATCCTGAGCCGGGCCGACTCAATGACGCTGACGCCAGGCGCAAGTGAGCCATGAAACGCTCAGCGCTATTCACTTTGCTTTCGAGTCTGAGGATTGCCGCGATGATGATCCTGAGCGCCGCACTGGTCGCCTGGATCGGCCGCACTGCGCTGGGTAGTTTCGAGGCATGGCAGCAGGCATTCGAATCCGCACGACCTTATCTGCGGTGGTGGCGCGCCCTGCTCTACGGCGCTCTCTTTGCGCTCTGGTGGGACCTGCTTCGGCGCTACCGACATCGACCACAGGATCGACTGCGCGTGCAGCGCATTTGGGCAATGGGGCTCGCACTCTTCATCTGCGTCGAGTTCACCCGATTGTGAGGTTGTCACCATGCTCATGAGCACCAACAGCTACCTGGAGTTTTACCTCTCCCTGCTGGCCTGGATCATCAATAACGGCCTCTGGAGCGTCCTGTCCGACACTGGGCTATTCGCCGCCCCCTTTGGTGCAATCATCCTGCAAGAATGGCTGTCGGCCCGTCAGCAAGGCGCGGATGAAGGTAACAAGGGACTGCTCTCAGTGCCGCGGATCGAGAACCGGTTGTGGCTGGCCTACATCGTCGTGTTGTTCGGCTGTGCGCCGGTCTTTCCGTTGAGCCTCACGTCAATGGCATTCGATGATGCGTCGAGCCAGCGCTGCGGTGCCAGTGTGGCCAGGCCAGCGGAAACCGCTTGGGGGACCACCTTCAACACCATTGGCGAACGATCTGCCAACGTGCCGATCTGGTGGTTTCTGGTGCATGCCTTAAGCAAAGGGGTAACCGCGGCGGCCACCGCTTCCATCCCCTGCGCACCGGATATCCGACAAATGCGCATGGAGATCGACAGTTCGCGCATCAACAGCCAGGTCCTGCTGCAAGAAGTCGCCGACTTCACCCGCGACTGCTATGGCTATTCTCGCTCCCGGCTGTTCACCAACCGTCCCCAGTTGGACAAGGCTCAAAGTCATGATGCGTCCTGGATCGGCTCAAGCTATTTTCTTGATACGCCTGGCTACTACGATACGGATCGCTCACACACACCGCGCGTCAGCTGGCCGTATGACGAAAGCCGCGATGTCTCCTTGCCTCGGCTGGAGAATGGCGCGGGCTACCCCACCTGCAAGCAGTGGTGGAGCGCTAGCGGTGTCGGATTGCGTGAGCGCTTGATCGAGCAGGTCGATCCTTCGCTGCTGACTCAGCTGAAAGGTTGGTTGACTGGTCGTTCGAGCAACGAGATCGAGGATGCCACCCTGCGTGAGCTGGTCAGCCCGCGCCAGCAATCGATGTCCATGTCGCCCGGACAGGTGTACCAGGACTATGGCTCCAGTGCCCGCGGCGGCTCGATCAATCAGGGCCTCAATAACCTGGCCACCAATACCGGATTGGCACTGGGTTCCTTCAGTAATTTTCCCGCAATGAATGCGCTACGCGCCGCCCTACCGATGGTGCAGGCTTTTCTGATCATGGGCGTCATCATCAGCTTGCCGCTGATTCTGTTGGTCAGTACCTACCAGTTGAAGACCGTCATGACGGTGACGTTCGCTCTGTTCACGCTGCACATGCTGAGCTTCTGGTGGGAACTCGCCCGCTGGGTCGACTCCAGCATGCTCGATACCTTGTACAACCAAGTTTCGGCGTCCAATCAAGTGCTGTTATCGCTGCCCACATCCGGTTTTATGGATGGGACGGTCACGACGCAGGTCATTGAGTATGTAATGGGGGCGATGTTCATCGTGCTGCCGATGGTTTTTCTAGCCGCCATGAGTTGGGCCGGATATAGCGTAGGCTCCATAGCAGAAGGCATGCTAGGAAAAGGGACACTCAGTGCACAAAATGCAGGTTCGAAAGGTACTGATGCTCTGATCTCTGCAGGTACTTCAATCAGAAAAAGCTAACGACAACCCACTAATGCTCGTCCAGGTCAGGCTGTCCCGGTGCACGATTGAGTTCGTACTCACCATAAGGATCGCCGAATGCCTGAGCCCCGTAAAAGTCCTTTGAGGCGTTGGGTCGGCGATGGACGATTACCCAATACAAACCCATTAGAGTCATCAACGACAAGAACAGCCAAAAACTTACAAAAAGCAACGCTCCCACCATAGTGAACTTGGCGATCAGAAAGCTCCCGCGAACGAGTAAATTACCCGCAGGCACATCTGCCACCATCGCGCGCTCAGCTAAACGGGTCTCGAATGCTTTCAGTATGCGATACCCGCGCTTTATCGACATGCCACAGGTATATGCCCAGCGGTGGGCGTGGGAAATATGAACAGGGTTCTGCGTCGGCATGGTCTCGCCCTCTTCTGAGCGTTTTCATGGTTGAGACAGGAGTAACAGCCTACTACTGAAAACGGCCCGTGCCTGACCGTTTATCAGTATGCCCAGCCGAAAAATCTTCACTGGAAGACAGAAGACAAGCCCCGTGAAACAGCGTCTCTACAGTGATTGACCCATATCAGTCGTCCGGCTAAATACAAGGTACGGATCGCTGTTATCGACAGCACCTGCCCAGGTAGCCAGAGCCTTCAAGACTACGTCACTTCGGTGATGGTTCTCCCCAAGTGCGATTAGCGTTCGGTAGCTCGCACGGTGACCGTTTCTACGGTGATGAACGCCTACTGCTCTCCTGAGCGCCTTTCGAGCTCTACTCGTGAGGTAAGCCCTCTTGATTTTCTTCAACCCACAGCGGGGAAATCTTTCCCCGCACGGGACAGGTTTCTTCGCGTTTTCAACGGAGGCACACCATGTCCGACTCACTTACACCGGAAACACTGAATACCCTTCGGTTGGCCATCGTGTTCACCCCTGGCGCGTGGCAACGCGCAATACTGCTCGATCAATCCGATTACGCTGAGAAGCTACAGGTTGATCGGTTGAGCCACGTATTGCGCGCAGCCTTCGAAGCCCACCTGGCCTATCCACAAAAGCCCTATGTGCTGTTCGAGGTAGTCCACATTGAACCAACCGATCACTTCGACCACGACCCGTTGCTGCAATTGAGTCTCAGCCTACTTCAAGAACCGGGTCAGCCTAGCGTCTTGCTGATAGCGCTTGCAGGAGAACACCAGCGCTAAGCGCAATCGGCGGCGCCCACCTCCACATTCGGACGGCATACAAGACCTGCATCAAACCAGCACATCACCCAACCGGGGAACCCTCCCCGACGGGCACGGCGTTCCTCGGTTTTCTCTCGAGGAAATTGCCATGCGCGATATCTACCAAGACGTGACAGACAAGATCGTTAAAGCTTTGGACCAAGGCGTTACCCCCTGGATCAAACCCTGGTCTTCAAATGGCTCCGCCTACATCCGTCATCAACCCTATCCCATCAACGCAATCACGCGTCGTCCCTACTCGGGCATCAATTTACCGCTGCTCTGGGCCGAGGCCAGGTTGCAGGGGTTCACTCAAGACCGTTGGCTGACGTTCAACCAGGCCAAAAAGGCCGGGGGGCACATCCGTAAGGGTGAGCACAGCACTCTGGCAGTACTCTACAAGCCGATGGAGCGCGAGGAACAGACAGAGTCAGGTCTCCCCGTACTCGACGAAAATGGTCAGCCCAAGGTCGCTTACTTCGGCATTCTCAGAACACATTTTCTGTTCAACATCGAGCAAACGGAGGGGCTCGAAATGCTCAATGAAACCCTGCTCGAAACGGAACAGACTGATCCCTTCCAGCCCAACAGCGCCGCGGAAAACCTGCTGTTAAGTTCAGGTGCACGCATCGTTCATCGACCTGCCGACGAAGCCTTTTACCATCCGATCAGGGATTTCATCCAACTGCCGACAAAAGCACAATTTCAAGATGAAGGCGGGTACTACGCCACGGCACTTCATGAGCTGACGCACTGGACCGGGCATCAAGCTCGGTTGCAGCGCGAAGGCCTGACGTCAGCCTGTCCATTCGGCTCGCCAGGCTACGCGTTTGAGGAGTTGGTCGCCGAGATGGGCGCTGCTTTTTTATGTGCCTACGCCGGTATCCAGGGGCAACTGCGGCACGAGGGCTACATCGACTCCTGGCTAGGCCTACTCCAGGCTGACAAACGCGCGATCTTTCGCGCCAGTGGTCAGGCCCGAAGCGCCTCGGAGTATGTATTCAACCTGGAGCAGCAACTGAAGCAGGTGGTAATGGATGACTCACGATGCATGAACGATGGAGTTTGATCGTTAACTCACCATTGCAATCGCATCACAGGGCCCAACGCGAGTTGGGCCCTTTTTTCTGCGCCCAGAAAACCCATGTCGCGGGACTCTGATGCAATGGGTCAGGGATGGGCGCACACCCGCAGCCTGTCATTCCGCATCCAGATTCTGCGCCAGAAAATCCACCAGCTCGAGCGGACTCCGGCTGTCGATTACCTTGTAGATCAGATCGCGTTTACTGCGCGGCAACTTCTTGACCACGCTCTTCGCCGAGGCCCGGACGGCTTCGTCAGTTCCATGGATACGTGCCGCGAGCAGCAGCACGAGCGTGGCGTCAGTGAGGTTCATGGCAAGACCCAAAAAATATGCACCGCAGTGTACCGACTCTTGTCTTTGCCGTACTAGCCCCAACAAAACGACGCCTAGCCGTATCGATATTCCGATTGCCGCACAAAGGGACCCAAGCCAAAAGGACGGGTAAGGGTTGAAAGGGAATGGGGACTCAAGGGTAAGAGCCCTATCCGAAAAGGCTAAAAGGCCACTGACCCCGCCACTTCCCGGAGGTCACGATGCTCAGTCTGTTTCGCCACAAAAGGCAGAAGTTCCCTCCGCCACCGAGCGTGAGCGTCGCCGAAGGTTACCTGCCCATCGAGTCGGCCCACAGCTTGTTAGCAGCGGAGCACCGCCGCCAGTTGCTCGATCGTATCTGGCAGTACACTGCCCTCTCTCACGCGCAGTTCATCCAACTCTATTTAAATCCGATCCATCGCTATGCCGAACAGGTCCAGCAACTCCCAGCCAGCGAGACGCACCACCATGCTTATCTTGGCGGCATGCTCGACCATGGACTGGAACTGGTCGCTTGCAGTTTGAAACTGCGTCAGTCGTATCTGCTTCCCACCGGCGCCGCACCCGAAGACCAAGCCGCCCAGACCGATGCCTGGTCCGCCGGCATCGCCTATGGTGCCCTGCTCCATGACATCGGCAAGATCGCCGTGGACCTGCAGGTCGAACGTCAGGATGGCCGTCTTTGGCATCCTTGGCACGGCCCCCTGGATCAGCCCTACCGTTTTCGCTATGTCAAAGGTCGCGACTATCACCTGCACGGCGCCGCAACCGGCTTGCTCTACACCCAGATTCTCGACCGCCCGATCCTCGATTGGCTCAGTGGATTTCCGTCGCTGTGGGCCAGCTTGCTGTATGTCCTGGCCGGTCAGTACGAACGCGCCGGCGTGCTGGGTGAGCTGGTCATTCAAGCCGACCGTGTTTCCACTGCGCAGAACATTGGCGGTAACCCGAGCAAGGCGCTGCAAGCACCAATTCATTCGCTGCAACATCACTTGATCAGCGGACTACGTCATCTGGTTCAGCACGAGCTGAAACTCAACCAGCCGGGTGCCGCGGGATGGCTGACCCAGGACGCACTCTGGCTGGTCAGCAAGACGGTCACGGACAAGCTACGGGCCTATCTGCTG
The DNA here is from genome assembly GCF_056402295.1 of Pseudomonas sp. P4_B3. Taxonomy (NCBI): domain Bacteria; kingdom Pseudomonadati; phylum Pseudomonadota; class Gammaproteobacteria; order Pseudomonadales; family Pseudomonadaceae; genus Pseudomonas; species Pseudomonas sp. P4_B3. The sequence goes on from NZ_JBFUHR010000002.1 coordinate 279,617, forward strand.
TCGCAAGCGATAGAGGGCATTCCTTCCTCCAACATTGCGGTGTTCGACGAGCTGCAGTCACATGGATTGGTTGAGTCCACGCCGGAAGGCAAAGCCATCTGGACTGCGTTTGTGACACAGGAAAATTGGCAGCAGAGCTTCACCTTTCTGCGTCTTCAGCCGGCACTGATTTGGGGAAACGAAGACCGGCCCGAGACTTTCAGCGGAACGGTGAGCATTGCGGCCCATGACCACTCAACCGACACCCCAGTATCAACACCAACGCTCGAGACAGTCCGTGCAAGATCAGGTCAAAGTCAACCGCAGCCGGATACCTTGACGGTAGAGGATGCCGATTACCTCGGCACGTTGCTGAACATGTTCGAGTTGGATGAGCCTGAGACCAGTGATTCACTGTCAGAAAGTGCTGACGATACTTCAACGCGTCCATCGGATAACCCAGGCCAGGCATTCCTGAATTGGGTAAAGGAAGGCATCCTGAGCCACAAGCTGATCATCAATGACAGCAAGGCTAAAATCCATATGGTGGGCGGTACTGTGTTCCTGGTCACGCCTGGCCTTTTTCAGCGCTACGTTCAGGAGTTTCCGGGCATCTCACTAGGGGCCGATTCCGCAGGTGAGGAATGGCGATGGGTGCAAAAGCAGTTTGAGAAACTGAAGGTCCACAGAAAGAGAGACAATGGCCTAAACATCTGGGCATGCCAAGTGCAGGGCCCTAGGAAGAGAAGCACCTTGAAGGGATATCTGATTGCCGAGCCGACGTCACTTCTAGAACCGATTCCGCCAGACAACCCATTTCTCGCACTTGTCGAAGTATGAGCAATGACAATCCCGGAGGCTTGACTTAAGAGCACAGCCCCCGCTACACGCCTGGGCAATAGCTTGATCATGGAACCCGACATGAACACTCCGTTTGAAATGAGCTAACTGGGTGGAAAAGGGCGATGGTGTCCGCATAAATACGCGGACACCATCGCCCTAAATGCCGGAGTTCGGAAGGTGACTTAGCTGGACGGAAATAATTACCTATCCAGATGCACCCGTAGACGCCTCGCCCGCTCTTGAAACGCTCCTTCGCCGCCCTCGAGAATATCGCAAACGGCTTTACGGATGTCCGCATTCTCCAGACCGCCAGACCGGTAGGTGATTGGAGGCAGCGCGCCATGTGGGTGCGGCCCAGACTCAGCAATGATGATCTGATCGGCGTCTGTGTTGATGACGAGGTTGGCATTGTGCGTCACCATGATCACCTGACGATGCGCTTTTGCCTCAACAAAAAGGTGGACCAGTTCATCAAAAACCGACTTCGGGTCCAGGTTTTCCTCAGGCTGATCGATCACTAGAGGACGGTTGTCGCTATCATCCAGTGCCAGATAGAGCAATAGCAGGACGATCCCTCGCGTGCCCGGAGACAGCTTTCGGATATCAACCCCGTCGTACTCAATACCATACCTGATCGAGATATGGTCAGTACTGAACAGCCATTGCGCGAATCGCTTCGACCAAGCGCGAAATTCTGCTTGGTCGTTTTGCGGTACAGGTGCGTGATCAAGCAGTTCCTTCTGATACAAGCGCCGGAACTCCTTCATTGCGGCACAAACTGCTATTGAGTCACCCGTTTCCCAAGCACTTTTGAGGACCTCGTTCGACTTTTGCAGAAGCGTACCCTTACCCCGAAATGCACCGCTCTTTCGGAGGTCGATTAATCCGTCTTCAGCAACTGAAGTCCATTGCTCCACATTAGCAATGCGCACGACAGAGAAAGATAGTTTTTTCAACGTTCCCGATGCCTTGGACAGTCGTACCATTAACGGAGCGTATAGGGCCTCCAACACCGACTGCTCAGCGATAAGGGCGTCAAATGCTCGCCCATAGGCCTCCTCACGGTCGGATTGCAGATCTTTGGCCCGCGCCTTCGCCCCTTGAGCATCCTTTAGCTTATCTGTCAGGATTTGGAGCGCTGCGGTTTCGGTCGCGATGCTACCGGACAGAGCGGTGTAGCGGCGCTGAGTCTCCTTATCGGCGCTCACAAGCTTCTCCAATCGTGTCATCTCTGCATCGAGCATTGCCTGCGAGAGCGTGCTCAGATCGGTATCATCGGGAAAATAGGGCGTGCTGGGTTCGCCGAGACCCGGAGCCGTTCCCTTTACAGCTGCGATCTTATCGTCAACCCACTTGATGAAGTCGGCGAGATTTCTGTCAACAGGTCCCTTGTAGTCCAATAAGAATTCCGACCACTGCTCATCCGACAAGCCGCTGTTGGAATGACGAGCCTGCGCCTGTCTTAGCGTCTCTGGTGCCTGGTTGCGGCGTTGATCTTTTACCTCGTCTTGGAGGGCGAGAAAGGTTTGCCGCTGCCCTGTGAAACGCCGTAGCTTTGTACGAAGGGTATTCACCATACTCGCCAGCTCAGTGTGGCGCGCAGCACGTTTCTCGCTACCGGGGGACACTAGCTTGGCGCGGTCAGTAGTGTAAGCGTCGACAAGCTTCTTTTTCTGAGCCGCATTGGACTCGTAGGTCGCAGCTACCTTCTCCTTTTCTAACTCGATGCTGATTCGGTCAGAAATTTGGGCAACCGCCTCTGCTTCACGTTCACGGGCAAGACGATGCCGCGTCGCGCGCTGTTCAAGCAATTCCTCAAAATCTAATGCGCCGTCACGTCCCTCGTCGGGATGAGCCTCAAAGATCACGCGTTCGATCTCACGTAACAACCCGTCAGTAAGCCCACTAGACGAGCAGAGCTCCTCCACAAATTGCTGTGACAGATAGCGTACTCGTTCATAAGCATAAGGACCGTTAGCGTCTGAGCCGTTAAGTGATCGAACACTCGGTTCCCCCGCCGCCCAACTTAACTTAACTTTGCTATCGCCGATCAGGGGCTGCGCCCGAACGAGAAACGAAGGGTTCGCCCACTCATCCGCAGCCCAAACCTCATCAGAAATAGAGTCGCACCCTGCTGCGATCATGTCGGCCAAGGCAGTCTTGCCCGAGCCACGCGCACCGATAATTGCGACGAGGCCAGGATTCAGTGGAATGACGGGGGTCGTTAGCCATGGCGCATTGAGGATTTCGATTTGAGAAATAACCTGTGAAGGCGTCGCTGAGGCTGGAGGCTCAGCTCCAACATGGGCTCGCCCCTCTGGGTCGATGCATGCCTGGCGCAGTGCATCGAACTCAAGACCACCCTTAACCCAAGAGAAACGATCTCCAAACGGATTGGCAACTTCTTCCAGCTTATGAGCGTCGCTGCCATGTAGGCAGGGTTTGAGGCCTCCGTATAGCGCACGAATTTCTGAGCGGCTTAGCTGACGTTGACCAAGCCAGAATTCGCGCTGGGCGGCACTGCTAGCGAAAATAACATGGGCAAAGCCTTCTATCTCACGTCGGATAGTCTGATCCGCAGCCTCACGCACTCCGGAGGTTCCATCGTTTGCTCCACCCGCAACGGCAATGAGAATATTCTTCTTTGCCCACTCGCTCTCTCCGAACACCTCGCGCAGTTTTTGGAAGTTGACCTTGAACTGGTTCGCTCCGTAAGCCAATGCTGCTTGGTCGTCCGTAATATTTGGGTCTGCTTTTTTGCCAAGTCGGATGAGGTCAGCTCGCGTGCAATCGAAGCGGTCGCGCATCACGTTAAATTGCAGGCGCGACAAAAGCCGTTGGAGCTCCTCGATATGATCAGGATCTTCTGGGCTCACAAAAAGGTGAAGGTTGACGAACCCACCTTTTGCGGTAGCTACGTCCAGTCTTAGCTCAACGTTCGGGAAGATGAGCTGGGTGTCCGGAAGGCGTCCAGCTGCCTTGTGGCGTAGGACCTCTTGATAAGTGTCCGTAACATAATAGTCAGTTACAGCGATCGCCTCGATCGCCGGTGACGCACGCTCCAGAGCAGCAAGATAGTCCTCCCAAGCTGTCGGGCCGGAAAACTGATTGTTCATAGCCGTGCCAGGAGCGTGAATGTGCGGCTCCCAGCGGCGCCACTCCGATCCGCGGTGCAATCCAGTCCCTGAAACCAAAACAACCTCCTCGCCAGCATTTGTAAATACTAGGTATAAGCGTCCTTGACAGCCTTCTATCCCGTCCTATCTTTCTCGGGCAAGGATGGCACCGCATTCGTTTATACCTGAGAAGGGTGCAATTAGCACCGCTTGGCCCGGACAGATTAACTATCTTAGAGCCATCCGCTTTCATCGCGAATCAAGGTACTTCTGGGGGATCACCCGTAACACCGCTCGGACGACAGTTTTTTGCGCCGCCAGCAACAGTTCAGTAGAAATTGCGTTTACGCTGGTCTTGGACCATAAGGCACGGCGAGAAGCCTAAAGCCTCATACTTTTTCCAAGCTTACGGCCTTTGCTTTTGACAGGATTAGGACAAACACATGGTTCAATTCAACGATTGGTGCGATTGGGCCGACACCCCTGTTGGTAATCATTATGTGCGAGTCATGAGGGGGCGAGCCGCAGATGCCCAAAACGCTATCGAGCTCTCCGCAGCAGCAATTCCCTCCCACTACGCGGCTGAGGATCGCATCGCTCATGCTCTAGCGCGATTGGGTAAAACAGGCGCCGCACATTTGATTAATGGACTGTTGCCGCAAACGCCTCAGATTCGTTCAGGTGACCTGGGTGAAATCTACGCCACCGAATGGATCAATGCTCATAGTGGGTATCGGGCGCCGATCAAACGGCTGCGCTGGAAAGATCACCGTAATATGGCAATGCGCGGAGACGACGTGATCGGCATGCTCCTCGACCCAGCCACCCTGCGCCTCAAGTTCCTAAAAACGGAAGCTAAGAGCCGAATTGACCTGCGAGCCCAAACACTCAACGAAGCGCGCGCAGGCCTAGACAAAGATGAGGGAAGGCCATCTGCACATGCACTATCTTTCATTTCAGCGCGGTTACTTGACCTCGACAATATCCCTCTAGTGGATGCCATTGATGACGCATTGGTGCGCCACGGCATCCCTCTCGAGAACGTGCAGCATCTGCTTTTCACCTTCTCCGGCAACGCGCCTGGGGCGATGCTTAGCCAATCACTCCAGGCCTATCCTGGCACCATAAACCAATGGGCCGTAGGGCTCCAGGTGGATGAACATGCGGCCTTCGTAGGCGCCGTTTATGACCGTGTGATCGCCGATGGCAACTAGTCGCGATGCGATCATCGCCGCGATCGAGGCCGCGTCAGCACCCGGCTTTCGAGGCAGATTGATCGCGCAGGGGCAGGCAAGGGCAATCATTTGGCGGGACGGCATTCTACCTGCGGGCGCTCCCGCGTTTGGCACGCAGCTTAGCTTCGAACTGCACAGTTACGCGTATGGCTTGCTCGGTCTAGGTCTGCGCCTACTCGAGATGGATGGCGATCCAATCCAAGCTCGCTTGGCGTTCGTACAAGCAGCAACTGCACTTGAAGCAGTGATGGCAAAAGGTGATCGTAGGGAGAGTGATCGAGACTTTCATTTCGTTATGGCGGCCGCGAGTTATCATCTTGCTCATCTCTCGGCGCGCGCTTACTCACTCCTCGCGATAGTCGCCAATGAGGAAAACTTCTCTCCGCTTGAACAAGCGCTAGCTCTTCTAATGCGTCGCGACATAAACGGCCTTCAGACGCTTATTTACGGCTATCGCCTTAGTGGTCGAGGATCTGATGTAAGGATCACGGCCCTGATACAAGAGCGAATGGCGCAAGGCGCCCCCGAAATCGACCGCGATGGCCATGACTACTTGTTTGAGGGTTTAGACCTAGCCCTCACCGACAACTTCTTCGGCGCACTCGCTACCTACATGTTGGCTCTCGATAGGGGTGAGCAGGAGCTTGTAGACCGCGCAGTTGCACGCCTGAGAGAGAATCTAGCTGTCTGCGCTGAATTCAACCTCCTTCCTCAGTGGTGGGCTCATCGCATAGCAATCCATCTGCTGTCCGACCTCTGGTCAAACACCTTTCATGAGAAGCTTCCTCTGATATCGGCGGGGGGCGCAGCACCAGGGTGGGTGGAGTTACGTAAACTTTTTATCGCCTCTCTGAGTCGCCGTCCTAAAGCTGAGATCGATCTCTGGCCATCACAGATTGAGGCTGCCGCCCGTGCTATCGATCAAACGGACAATCTTGTCGTTTCCCTTCCTACAAGCGCCGGGAAAACACGCATCGCTGAACTGTGCATCCTCCGCTGCTTGGCTGCTGGAAAACGCGTAGTCTTCATCACCCCCCTTCGTGCCCTTTCAGCCCAAACTGAGACCACGCTGCAGCGAACCTTCGGCCCATTAGGCAAAACAATCTCCGCGCTCTATGGCAGCGTTGGCGTATCGAATCTCGATGAGGATGCAATCCGGGGGCGCGACATCGTTGTCGCCACTCCGGAAAAGATCGATTTTGCGCTACGCAATGATCCCGCCCTGCTAAACGATGTCGGCCTGCTCATTTTCGACGAGGGACATATGATCGGCCCGGGCGAACGTGAGGTTCGCTATGAAGTGCAGATTCAACGCTTACTCCGGCGGCCGGACGCAGAGCAACGCAGGATCGTTTGCCTCTCAGCAATCCTACCCGACGGTCAACAAATGGAGGATTTCTCAGCATGGCTTCGACGCGATCAACCGGGCAGCGCGATCAAGGGTGACTGGCGTCCAACCCGATTGCGTTTCGGCGAGGTCGTTTGGAGTAGCCCAACAGCGCGTCTTAATCTCCGTGTAGGTGATGAACGTCCATTCGTACCTCGCTACATAACCGGTAGCGTCCCTCAACTTTTCGTGTCGCCAAAGAGGCCGCGCACGCGTCTGTTTCCCGATGACCAGCAAGAGCTAAGCCTCGCTACGGCTTGGCGCCTTGTTGAGGATGGTCAGACAGTCTTGATCTACTGTCCTGAGCGACGCAGTGTCGAGCCATTTGCGAAGATCATCGTCGATCTTCACGAGCGTGGTGCGTTGCGATCCTTACTCACAGTCGATCCGGCCGTGCTGCAGACTGCGATTGCCCTTGGTACAGAATGGCTGGGTGTAGATAGCGACATCCTCAAATGCCTGCGACTCGGCGTTGCGCTGCACCACGGGGCATTGCCCACGGCTTACCGTAAGGAAGTAGAGCACCTGCTTCGTAGAGGCAGCCTGCGCATTACGATCTCGTCGCCAACGCTAGCGCAGGGATTGAACCTTTCTGCCACAGCGATCGTGATGCATTCACTGTATAGACACGGTGAGAAGATCAAGATATCGGAATTTAAGAACATTATCGGTCGTGCCGGTCGCGCCTATATCGATGTAGAGGGTCTCGTCCTCTTTCCGATATTCGAAGATCGGCGAAACCAGAAACACAATGAATGGGTCGAGCTGATCGAGAACAAAGGCGCACGCGATATGGAGAGCGGATTAGTCATGCTTCTCAGCTCGCTGCTGTTGCGTATGCACAAACGGATAGGAGGCGACTTTAACCAGCTTATGGAGTATGTCGTGAACAACGCCGTTGCCTGGACTTTTCCGGTAGTAGTTGGTGAGAAACTGGCAAATGAGGATCGTGCTCGGAAGGATTGGGAGCGGAATATTGCGACGTTCGACACTGCGATACTCGGTCTGATCGGCGATTCCGATGTGCCGGATGAAGGGATCGAAGCCGCACTCGACGCGATCTTACAATCTTCGCTCTGGCAAAGACGTCTCATGCAATTAGACGAGCCGTCGCGCGCCATAATGAAGTCGGCGTTTTTGGCCCGAAGCCACTATATTTGGGCTCGCTCTACTGCTGCGACTCGCCGAGGCTACTACCTAGCAGGTCTTGGCTTGGAGGCTGGCCAATCGCTAGACGCCGTTGCAGTAGAAGCTAACGCATTACTGATCGAGGCTAATGGAGCCTTGCTTATCGGAGATAGCGAGACAGCCATACGAGCCATAGCAGGAATCGCAGAGCGGGTATTCACGTTCTATCCATTCGCGCCCGATCCCTTCCCTGCCAACTGGCGAGAAATCCTGCGCTCTTGGCTTCTAGGTGAATCATTGAGCGCTCTGATTGCTGGCCAGGAAGGGAACGCCCTGCAATTCATCGAAGGGGGACTCGTCTACCGCCTGCCTTGGGCGATGGAAGCGTTGCGTGTCCGCGCTGCCGCGAATGGAGACGTGGTTGGAGATTTCGGCCTTGCTTTGGACGACTACGAGCTTGGCCTCGTTATGCCAGCAGTCGAGACTGGCACAATGAATAGGTCGGCATCGATACTTATGCAAGCCGGATTTAATTCGCGGTTAGCCGCCATCAAAGCGGTCAACGATACAGGGGCTGCGTTTACAACGGCACATGAACTACGGGTGTGGCTCCAATCTCCCCAAGTCGTCGCTTCGTCAGTCCAACACGATTGGCCGACACCTGAAACGAGAGCACTGTGGCTCAGCTTTACCGAAGAATCCGTCCCCGCTCACAGTCGAACTTGGGCGGAACGTTACTATACGGCCAACGTTCTTTGGCACGCTGAACCCCCACCGCCTAATTCGGTATTATCTCTTCATATCTGGGAAGGCCTGCCGCACGTTCTTTCCGCCGAGGGATTAACCTTGGGTGTTCTGTCTCACCTGCTAAACCCGGCTCGCGGTGGTGTTTTACGGGCGACTGTAATACCACAGAGCGGACAACTAGCCCTCAGCTATCTGGGCCCAGATGACCTCTGGCTCGTCTGAACGGGAGCGGTCACATAGTTAAGGGTAACGATTCCCATGAATGATGCAAACATCACTAGGTACTGGTTGGCGTAAACCCTCCGCGCCCAGTGAGACGTCTCATCCCGTGCGACGAAACCCGGGGGGCGGTTGCTCAAGGAGGGAGGTCGGGAGCCCAGCAGCCAATCCTGGATGCGGGTTCAAACCGGCGGGCCGCCCGGGTACCCGGTGGTGCTGCTCGACTACGCAACCAACCGCGGGCAAGACGTGCCCGTGCGCTTGCTCCAGGGCTATCGTGGCCAAGTCATGACAGACGATTATGCTGGCTACAACGCCATCGCCCTGCGGGATGGCATCGAGCGCCTGGGCTGCTGGGCCCATGCCCGGCGCGAGTTAATCGATGCACAGAAAGTGCAACCCAAGGGCAAGACCGGGCGTGCCGTGCACGACGTGAGCGCGACGTGAAGGATGGGGATGATACCGAGCGTTTGGCTGTTCGCCAGGAGCGCAGCGTGCCTGTACTGCATACGGGAGAAAACGGCGCCCCTGGTTACGGCTCAAAACGCCTTGGGTAAAGCTGTGAGTTATGTCGCCAGCATCTGGATCAAGCTCGCGCGCTACGTCGAAGCCGGGGCACCTGCCAATCTATAACAACCCGGCCGAACGTGCGATCAGGCTGTTTGTCATCGGACGCAAGGCCTGGCTATTCAGCGCTCCCCCCAAAAGGCGCCACCGCCAGCGCACAACTTTACAGCCTGATCTAGACCGCGAAAGCCGATGGCCAGGAACCCTATGCGTGGTTACGCCATGTACTGGCGCGACTGCCGCAGCCCTTGTCGGTGGAAGACTACGAAGCCTTGCTACCGTGAAACTGCCGGCTGGTAACGCCTGACTAAATCCGCTTCATTGGCCGCCAACCGTGAGGACGGTGGATCGCTTACTGCTTAATAGCGTCATGCGCGGACGTGGAAATCGGCGTCGCAGAGGGAGCTGCCATCGAACGCGCAATCGAAACCTTCTCGGTATACATTTCGCTAGTTTTAGGAAGCTGCGTTCGAATAAACCCTTCAATAAAATCCGTCCCAGCGTAGCCGATGCCTACAACACCGAAGAACATTTGCATCGTGATGTTGTTGGCCACCTCATCCGAAAAACCCGTGAGGGTGAAGATGCCAATACCTCCGGCGATAGATCCGATAAACAGGCTAAAAAACATGCGAGACGTATCAAAGCCTTTCTCACGAAGCGATTTTCCCTGACTACTGGCCTCGTCATTGGCCTTTTTGACTCCGACTATTACGCGCAATCCTTGACCAAAAGCCCCCGCAATGGCGCCAAGTGCGATCAACTGCAGTACGTGTTGGGCAATCATGGGTTATCCCTCAGCATGAGCTTTGGATAGGTTTAGCACCCCATGTGGGATTAGCAATTGCTGCAAGTAACAACCTGCGACGCTACACAAATGAAAAGACTCTCAACCGTTGCGCCCCTCCGATACCGACCTTCTTCAATCACGGCTAAAAACTTGCCAAAACCTCTAACCACTCCTAGCTTTCCTACCTAACTGCGACGACCTCCTCGCAAGCTTTGCAGGTTCGTTATGGACGATGACAAGAACAAAGCCATCCGCGCCCCGTTCGAGCTGAACAGCACCGAAGTCATCCCTGGGCAACAGACCAATCCGGCAAAGATCGCTGAAGACCGCTGGCCAAGCGGGTGAACTGCTCGGCTGTTGCCGACGGCGGAATGCCCCCTGCACAGCCCTGATCTCTCAGGGCGCCTAACCACTCGACGAATGCACAGACCATGGAAGCACTCTTCAGCTCACCTGCGGATGTTTTGATTGGCAATACCTGGGCTCGCTTGAGCCTGAAGATCGAGGTGCAAGATCCTGGCGGCAACCAACGGATTGCCTTTTCGGTGGCTGATAAGGATGGAACGCAGCGTTCTTCCGTGTCGTTTGCGGTGACGGGCGACGACCTCAACGCAGGTTTTACGTACGACAATCTCACCCGGGTCGTCACCCTGGAGCTCGACTTCAACAACCCCCAGGGTGGTGCCGATCCAGCGGAAATACGCGAACTTGGCATCGCCGGCCTGTCGTTCCATGCCGCCGGCAGCGCCACCCTGGCCTCGATCAAGGTGGTGCTGCGCCCCCGGCCACCTGGCGGCGACTGGAGCGTGCAGGCACCCTGCTTCAGCCTCATCGCCTGCTGGGCGATCCAGGCTAAGGCAGGCGCCGGCGGGGTTGACTCAACATCGAGCGTCAAGATCGAAGCCGACGCCACTGTCGAAGCTGAAATCTGCACGTACCTGGCCGCCGTACTTCCCAACATGGGCGAGCTCGGTATCCCCAACCTGCAATTGAAGATCGATGTTCCCACCTTCGGGTTGTCCATGGACTGGGCCAGTCTGAGCCTGTTCGAAAGCGCCGATTCCTTGTTCCACTTCGACGGACTGACCAACTGGTTCGCAAAACTGACTAACTTCAAGCTGCCAGACGAAATCCAGCTTTCATTGCCCAACTGGACTCTGGACCGGCCTGTAAACCTGAGTATGCCACTGGGTATCGATGCACAGTACAAGTACCTGCGCGTGCATCCGAACACCGCGGACACCTATACGATYAGTGTCGCCGCGACGAACTTCTTCGTGACCTGGAGCGGTTCGCAGTTCGACGTGGGCGGCGCTTTGAACCTCGAGTGGGACAGCACTGGCCAATACAAGCTGGTGGTGACCGTATTCGAGAAGTATTACCCACGAAATCCGCAAGAAGCAGTCAAGCGTTGCGACTTCGCCCTGCCGTTCGATGTACTCACGCTCAGCGCGGCCTGTTGGCGGGTCCGCCTCGGCTATTTCGCCAAGAATCGTCCACAAGGTGGCTTCAGCGGCTGTTTCGAGCTGCTGCTGGAGATCGGTGACCTGCAGATTTCAAGCGCGCTCAAGGGCGGTGGCAAGAGTGCCATGCACACGACGGACCTGCGCCTGCTGGTTCGCGACGCCAAGGTGATGACCGATACGCTGCTCGCCGGCCCGGCTCTGTTCGAAGACGTTCCGGAGCCCTTTGCGAGTGCATACAGCAATTTCAAAGTCCCAGCTCTGAGTTTCGCCGCGGATCTGAAGGCAGCCCCGCCCCCCGTCAGCGGAACCCCCAACGACTACGGCATGACCTTCCTGGAAGGTGACTTCAGTGAAGGGCCGCGGCTATTCCTGGCCTGGCGTCAAGCCGGCGCGCGCTTTCTCAAGGCGCTGGCCCATGACCTGCTGGGTGACGAGCCTGCTGGCTCGCTAGGGGCTGACGAGGCGCAAACCCTCTTTGCACTGGAGATCATCAGTTCAGGCAGCGACCGACAATTGCGGCTCGACTGGAAATCGGTCAACGCGCCCCTCACGGTTTTGGCACAACAGGTTGCTCCACTGGCATCCTCCATAAAAAACGGGTGCCTGAATCTGCCTACCACAGGGCAGATGATTGCATTCCCGATTCCTCTGGAACAAGGTTCGACTGGTGTCGACGACACACCGCCACCGCAAGCTGTGCGCCACCGGCTGGCGGCCCTGGAGCTGACCATCGCGCGACCGGTCGAGCAGGCGATTGTTCTGGGGGCCGAGCAGGACAAGGGTGGTAGTGTCAGTCATCTGGTGTTCTTCCCGACATGGACTTCCGATCCCACACAAGCGTTGCCCGCTATCGCTGTCGCCCGCCTCGGATTCTCACTGACTGACCGAGCCGGCAACGAAACCCGTCAGGTGGCAGAAACCGGTCCGATGACAGACACTTCAGGTCAGGGCGACCAACCCTATCTCACTGTTGCGCTGGGCCATGCCGGTGCTACGCCCCTGGCGATCCGCACACTCGGTTGGCGTGTCGGCAGTGTGCCCCGCTTCCTTCAGGTTGTTCCACCAGACGCTGCTCCACTCGTATCGCTGCTTGATAACTTCCAGGAGCCTTCGCCAACGGGAACCGATCCCGGCTGTCCTGGACCGGCCAAAATCCGTATGCCAGCGGCACTTTTGGCCTTCGACGCGTTTCAGTCGCCCTCGTTTACCTCCGATGGCTGGCGGCTGGGAGTCAAGATCGCTGCCAGTGAGCAGCTCTTTAAGATGTTCGGCACCGCTGCCGACGCGGATCAAAAGGTGTCGTTCCGAATCGCCAGTATCTGCCAACCGCAGGGGGTGACGGGGTTCGACCTGCAAATCGAACTGACATTCCGCCTCGGCTCGGATTTTTTGGTATCCGGCAGAGTGATCCTGCGCTTCGATCCACGTGACCTGTCACTCTGCGTGGCCGACGATGCGCAGCTGGCGTTTCGCATCGAGTGTGACGATACCACTCCCCCCTGGGCCTTGACCGCGCCGTTGGACGCCGCGCCCGACGATTTCGAGTTCAGCACGGAAATCACGCTCTTCGGCCTGAAACTCACAGCGCTCAGACGCAAGCCGAAGCATCAAGAGCCTGCGCCACCTCCCACCCCAGAAATACCCAAGAGGATGGACGTCTTCAAGCTGACCCTCGACGGCGGCCGCTTCATGCTGACGTTGCTCGACGACTGCGACTTGGTGATTCGATACGACAACCTCGGGGGCGACAGCCTTGCCTTCCGAGTCGATAGCTTCTGCCTAGGGCCCGGCGGCCTGGACCTGGAGGCCGCACTGATCCCTGGCCCTCTGCGCCTGAAGGGGTTGAGCAAGTCGTTCGCGCTGGAGCAGGCCAGTCTGAGAATTCGCGCCAGCAAGCTCGATTACCTGACCATCCACGGTGACGGTGCGTTACCCGATATTCTCGATAACACGCCGATCAAGCTGATACTGGCATTGAAACAGACAGGCAACTCAATTGAGCTTGCCGACCTCGATTGCACACTAGGCAACAAGGGCCAGCCGATTCTCTCCCGTGGCACGCGCTTCAAGTTCGAGCTTGAACAACTTGGCCTGCACTACAGCAGCGGCGCCGACGGCGACCGGAGTTTCTACTTCGAGATCACCGGTTCCGCCTGCTTCAGCCCCGACGAAAACGAGTTCACCACCGGGCTGCTGGCAGATTTCAGGTCGATCCGCATCGAGTTCATCCGCGCTCCGCTTTCGGACAGCTTCATCGAAAATGTGCAGTTGGTGGTTGAGCTCAAGCAACCCAAGACCTTCGAGGTGTTCAAGCTATTCCGCATGACGGTCCGCTCCATCGGCTTCCATCCGAAGTTCGCTGGCTTCAAGGACCCGACCGCGGCAATCATCATCGGTGGCCAATGCGAATTTGCCGATATCGGCGACATCCTGTCAGCCAAGCTGGACTTCCATGCCATGTACATCGGGATGCCAGCCGGTGGCAAAGGCTTGCCGCAGATCTACTTCGATGGATTACGGGTCGATATTTCGTCGCCAGAGGGTTTTCGCATCGCCGGTCGCGTAGACCGTTACGACAGCACGACCCAAGAAGGTTTCGCCGGGGAAGGGACCGTACAGATACCCGGTTTCCCGGAGCTCTCGGCGGCCATTGCCTTCGTCAAGGTACGCGAGGATGAGCGCGCCGACTGGAAGCGCGCCTGGTTCATCGCCATCGAGGCCTCGAAGATCAGCTATCAGATCGCGCCGCTGCCGCTCTACCTGCGCCAGATCGGCCTGGGTTTCGGTTATCGCTACACCATCACGCTGGTCAAGGAGTTCCGCGAGCGCCAAACGATCCGCGAGCTATTGCAGGCAATGCTCAAGGCACTGGACCGCTACCAGTCGCTAGCACGGATCGATAGCTGGATCACTGACCTGTCAGGCAACGGCACGCCCTGGACCATCGCGATGGACGCTGTCTTCACCGTCGGCACCGGCCAGAGCAGCCCGCTGGCCTACCAAGCGGTTACCGAGAAGAAGGTGCAAACCCTCGTCGCCCAGGTCATCGCTGCGTTCCGCTCCGACTTCACCCTGGTGACAGCCGCCAAGCTCTGGTACCCGATCAGTGTCGACGACTTTTTTCGCGACGAGTCGGGTATGAGATCGCGCCCACTGGCTTCAGGCTTCATGATCTATTCAGCCCCCCAGAGCCGCTTCCTTGCGCATGTTGCCAAAGGCGCCAACCCCTACATGGGGCCAAAGGACCAGCCAGTACCCGAGGTCATCAAAGACATCCTCAAGCTCAGCCATTTCGAAGCCACTCTGCTGATCGAGCCTGGCCTGTTCCATGCCGAACTCGGTTGGCCGGACCGGCTGGCCTTCGGCTTCAAGCTCGGTGGGCTGAATCTGGAATGCCGGGGTGGCGTGCTCATGCGCATCGAGCGCGACCTGATGATCCAGGGCATTTTCTTCTCGGCCCGTGGCCAATTGAGCCTTTCTGGCGGGATTGACGCGGGGTTTATCGGCGCCAAGGTTGAGGCTCAGGCGATTATCCAGTTCGCCACTCGCATGCTGATCGGGACCTACCCCTCAAAGCCTGACCAGGGTGCCGTCTATGCCGCTCACGGGCTCGACATCTGCGTACGCTTCTCGGTTGCCGCGTGGTTTCGAATCAAGACCCAGTTCTTCTCCATCCGCATCGATATCGGCTTCGCCCTGGAGTTGCAGATCCTCGTCGCCCTCGAAATGGGCACACAAGGGCTCAATATGGGCTTTCGTGGCCGTGCGACAGTGCTGGTTGGCGCCTTCGGACGCAGGCTGGCGATCCATGTGGCGGTGGGGCTCAACGAAAGTGGCCTCGATGAGGCCCGAAACAGACTCAGCCCCTACATGGGTTCACTGCTGGAAGCCGGCAAGGCGCCACCCATGCCGGGGTTCGACAAGGTCGGTCTGGGTAATACCGAAGCATTGAAGGCGTTTGCCACGGTCACTCCGGGGATAGCTTTGGCAATGGACGACCTGCTCCCACTCGATCCGTCGGATCCTCGTCGGGATGACTTTGTGACCGTGCACGTGGACGGTGCTCGTGACGATGATCAGCAGATGTGGTTCGTCTGGATCATGCCGGGGCCTGTGGAATCGGTGTTCTACCCACCCGTCAACGATCAAGATGATCTTTATGCCTATCTCGATCTCACCGACTTGTCAGGGGATATTTTCGTACCGATCCTCGATAAGGCTTCAAACACTTGGATGTGGGTGGACACCGACACAGAACCGAAATGCGAGATCCGTTTGCGCAAGTGCGCCATTCCAATCGATGATCAAAAAACACCCTTTGGCCTCAACCAGCTGGTTGCCGGCTGCTGGCACCTCCAGAACCCGAGCGAGGTAGAAAAGGATCAACAGTCATTTCCGTTGAACTGGCCCGACTATTCACCCACGCTGGCCTGGCCTTACACCAGGACTGCGATGAGTCAAAAGGTGCGATCGCATCCGCCAACGCACAATGCACCTGGCGCCAATGAAGATTTCATCGCCGAGATGCTTGAGCCCGATGAAACCATCAACGACTCAAGCGACCAGGTCAAGGCCCAGGCCATGGGCAACCAGGCTCTACTACTCCAGGCGCTGCACGATGACCTGGTACGCATTGCGCAAACCACCCGCTTTGTCTCGGGCCGCCCGGATTCGCCCTCCCCGCCGCCCGATAAACCATCGCTGTTCCACCTGGGCATGATTGTGTGTGTGCGTGCCAAGAGCAAACCTGAGTGGATCAACAAACGTCCCGAGACCTCGTCTGCAACGAAGTACCCGACATTGAAGTTCGTCAAGACTCCCAAAGGTGCGGATGCTGTGCTTTGGGGCACCTTCGAGCTGGCACCGGTGATCGACTTCGACGCCCTCGACTTCGAACACAACTCACCGGACATTCCGCAGATCAATCCTCATTTCGACGAGGACAGCATCGGCGTCAGGTTCGACATCAACTGGGCAGGCACTGCGCCTTCCTTCGCCAAAGGTGCCCAACAGGACGTGGAGTCCTACCTGCGGTGCTACGAGATCACCTTCTCCGACGCGTCTCGCGGCACGACACTCAAGTGCGTCACAGTCAGTCCGGCCGACGTCGCCAGCAAGTCGACCTACCGGCGCACCTCCTATCAGTACCTGACCAGCACCCAACAGCTGTTGCCCAAAGGCTTCGCCGGGGTCCAGACCCTGGTCCAGGTGGGCGTCAGCATTGTCCCCATCAGCCAGACGGGCTCACGGGGCGCAATCTTCTCGAGCGTCATGACCTTCGAGCCGGTACTCACACCGCTGCCGCCGGAAGACCTGCACCTTAGGATGGGCCTGCTCAATGCCGCAGCGGTAAAAGCCAACGCGCCAGCGCAGATCAGCGCTGCGATCACCTGGCGGCAGCCCAGCTTGCCCACCACCCCAGGCGTTGCCGCCACCGCCGGCTGGCAGTTGGTCCTGCGCCCCCTGCGTGGCCTGCCACTGGGCGCCTACCCCGACGAGGCGCTTGACACCACCGACCGCGGCCTCATGAGCGTCACCGGGCAGGCGCTGGCGCCAGGCGATATTGTCATCGTGCTGCCTGAGCCGCTGCTGCGCTTTACGTCTGACTCCCAGCAATTCTTCTCCTATAGCGTGCCGAAACCGCCCGCCAACAACTCCCCTGACGAGCCCGCACCGGCTGATCGACTGCTCACCCTGGACCTCGATCGTTGCATCGATCTGCAAGGCCTTGATGTCTATGACCATCATGGCATCGCACTTCCCGACAAGAGCCCGCAACGTGAGGACGCATTGTGGTTCTTTCAACGGCGATCCGCTGCTGTCGACGGCGGGCGCGCGTGGCGACTGTTCGTGCGCGCGACCTCCTATGCCGGTACCCGCGCCGGGGAGTGGCTCGCGAAAGCGACAGGCCTGTCCGGCCTGACACCGGTGCAACTGCACCTGCTCGCTGCGAACGAAACCCGGGATGCAGCCAAAAGCAAATCCGCCCCACTGCGGATTCTGCCGCATTTCGAGTGGCCTACTCCTAATGCCGATTCAGGGCTGCCCCAGGTCAAGTGCGAGGATATTGTTGCGCAGGTCGCCGGCGTCAAGGTGCCTGTGATGCAGAAAGAGGTGCAAACGGAGATGGGGATACAGAAGGATCAGCTGGTCTTCGTGGACAGACCCGGACGTGCCCGTATGATCTCGATCACATGGAACGCCAAACCGTCTTCTGGCAATGCCCAACGTCCACTGACGGCCTATGCAGCCTACAACCTGTTCGAGTGCCCACTCGAATCCCTGCTCAATGCCGACCTTAAATCCAACAGCGGCTTCACCGCTCAATGGAAGCACGTGACGGAACTGGTGCCAAGCAACGCTGCCCTGGCACGGCAGACGCCCGCAACCCTGTCGGACGTGCCGAACTGGGAAGCACAGACGCCCCTCTTCGTCCTGACCCAGGATTTCCTCCACCAACGCGACGTCATGCCCGACGACATGAAAGAACAATGGCCCGTCTGGTTCTCATGGGCAGAATCGGAACTCCATTGGCCGACACCCATCTTCCTCACCGCCATGCGCGCCGGAAAGACAGACCTTGGAAAACTTGACCGATGGCGCGACCTGGGCCGCGTTACGACCAATGGCCTGCTTCACGAATACCTTGCGGTGCTGGTGGGCTGTCTTGTGGATGAGGCCGGACAGGGCTCGCAAGCCGAGCGCCAGGTCCAGGTTATCGCCGGCAAAGGCAGTGCGATCACTGACCCGTTGAAATGGCTCATGGCCGATACCGAAGCGCTCGACCCCTATGGCTGGGCAGCACTGGAGCGCCTCGGCCTGTCTGCTGTCATCACGCTGCGCGACCCCTACACCGGCATCCTGCTCGATGCCCAGGCTCATAAGACCGAGCTTCTGAATGCTATCGACAAGGTCATCAAGGAGGCACAACGGGTACAGGGAAGCGACATCGAGATCGAGCTTCGCAAACACCTGTACATCGATCTACCCATCCAGCATCCACACGCTTATCGGGCTGGCACCGATTCTGAATTGCTGGAGAATATCGGGCTTTCGATGATCCAGTTGTCCCTGCGCCCACTTCCCGATCGGGCCTTCACCGGCGAGGACGAAAAGCCGCTACAGGTCTTTTCTTATGAGGTCATCAGCCTCACGGGGCAACCGAAGTCAGGTGCCATCCTGAAGCTATCCGCTGATTGTGAGGTAGTTTTCAAAGATAGCAGCAGAGAGCCGCTTGTCCTGGCGAAGGCTATAGAGCACGACGCTTCGTTGCTCAAAAAAGGAGATGTGGTCTTTGTCCGTTTCGAAAACGGGAAAGAGAACTACGAAACCGTCTTTTCCGATGCCCTGCGCATCGCCCGGGTCACTTTCGAGCCTTACGAAGACTATGCGAACTATCCTCTCCCACTCTTGCCCAGTCGGATCAAGAACCTCGACACCACGCTCTCCCCGTTCGGTCGCTTCCCTGTCGACCCAAGGCTCTGGAAACAACGCCTGGTAGACCAGGGGAGCACCTCGTTGACGCGTTTGCTCGATTACCTCCAGTTCGCCTTCGCGAACACTCCCGAAGAACTGCAAAGCGGCCCCCAATCGACGCCTGGCAACATGCCAACCTGGCGCGGAGAATTGGCCCGCGTCGAAGCTTCAATGGATGACTTGCGGGCCGCCTACATGATCTGGTCCGCGCGCTTCTTCCGCTCGGCACCCATTGCCTGGTCGCTGGACTCGAAAAACGAGTACACCTATATCGGCACGGCGCAGCCCAAAAGCCTCTTGCCGCTGCGCATTGCCGTCGACGGTCGTGGCACGCTGATCCATTCGCGCTTGCTCGATGAGGAATGGGCCGGGGAACGCGCCTACGCGGTGGTACCGGTCGGTCGTTACGAACGGCTCTGGCGTTCCTGGCTGGGGATCGTGAACGGGGAACGCACCGAACCTCTGATCAAGCCGCCGTCCAGCGACCGCGACGTCGCCCATGTCATCTTCCCTCGCGTACGTAAACTGGAGCCGCCGAAGCTGCTGCACGCCTGGGCGCGCGCCGGTGAGAACGGGCGTCGCTATCACGATCTGGTCGTGGTTCACGGCGAACGGGACCTGGCGATTGGAAACAACCTGCCGACGAGACGCAAGATCAGCTTTGGCGCGATCTGGTACAGCTATACACGACGCTTCGCCGAGGAGGCTTGGATGTGCACCTTGACGAACGCCGAACTTTTGCACACGCCCATTACCGTCCAATTGCCCGAACCGCTGGACGCTGAAACTGCCGAGGCGATCGCGTTCGACAGCACCGCGTCCGCGCAGACCTTGCTGGCACAGACACCGGATGCGCGCTGGGGCGCCTCGCGCTATGTGGTCAGTGCCGAGCCCTACTACTACATCCAGTCGGTCAAGCTCTTCGCCGATGCTGGCGAGCGAATCTGGTCCAGCCAAAAGACCACCGTCCTTCCGGCCCAGGCACCCGATGTCCTGCGCCCCCTGCCTGAGTCGAAGGCGGTGGTGACCCGGGAGCCGCTGCCCTGGAGCATCGTCAATGATCACAAGACCGCGTTCGCCAGCGCCTGCACCTCACGGTTTGCGCAGAGCGACAGCCGAGTCCGCCCGCACCTCGCCCCGACCGGGGAAGTCCTGCGCATACGGCTCGCACGTCTGATCGAGAGCCTCGACCCATACGCACTTGCAAACCACTATGCCTACGAAGTGAAAACCAGGGACAGGATAGCGCCCGTTGGCCTGCTGCCAGACCCTCATGCCCGGGTGCTCCTCGTCGACCAAAGCGATGGCGTCACGATGCCTCTTGTCCAGGTGTCCTGTGTGTCCGCCAGCACCTCGCAGGTAAAGCCGGCCTCGGCCTTTCGCTTCGACTGGCTGAGCGGCGACCTGCAAAAGCTGCCAATCACCATCGAGGACCAGGCTACCTGGCCGACCGGCCTGCGCGTTCGAGTTCCCCTTGCGCCGGTATTCAGTGCCCGCTGCACGGGACCTGAAGCTGCGCAGATGCTGCCACTCGCTCACCCGCGTACCCTCGCTCAGGTGTGGCCGGACGTACTGCTGGCCGCCGACGAGTGGCCCGACACTCCGCGCATGCTTCAGCTCGCGCCCCTTGCCGTACGGTTGACGGTCATCAAAGACGCCACCTCCACGGTACTGACGCAGAATAGCCCGCTGATGGGCGGCCGCTACCTCGTACGACCCAGCACCGCACCCCCCGCAGACCCGCAGGTGCCCGCCGAGCCTATTACGGCTGACGACTTCTTCATTGGCGTGCGGCTAGTGCTTGATGTCGAACGTCGTCGCGCCGCCGGGTTGCTTGCCTTCGATGCTGCAATCGGACTGCTCCAGCGGGTTGAAACCGCGAGTTTCGCGATCCTGTTCGATGCCCGCATTCGCTCTCTGACTTCCTTTCCCCCCGCCTGGAGCAAGAAGGGCGTTCAGGTCTGGCGACGCAAGGAAACCTCGGCAGGCGTTGTCTGGGAACAGATAACTGAAGATCAGCGGAAGAACGACGATTTTCATCTGTTCATGATTGACGCTTTCGATCCCGAGGACGGTGATCCGACAGATGCATTGAACAGCCTGAACGAAAGGCTGGAAGGTGAACGAAAGGTGGGGATAACAAAATTACTGGCCACCAACACGCTCTGCACCGAGCTGGCTGCCGCGGCCTATCGATCCGTAGCCTACCGCCCACCTGTCGTTCAGGTATGCCGTGGGAACGGTGTGCCCCAGATCTGGCAGGACGAATAGGGAGACAAATCGTGGCCGAACCCTACATCTACAGAGCACTGTTTCCGCCGCACTTCACCCCACGTACCAAGGACTACGGCGGTTCGGCCAGTCAAGAATCGGCGCGTCAATGGACCACCCTGGAGCTGCCGAGGATCCGGCTGATGGGAGTGCTCTGGTCCTTTGGCATCACGCTGCACGAGGCGGTTGACCCGGCCCAGACTCCGGCGCTGCGCTTGCTGTTCGAGGAAGGCACGGCGCACACTCTCGGTGGCCTTGACGCCTACGCAACGCCCATTCTGCTCCGTGCTCAGGTCGCCAGCCTGCTCCAGGCCGACGACAGCAACCGTTCTGCAACGCGGATGAGCCTGTTGGCTGTTGATACCATCGCGAACGAAAATGTCGACGACAACGACACGGTGCGCAAGGTCAAGTTAACCGAGCTCGGCTTTATCAATGGCGCCAAGCCGACGGCCAGTACACCGCTCGTTGTTGCGCCGTTCGGTGGCCAACCGGTACCCGCTGGCATGACCAGGACCTTCCTGCCAGCAATGCAGTTGCTGCACGGTAGCCTGCGTTACCTTGTCGACGCGAGCTACATGAAAAACCTGCGGCTGAAGCTTGGCCTGGAGCCGCCTGAGCCGTCCTCAGCGGTCCCGCCGGAGCACTGGAACCAGATCGTGCTCCTACCCGACGGGTTCTGCCTGACAGGGTGCCGAGCCATTCCGTGGATGAGCGACAAGGACAAGAGCCCACTCAAGGTAAGCGGTTGGTTCAAGGCTACCGTGCGAGTCGATCCGGACACGGGTGGATCGGTACGCGGTCTCACTCCATGGATCGATCCGCAGACCGGCTACGATCCCTGGAAGGACACGACCCGGCAGCTGGAAGCCATACTGCGCCGCAGCGACGAGGCGCCTGGCCGGCCTAACTGGCTGCAGGTCGCACCCAACGCTCCTGTCCTGCCCGAACACCTGTTCTGGCAGGAAGCGCAGGCTGAAGGCCCGCTGCTTGGCCGCATCGGCCAGCCCCTGACGATCACCTGCCCAGGGCTCGACATTCGGCTCTCCGATCAGCCCGACGGTGCAGGCGCCCTCTCGACGCTGACCATCCAGGCAAACGGTGTCCGGTGCGTACCCGGTCCCAAGGGATCAGGTCGTTTCGACCTGTCGGTCACCGTCGGCGACCCCGCCACCGCCGAGGGCATCGTGGCCCTCTACGACTTTTCGAAGGACAAGGGCGAGAGCTTCAGTTTCCGCCAACGCGCCGCATCGCAGGAGACACCAGAAATAACGCTGGCCCTGCCAATCATCGAAACGGCGCAGACAGTCCGCCAGGCGGCGGGCCTGTCGCCTCCCGTCGCGCATATGCCGCTGGACCTTCTGTGGGCCTTTACGCCGATTACCGGAGGCTGGCTGCATTGGCCACTGCCCAACGCCATCGCCGGTAATCTCGCGACGTTGCTGACTGCCCTTGGGCAGAGGGCGGAACCGCAATCCGCAGCGCCAGAGCTTTCAATGCCCAGCGGGCTGTCGGGTGCACTAACCTTCGGCAATCGTCCGGAGCGCCGCCATCATGACCCGGCACAACGTATCTGGGGTTTGAGCCTGGGCTCGGCGACCGCCTGCACCGCCAGACTTGCCATCCATATCGAAAGCAGCGTAGTGGTCAGCGCCCAAGTGAATGTGTCCGGAGCCACTGCGTCGTTCGATAACCTTTTTCTTGTGACGCCCTTTGCCCAGACCTCCGAACGTCTGCTGCCCGATCACGCCGAGCGTGCGCTGCGCACTATTGGCCTGCGAGCCGTATCCGCGAGCCTGCTCAGGGGCATCGAGGCGCAGCTGTGGCAACAGGGGCGGACCCTCGCGGGACCTGCGATCCGTCTCGAAGCCTCACTGTCAGGTTTCAAGATCAACGCCAATGACAGTGGGCAAGCTCAAGTCGCGTCGGGGGCAACAGTCACGCTGACGACACACCTGGACGTTCGGCCTCGGGACCAGGACTGGCCTGGTAGCCTGCAACCCTGGATGTGGTTGGCCCACGCAAGCCTGCCGACTATCCAGACACTGCCGCTGGCTGTCACCGGGACGCAACGGACACTACCCTCCGGCGTCCGGGCCCTGGCCCCGCTGGTCGTCAACGAGCGTCCGCTGGCCGCCCGCTTGAGGTATGAGGCGCCCCTGGCATTCGATACCCCCACGATGGCAATCACCATCAAGGGGGAGTGGACCCAGCTCGGCGCCTTCAAAACCGCAACCCTGACACGCCCGCTTGCACCGCTCATGAAGACGCAACCCTGGTTTGACGAGATCGCCATGGCGGTCACAACGTTGCCAAGCGTATCGCTGCAAGTCGGCGAACGGGAGCCAACAGGGCTGGAGCTTGGAGCCGGCTGGGGCAATTACGATACCACCGGGGTGTGCGCCTTCTTCCGGCACGATCTTGCACTGCGTGACGAACGCTATGCCCTGGCATCGGCACCACCGGCTCCCGCCCCTGATCTTGCCGGTCACAATGGAACATTGCCGCCGGTCAGTGAGGCGTGTTTCACCCCTCTGGAAGGCAACGGCCCCAGTTGCAGGCTGAAAGTCGATAATGCCGATCCCAATCAACTCGATTACATCACCTCGACCAATGGTTGGGACCGGGTGCGTCTCGACCTGAACCGTCGGGCGGCCCTCGCCGCCCTCGATGGTCGGACGCTGCTTCGCAGGCTTTCGAAGGATAAATGGACCCTCGAAGGCGTCTTCGGCGAGATGAGCTACCCGCTGAGCCAACCACCGTCGGTCGCGGCCGAGGTGACGGTTGCGAAGAAAAAGCTGACATCAATTGGCCGCTATCAATTCAATCTGGCGAGCGCCTCTAAAACTCCATGGCAGTTTGCAGGATTGCCTGCGTACAACGATCTGGTTGGTCTGGAGGGCAGCTTTTTGCGCGATTCAGAGAAGATTGAGCTGCGATTCGGCGTGGCCGACCTGTTCCGCCGTCGCGATGGCGGCTTCATCGACCAATACGGACTCTCATCCGAACCGGCAATCCCCGGCGAAGTGCTCATACGAACCGTCAAAGACAATGCACAAGGGCCCGACAAAAATAACGCAGGGGAAAAGGAACCTGTAAGGCTCATGACCCTGATCGATCCCATCGTCGTGATCAACGCTGGCAAGGCAAGTTTTTGGTGCGCAGACGTTCCCGTCGTAACGGGGTCCGGCGAAGAAACGAACTTCCTGGACTGGTTCGGCACTGGCACCGCGGACTCGGTGCAGCGCGCCAACAGCGCCAGCCGGAAAAACAATCATCTTGCGGGCTTTCGCTGGTCGTTGGCCTACAAGGACTTGCGTGACGCTTCAATCATCGTCGACGGTCTCGTTTTCGAAGCGATGGAGCTGAAGCAAGTTGTGCAGATCGGCACTGCCCTGCCGACCAGGATCCAGATCCTGGGGCGCCTGCGCGTGCCGGTTTCCAAAGCCCTTCCGGCGGCCCGGGGAAAGGTCGCATTGACGCTGGAATTCACTGGCCACGGCAACCAGTACAAAGCAACACTGGCGGTAGATGGCAAGATCGAACTCCCTTTTGCAGGCCCAGACGCCCTCCTCGCGCCACGGGTGATCCTTGATAGCCTACCTGGGCTGGGCGGTAACACAACGGCCACCATAGAGTTCGTGGTCGGCGGTGAGGCGTTCAGCGTGAAGCGCACGCTCAAGCATGATGCGCGCGGATTGATCATTGAGTCAGGCCCTCAATCGTCGCGATACCTGATGGACCAACTCACCCCGACCAGGCTGGCCGCGACGCTGCCAGCGGCAGAATATGACGCGGACAACAATATTGTTCCAACCACTGGCGCCTCGGCCACCCTCCACTACAGCCTCCTTCTCGGAGAACCTGGCGCTAGCCTCAAAGGTGAAATCATCTACGACCTGGTCAGTCAATCCTCCACGGCGTCCGGTCTGGTCCATGAGTTCTCCGACAAGACGACGGTAGCAGCCGATGTATCGGTCCAGAGCGACCTTGTGCTTGATCAAAGCGTGCTGACACTGCGCTGGGTGGCGAAGAAGATCAAGAACAAGAAGGTCAGATTATTCGGTGGTTTCACCCTTAAGCATGCAGTCGGCACAGCTCTGGCGGCGCTCATCCCGGTGAAGGGTACAGACGGTCTGCCCGGCTTCAAAGTCCTGGACAGACGCTTGCGTGCAAACTTTACCTTCAAGGGTGTACGCAGGGCCGGCATCGAGTTGAGCCTTGACAGTCTCGACGCTCACCAACAGGGGGCAATCCCGTCACTTGGCTATCGGCTGCACGGCGAGCTCGAGCTGAATAACGCACTGAGTTGGCCGGTGATCAAGGAACAAGCCGAGCGCGGTGGGCGTTCGGCGGATTTCGCCGTCGACAACGGCAGCTTCCAACACCAGGTCCGGCTGGTGTTCGACGGTCAGGCGATCTCGCCCGATAGCCTCAACAAACACGATGCGGAGCAGCGACGCCTACCCTTGATGATCGAAGTGCACCACAAGCTTTCGCGGGTAACCAAAGATGGTCATGAGCCGCTTGAGATGTGCTGGAAGGTCTATCAGGTCGTCTGGCTATCCTCGGCAGAGGTTTTCGCGGCTGCACTGTCGGAGCGGATAGCGCCGGCATTGCCTTCGGAGATCAGGCTCTCGCGTACCGGCTTCGCGCCACTGGTCGGTGACCTTGCCAAGCGCCTGAGGGCTGCTCCCCATGTTTACCACGCCGCCGTGGTTGATTGCGGCGGTCTCGCCGGGCCGCTCGCCGCAGGTGTCAAGGCAGCCGTCTCTACCTGTGAAGCGCTGGCGATCGAGTTTTCCAACCACGTCCTGCTTGCCTTCGACCGCTCAAGTCCAGACACCGCAACGCTGGCCAAAAGTGTAGCCGCCCCCTTGCTGCTGGGGCTGCCAGGGTTCGGTTTGTGGGCCAGAGGCCCCGCGCCACTCGCGGCATCTCCTGCCCTGGAGCGCATGCTCGCGTCGCGGCTGGAAGCCGGAAAACACACCACGCGCTGGCTGCCGGACAGCGACGCTTATGAGGCCCATCGATTTCCCACCATCGAAGCCGCGCTGAGCAAGCTGGCACGATCGCCCTTGACCAGCCGCGCCGTTGCCGATCGCGCCAGCGCAGTCACCGCGTTCAACGCTGACAAGGCGCACCGGGCGGTGTTCCAGCCACTGGTGCGGAGCCCCGGTGGTGCCCTGCCCGACGGTGAACTGCCCACTGCCGGAACGGCTTTCATCCTCTCCAGTCTCTTTGCTGACAACAACGCGGGCGCAGCAGCCGACACGCATCCGTTGGCCTTCGGCTTCGCCGGTTCGCAGCGCATCGAGGCCGCCGACTTCTTCGCTAGCTTGAAGGATGCCAACGACAACGACCTCAAAAGGGGTACTGACTTCAAGCTATCGGTCTATGCCAATGCGCTGCGACGCTTCCTCGAGAATGCCGCCGCCAATCTTGTAGTAGTGCCGAGCGACGAACCAGACTTGAATGCAACATCCCCGAAGGCAGAGATCCCCTTTATCCTGCAGGTCGAAGCCATCTCCAGGGACAGGCGGAGCATCATCAGTGTGGCGACGCGAGCGTTGCAGATTGACAGCGAGACTACAGAGCAGGTGTTACGCGAAAAAGTCCTGCTCTGGGCCAGGCGGGCCCAGCAGTTGAGCGCGCCCTGGGCCAGCCAGGCCCTGCTGATGATCCGCAGGCAGGATTTCGGCCTGCTACCCGATATCCCCCTCCCGCGCACTTACCTGCTTAGATCTAACGACCCTGCCGACGATGCTCTCCAGTCCCACCGAGCGTTGGTCGACATTGCGGCGCCGCAGCCACAAGCGCAGCTCGAGGCCGGGCCAGTGGCGCCTGCCAGTGAGCGCCTGTTTACAGGCTACTCTCCGCTGCGGGTCCGACCGGCGCTTCTGGCGAGCGACCCGCTCCCATCCGGGCCCGATGCGTCCTGGACACCGCGTCTTACGGCGACGGGGGTGGAAACAAGCTGGACCTTGAGCGAAGGAGCACACGCATTGCTGTCCTGCGAGGCAGGTAAAACCTATTGGCTCGCTGACCGGGAAACGGTTGCTTTGCGTCCTTTTGCATTGGCCCCAGACAAAGGGCCCTATGAGCTGACTTTCGCTTTGCCATCAGGTTTTGGTGCGGCAACACCCCGCGGCCTGTTGCCTGCATCACATGCAACGGGTACGCCCCCAGAGGTGAAGTCCGAGGGTACAGAACGGGGCTTTGCCCCGGCCTTCTCGAGCACCACCCGTATTTCGCTTCGCCCGGGCTCCTGGTCGGCGTCGCGCATGGGTCTTTCCCTGGAAGAAAGCACTCTGCAAGTCCATAAACGCGCTCGGGCCAGTGAACTGCCGGTGCACACTCGGCAGCCCAGGCCACCCCTGCTCGCAACCAATGATCGGCCACGTGCCAGCTCCCACGAGCTCGGCCATGTCGTCGTGGGCACGGCGCAATCCGTGCTGGTGCATGGTGAACGCGTGTCCAGAGTCGGCGTAAGTAGCGAGCCGCCGGGCCTGAACCGCGCTCCGCGTTCGCGCTGGGCATCGAAGATCCAGATGAACGCGCCAGCCAAAGGTATTCTGCGGGGCGACTGGGCAGGTTCGATCACGCTCAAGACCATGGAGGATTATGGGGAAGTGCCCAATGAGGCTTGGTCGATCGAGATGGCGGCCTTGGTGATCGGAGCCAACCGCTATACGATCGTCAAAGCCAACCTGCCACCGCTACCGAGGGCCAGCGACTCACAGGCACAGCCGGTGGTCCTGCAGGGGTTCACAAACACCCTCACGGGGGCCACTGCCCTGGAAGCGGTCCGCAGCTCACCACCGGGAACACCGGTTTTGCTTGAATTGCTGCTGAGTATCGAGACGCAGGCCAGCGGGTTCCGGCTGCATCGCCGCGCACGCTTCGCACTAATGACCGGCGCAACAGCGCAAGGCGAGGTCGAAACGCCTGTGTATGTTCGGTTCGACGACCCGGAATACAACGACCGCCTGACCTCACTCGCGCAAGTGAGCCGACAAACTTCGCCCGCTAACCCGCGCAACGATATCGTTTTGGCGGCAGACCTTTCCAAACTCGCACCCGGCGAACGTATCGAAGCTGCCCTGGCAATTCGGTCTGCGACGCCTGGGGACAAAGTTGCGCCTCTATTTCAAAGCGTCACCTTCAAAAGCGAAGAGGTTGCTGGCTACCCGCCGACTGCAACTGAAGGGGCACCGCTACAGTGCGTCAAACTTCATCTGGAACGTATCCGCATCAACGAACCGGACGCTACGCGCTTGTTCCAAACCGATGCAAACAACCCGGCCATTATCGGAGCAATCTACGATGCCGACAGCATGGCGTTCATGCTCAAGCTCAATCATGATCGCTCGGTCGACACCCTCACGTTCTCCATCGAAACCGATCGTCTATCGCAGATCAAAGAGCAACCAGAGTCCTCGCCTGCCCTGCAGGCTGGCGATATCCTCATGCTTCGCGTGGTATTGGTCGAAGACACGGACGGTAGTCGTCCTCTGGCAAGCCTGTCCTTCAGCATGCTCGCCACCCCTGAACTCACGCCGAACCCAGCCAGCTTCGCGCTGCTGACCCTTGACGGTTGGGACACCAATGCGATGAGCGATACCAAATGGACACCGAAAGGGATCAACGTCGGCGTCTCCTTGTATGCCGACGGCCCGGCCCCAACAGACATCGAACTGGTCGACCCACGCGATCTGCTGGACGGCATCGTGCGCCGTCGGGCGGTCTATCACTGGCAGACTTTTTCCCCAGGCACTCTCGAAGCTTCACGACGCTATGCGGTGCAAAAGATCAACGCCGTCGGTGGAACATGGTTGCCGGACGATCCCGAAGTCGACTGGCCCACTACGCACGTGCCTTCAAGTTCGTGAGAGAAAACACCCACTCGGCCTTAAGTGAGGAAAAATATGCCAAAGCATCGAAGCCCCAAGACTGAAAGCCAAGCAAGCAAGTCCACCGACTCGGGGGAGCTCCAACGGCTCAAGCAACAGTTGACGGATCTGCAGGAAACGGTCGACAGGCTCCAGGGCCGTCTGTTGAGAGGGGAGATACCCGAGCAGGCCTCTTCACAACCTGCCAGCCTGCTAGCACTGAAAAAGTTCATACCGGCCACGACAGATGGCTGGATGGGCGTCAACATGTCCGGCACTCGGACATCGTTGCCATCCGGGATAGCCGTCACCGTGACCTCTCAGGTGGATGGTCGGGATTTCGGTGTAATCAATGAAGGCATCTATGCCAACAACACATTCGATATCAAACAGGGCAACCTCAAGGAAACGGCAGAGCGCAAATCCAGCGTGGAAGTGCTGTTTGATGTCGCAACCAGTCCAGTGGTCATCGACGGAAAAACCTACGATCGACGCGTCACAGTGACTTGGGCTGAGGGAGGAACCTCGAAGTCGGTGGGACCGTTTCCCGCCAGGACCAAATCAACCTCCCCGCCTCCCAAAGGCACGCACGATGTCGAGATCGCTGACTTTCCCCATGACCTGGGGCTGCCTTACGGCGAATTTGCTACCGTGTGGTTTCGAATCGGGCATCAGGGCGACAGGTACATTCACCCTGGGCGTGAATCCGATGGGTGTATTACCTGTGCTCCTGGAAACTGGTCTGCGATTTACGCAGCCCTTAACTTCGGTCGAGTGGGCGATGGCAAGAGCGTTGCCAAGCTGAAGGTGGTCTAGTAACGCGCCTGCACAACACGTTCAGGACATTCAACTCTCGAACGAGTCATCTGTGAACGAGTCCCCACGCCGAAGGAATCGCCCGCCCCGCTCACCAGTGCGGGGCCTCTGACTGAACGACAACACCCCGTTGACCCATACCGTTTCAATGCCTTGCGGTTGCGGCATCGGTAACCCGCCTCGACATCCATTGCCAATCACCGGAGTACTGATCTGAGAACGACTATGTCTGCCCTCACTACCGACTGACGGTCCAACCATAAGGAAAGTGAACTCTTTCGGTGCCCTCGCGTGCGAACGACAGATAGTTGATGCACAGCAGATGTGGTGCCACCACCATCTGCTCAGCAAGCCGTGCCTCAAACTTGTCTATCGTTAGCCGCTCGCGCATCGGTGGATCGCCAGGCTTCGGCTCATAGTCTTCGTCTTCAACCCATAGGATGTCCTCACCCCCGTGGTGTACTGCGGAAAGTATGTGGTGCCCTTCACGGGCACCAGGAGCAGTAACGACGTCGACCACTACCTCATGACGCTTGCCCGGGATGGCATGGAAACGAGCTGCATCTGGCAACAGGCATTCCGCGATGAAGTCGAAGCTCGAGTGAAGACTCTTGTGGCGCTGCAAGGCAAATAACGGTCCAAACTTGCGCAGTTTGAAGCGTTTACGTAGCTTCCCGTCGCGATCATAGAACGCCTCGAAGAGCATGCCATCAAGAAGTGCCTTCCGCTTTTCTTCTTTGATGCCAGCTGAGCGAGTCGCGAAATCGCTAATGTATGCCACAGCCGCGTTAGACTCACCGCAAGCCGCCTGATACAGGTTACGGCCCAACACGAAGAGACCGTCGACGGAAACTCGATTGGCTACCGCGGAGGTGAGCTCAAGCACGGCCGGGTTCTGGCGCGGCCACGTGCTGCTCTTGAGTTCCCGGATCATGCGGTGCGAGGCCTTGGCATCATCCAGTACGAACAGGCTGTCACTAAGCGCCGTCTCGTCATAGAGATCGATGCGCACTCCCAGGCTCAGGTTGAAAAAGAACTCGGTGGCCAGGGATGTGTGCTCCCAAGAAATCTGCTTGCCTCTCGTCGCAGCGCTCAGCGAGTTCCGCACTCGCTTGAACATGTTCTCGATAGAGCAGTCGGGCGTAGCCAGGTGCTGCAGCAGCGCAGCCGTGTAGGCACCGTTCCGACCTGCGCCATCGCTGGCATTCTGGCCCGGCGAAGTTGCGAAGGCGATCAGCGTGCCGCGTGGCGCATACACCGGTGCCAGCCCGCGAGAGGCAATCGCGCGCGTCCAGGCCCGGCCGAACGGATTGCGGCGACACGCATCAAGAATAATGATACTGGTCGCGCAGCCAGAGTTCTCCATGACTTCGATCACCCGGTTGAGCGAGAGCGAAGAGTGTTTGAGCGAGATCTCATCGCTCGCGTCCGTATCTACCGCTGCGAGATAGTTCTCCCCCTGGACCTGTACCCCGTGCCCAGCGAAGAAGAATAGCCCCACATCGCTGCCCTTCAGCGTGCGTTGGAATCGCTTGAGGACGCGATCCATTCCTTCGCGGTGGCAGTCGGTCTTCTCGATCACCGTGAAGCCGCACTGCATCAGGGCGGCCGCCATGTCCTGCGCATCGTTGGCCGGGTTCTTAAGTACATCACCGTCTTCGTATTCCGCATTGCCGATCAAGAGCGCATTCATGGTCCGGCTCATTGCGCGTCTCTCTTTTCTTCGCCCAGCACTTCTCGCAGAAATAGTGTTTTGGCTGCACTGCCCGGCACGGAGCGCCTCGGAGTTGACAGCAGCACGTCCACGCCCGTTCTGAGGGCGTCGACGGCGACCCTAAGCTGCCGGCTCGCCGGCTCCAAGTCCAGCGGTGACGGCAGCAAGGCAGGCCTCAAAACCGAGAGATCGCGTATCTGTCGCACGGCTTCGGCAAGCAGTTGCCCACTCTGTGTACCTTGGCGCTGCTCGAAAGCATCGTGCGCGGCCATCGGCCTGTCCGGTGCGTTACCCGCGAATCCGAAGCTCAAACCTGACGGACGAGAGGAGGCGAGCATCTTGCGCAGCGATTTGGCCATCCGAGCGTCGAGCGGCTCCTCAGCCTTCTCCGCGAGTGCCAGGAGATCACTCAACAACCAAGTCGCTTCGGCGAACAGTGGAATGCCGCGATCAAGGAAATGCGACAGTGTTTCCACCGCAAGATTGGCAGCATCGCCGATTGGCATCCCACGCTCGATCCGGCTAGCGGCACGGATCAATTGGGCATCTGGAATTCCTTCATACCAGTGTGCAAGGTTATCCAGCCAAAGGGGGGGCAGCCGATCCCAATCTCGCTTGCGAAGCAGGTAGTAGGCTGCCGCGGTCGCAGCGATGGGATCCTCAACCTTGAGGTGCAGCAGCCGGTGCGCGAGCTCGCTTCCGGGGTCGAGTAGCGTTTCCACCGAGCCTAGCCGGCCAGCTCGCAGGAACTCCATGATGGCTTCGGCATTCGGGCTATACCCGCCAACAACCACCCGAGGCTTCACCCTTCCGGAGAGCGTCCGCAACATCATCACGAGCACGCTCGTTTCAAAAATCGGCAACGACACGATCTGGGGACTATCGCTGTCGAGACGCACCACCAGAGCACGAGGATACTGCGAATATCCAAGCTCCAATTGGATAGCCTCCCGCGAGCGGTGAAGCTCGCGTAGTCGC
Organism: Pseudomonas sp. P4_B3; assembly: GCF_056402295.1. Lineage (NCBI taxonomy): Bacteria > Pseudomonadati > Pseudomonadota > Gammaproteobacteria > Pseudomonadales > Pseudomonadaceae > Pseudomonas > Pseudomonas sp. P4_B3. Next base: position 312,241 of record NZ_JBFUHR010000002.1, read on the forward strand.
AATTCAATCGGGACCTGACGCCAACGCACGGCGTCCGGGGTCTTTTCCCAAAGTTGAAACCATGCGTCCTCCATGCCAGGCTGGTTTAGCAAGGCGCCACCTTGGCGCTTCACATCAAGTCGCGCGGCAGACCAAGCCATCCAATCGGACGTAGCGACATCGTCACCAACTCGGAACGTCACTTCGTCGTGCCATATTCGGTCGCCCGTCAAAAGTGGTCGCGTCTCCGTTGTGCCATTGGGCAGGTTCAATCGGACGAAGACAGGGTTGTCTCCGCGCTCGTAGCCCAATTCTGTAGGTCTCCGCGACGTGACCGTGCCCGTGCTGAGCACTTGACCTCGGGCGTCAACGATGCTCACGGGAAGGAAAGATCGTGAGTAACCGCGTTCACCCCGTATCACCAATTGGATCTGCAGCGATTGCCGGCTCATGGTTGCACCTCGACGGGCAAATGATAGTGCGGCGGCTCGAAAAACTGGGCACCACTTGCATAGGGCTTAGTCGATGCGATACGGACCTCATACATGCCTTTGCGGGCTTCCGTGCGCCAGATGCCGGCGACCTGACCACCAATGATGGGCGGTACCGTTGCATCGACTAGGTTATGGATCTCGTATCGGCTCAGCACTCGCAGCGCCTCTGGCGAGAGCTCAATCTCAACCTTGACCTTGGGGATCTGCATGGTCTGATGCAACGGCGCATCAACAGCCCCCGAGGGATGGGGCGCGCAGGCCTGCGGCTCACCGCCGCGCTCCTTGTTCACCATCGCCAGCAACTTGGGCACGGCTTGCGACAACGCACTACCGTTGACCAGCCATACGGGGGTACCCGGCTGCGGGGCACCGCAATAGCCGTCCAGTGCTTGTAGCAAGGCATCTGTGAAGCGGGACACACCGTTGACGTCGCCATAGGCTGGCAAACCCTCACCCGTGGATTCGATCCAGGTGGTGCCGCGATTAATGTTAGCCGAGGACGCTCCGTCGTCCAATAAGGGAGCCGGTCGGGCTCCCATCCGGTCGCCGACGCGCCGGTCATAGGTTCGGCAGGCGTCGATGAAGATGTAGAGCTGGGCACTCACCTGGCGCCACAACGCACGCACGGTGTTTGACAGATCGAAGCTACCGGTCTGGAAAGGCCGATTGCGGTTGGCACCATGATCATCTAGCAGCAGGATGTGCTCCGGGCCATTGCCCATCACGCCGTGTCCGCAAAAATACAGCATGCCCACGTTGTTGGGATGGCGTCGGACCTCTTCCAGCCAGCGATCGAACCCGCTTTGGACCTGCGGCAGCGACGCGCGCTCTATCGCATACTGCGCACCGGCCACATCTAGCTGTTCGCTCTGCTGCGAAGAAACCAGGATCTCCAGCGTCGTGAGTGGCGCGTTTGGGTTGTTCAAGCCGCCACCGATGCCATCCCCTCCGATTATCCAACGGGCCAGGTCCATGGCGGAGGCCGGCGGCGACTCCAGCACATTGAGCCCCAGGTGAACCCTATCGCGCGAATCAGGTCCTCCTCGCAGGTGCTGGTAATACCCGACACCGATAATTAATACATGAGTGCCTGGAGCATCGGACGACAGTAACAGTCGAATCTGGGTCATCAGCTTAGGCTCTCCCACTGATACGTTGTGCCAACCTCTTATAGAAGCTCGGCCACTTGAAATACCCGGAATGCGCGCCAGTAACGGGGAAGCCGGTGTTGTATTTGAAATCATGCACGGTAGCGGACACAGCCCCTGTGAACGTCGGCAGGACAAGGAAGCCAAGTACATCATTGGTGTCGACGATATTCAGCCAGCGCTTCGCACGCTTTGGCGATGCGATGGCCTCACGAGGAACGGCGGTGGGGTCTGTTCGTCCGGGACTAGCCCAGAGCAGCGACATCTCCTCGAACAGCCCGACCTGTGACCCAACCGTAACCCAGACATCGATCTCGAGATCCGAACCTTCGGCGTAATGTGTGAGGATGTCGTAGACGATTTCACCGCCGAAGCTATGGCTGATGACCACCAAGGGTTCGCCCTTTGCGCGGGCTAAGGCGGAGGCCTCACGCAGCGACTCGAGGACGGCAGCAGCGATCGGGCCAGGCGTCGTGCCATCGCCGCGCTCCGCCAGATACCTGAACGCATCTCCAATGAAGGTGGCGACTTTGCGCGTCAAGGGCCGGCGCGACGCGGCCACGACAGCATGGGAAAGCTGATCAGGACCGAGCAGCGTCAGGCGTTTTGCGCCTTCCTCTAGCATGCCCCACAGGCCACCGCCGCCGAAAGTCTCGACGTTCCCGGCACTCTCCACCGGGTTAATACCATCGAACACTTGATCCAGCACGTTGTCTTTGGTGCACTCAGCCAGCCATGGCGCATCGAGATCAGCCAATCGATCCTGAGCCAATTGATAGGCCTTGGCCACAGCGCGGATGTCCGCATCGGTCTGGGCGTCCTGGATGACGGCGTCGAACAGCAAGTCGATAGCCACATCGGGACGACGTCGCGCCAGCGCATCGAGGGTATCGCCGTTCTGTACGACACCGTCCGCCACGCTGATACCCAAGGATGGGGGGAGCTCGCTGCCGCCGCCCCCAAAGGTTTCCACCTCGCTACCCTTCGGGATCACCTCTAGGTCTCGCCAGAAGCTGACTCCGTCTCCCCCCCAATACGGCGCGTAGACAGAGTGCTCCGGATCAATTCCGACGACAGGTGCGACAATTTTCCGGAGAAACGCTGCTCTTACCTGTTCCTCCCGATCGTATTCAGCGCCTTTCCGATTGTTAACGCCATGAACGAAGACGAATGGCATGACCGCTCCCTTAATTGCTCACTTTTTATCGATACATTGCAGTCGGGAATACCGATAGCAAGTTCGTCTAATATCCAAGGATTGCCGCTGCTGAGCGAAACAAAGGTAATCATGCTCGTAGCCTCAAACGTCAAGCATCCTGCGTTGAGGAGCCCCAGGTACTGCCCTCTGGAATGAGGAAGCGGTAGGCTTGTGAGCAGTAACGCAGCAAACGTAAGGCCGAACTCGAGTCGATGAAAACCACTAAGTGCCATACTGGAATGCAGTCAGCATAAGCGAGCTCCTTGAACGGAATACAAGCAAGTATCTCAAAAGGGGCATCGTGATCTTGAAGCCACGATCCCCTCATTTTCAAAAGCGTAAGGCTTGCTGCTGTGCCGCCGTGTCTGCACGCTCGGAGTCAGCATCCCAAGATTGGGCAATACGCTGAAGCATTGCGCTGGTACGTACAAACTCCGAGGACACTTCTGCCCACTCACGAGATTGACGGGCCAGGGCACGCTCTTGGTCACCGCCCTCCCCGATCTGCTTACTGAATACACCCCGCATATTGATCCTTTCGATGCTGATGCCACGCTCAATCTCCGCGGATGCCAATAACTCAATGACACTACGCACGGCCTCATGAGGCCATGCCTCGTCTTTTAGACTCAACGGAGCATGAGCCAATACTTGACCGATCAATTGATCAGCAATGGCCTGACGATTTTGCTCTTTAGCCAATCGTCGAACGTCTAAGCACCATCCCAGCAGCGCAGGCTCGTCCACCTCTTGATCGGTTTGTCCGGGCAGCGTCTTAAGGCTCTTGAGCAAGCGATAAGCGTTAGTAGCGTATTTTCGATCATGTTCGGAGACTTCCCTTGGATCCTCATCTTTCGCCCTGAAAACCTTACAGAGCATTTCCATAAAGAAACTGGGTTGTTCAAGCAGCATTCTATGCAGGGCTCGCGGATCGTTACGAAGCGCAGGAAGGTAGATGAATTCCAAGCCCGCCAATTGCTGAAGCGTGACATCCGATCGCTCGGACAAATCGCTGATGACTTTCTCAATGTCAAAGAAGCTAGACGCCATCCGAGCTCCTGGGCTGGAATTTCGCTCTGCAACGCCATCAGCCAGTAGAGACACGACATCATTTGTTGGGATTTCACTGAGCCGACGCGATACAGCACTCAATGCAGCAGTAGGGCGTTCCACAGCGCGGTATTTTTCGACGGCAAACAGAAGCTCTTCTGTGCCAGCAGCAATGGGGTATGGTGATTTTTGCGTCCAATAGGCACGTTCAATCTCCTCGCCAAATGACGCTACGTACAGCCAAGTTTGCATCTGCTCCGGCAGAGACTCAAACATTCGCCCGATACGATCGGGACTTAGTACGCCATTCTGTAGAGCCGCGCGTGCGGCCTTTTCCCATCTCTGCCCATAGCGAGCTATTCCATCCGCCATCGCCGAACCCGCCGCTAGTTCCAGTTCTTGAACAGAGCTGCTGATAAGGCTGCTGAACAGTTCGAAGAGCTGGTCATAGGGCAGCTCAAGACCTCGGGCTGAATAGATAACCAGCCGTGGAACCTTCACGCACCCCATCAATTCCAGGAATCCCTGGACTCCCAGCGACTCGTGGATTTCCTTCAAAGCACTCAGGCGAGCGCAGTCAACAACCTTGATCGGATCAGCATCCTCGTCATCAACCCCTTCAACAGGTGGCATGAAATCATCGAAGAGCCAACTGTAGGTTTCCACCAGCGTTGTGGGCAAGTACTTGTCGATTAGGTGCGCCAGCCTTTCCACTCGCTCCTGCGGCATCGCCCAGTCGAAGCTAGAATATTTTTGGTGACGCTTAACCTCTCGATGCAAAGCCTTCCAGATTATCGTTCGGGCGTCCCCCTCCAAAGCGCTCAGCACCTCGTCGAGACGGTCGACAACCGCTTCAAACGGGTCATTTTGAAGGTTGGGCAACGCGTCAACTAGTGTGCTCCAACGCTCCGCACTCAGGCCGACTTCATCGATCGCCAGTGCCACGATTTTAGCTTCACTTTCCCAGACCAAACCGTAAGTCAGGGTTTCACCGTGATCCTGCTCGTACTCTCTAAACTTTGGTTTTTCCGTAGGTGAACTGTTGTCGCTAGATTGAGGCAGCAGCTTAGCGAGCAGTGGCCAAGCGATACTCGGAACAGCTTGCACAGTTGCCTGCAAGACAGCCAACCGGCGCTTTGTTTTGACCGCGGTCCCTGGTACCCACGAGAGGAAAATGGCTCGCAGGCTATTGATAGGCCGATTGTTCAGTTTGCCACCTGGGTCAATTGCAGCAAGCTTCGCAAGGCAGAGCACTGCTCGATCAAGCAACACGGAATCCCAAGCAAGCACCTCCAACGCCCACAGCAGACCGCAGTGATATGTGACAGGGGTGAGCATCCCAGGATGCTCGTCAAAAATGGGACGGATCGAAGGCGATGCGCCCTCAAGCTGACGCTCAAGGGCCTCTAGAAAAGAATTAGGAGATGCCTCCGCCAGCAACGCCAGATCTTGTCCCAAGCTTGCCATCAGCCTGTGATCGGACGATAAACCCGGGAGCGAACGAATTAGGTCATCTACGAAAGCTTGAGGGTGACCACCTGCAATGGTGAACCCTGCTGGCTCGTGCAGTACAGCCATGTGAAGCAGTGTGGTCATCAAACCGTTTCTAAGGTGGTCGCTGTGTGAGGTCTCGCGCTCACGCTTATCGTGGAGCACGAACGGCTCATCCGCACTAGGGGGGGTGTGCGACTGTGCTGCTTTGTCAAAGACGGTGGCCACAGCATCTTTGAACAGTTGAAGGTGCCTACGCCCAATTAGGGGGGCAAGATGCAGGAATGCATCAACTGACGCCTTGGTTGCCCACAGATTGCCTACGCACTCGATGGGCGAGTCCTGCATGACCAGGTACTTGCGCAGTTCGTCCTCCGCTTCGTCGTAGTCCTTCTGACTCAGAGAGCTGAAAACAGACTGATCAAGTTCGCTACCGGACACCCATGCGCCCGCGAGCATTACCGGTATTAGCGGTTTTGCATCTTCGAGCCACGTAGGCTTTTCAGCGGTGCCGCCAGGGCACTGCCTTGCCAGCACTGCCAGACTTCGCCCACATTTGCGTGCAGCCTCGTACCCCTCGTCGTCCGACATACCCATCTTGACGAAAGCTTTACCAAGTTCACGGCTAGTTGGTCGACGCAATTCAACGTGATCGTGCTTTTTTTCGTCTGCGCCGGCACTTATAACTGTGGGCCCATAAGACTTGAGCTGCCCCGCGCAGCTGCGAGCAGCGTTTCGAGGCAAATAGATGAGATTTGATGTGTTAATCAGAAATCTCGCAGCGTCCTCTGTCTCCACGATCACGGTACGTGCTTCGAGCGGTCTGCGTACCGCCTCGGGAGCCATGCGTATAGCGGCGACGGTGAAAGCTATAACCTCATCGGGGGTGTCAGCAGCAAATGCCAGGCGCCCGCCCTCTTGGGTAATTTTCTGCAGCAGCTCCTCGGCTTGAGTTTCGCGTCCGGCGAGCAAGACATCTTCCACGAGTGGAGGTGCGAAGCGACTTGAGAAGGACTGCCAAAACTCCTCCGTACTGAGAACACCATTCTGAGGTGCGATTCTGAGCTCGCAACTCGCCCACCGAGATGCCACGGCCGGGCATTTGGCAAGCCAATCCTCCAGCAAAGGGCCGTCAAGATAGACAACACTCTTCCAATCCTTGAGACCGTTTTTCTCAGCAAGCCAGTCCTCCACTTTCTCGGTCGGCGTATTCCAAGTCCTAGGCGTCACGATAACCAATGTGCACTTGGTCCTGGTTTTCTCATCGACCTCATCAGTGCGCTTCTTGTAATCCGATTCAGCCTTGGATTTTCCGGCGCCGTTGGTTCCAAACTCCCAAATAGACATCCCATCAGGCACAAAGGAGGAGATTGAGTCGACGTCAAGAAATCCGTCAAAACCACGAACTTGGCCCTTGTCACCCTGCAGGAACCTCAGCCTCCTGACTTTCGAAGCAGTACCCCAAATCAACTCGGCCACGAGGCCTGGCATTTTATCCTTAGCTTGGAGCGTATCGGCCCACTGCTCCAGTTCGAGCGCTTTGATCCACTTCAACGTCAATCTCCTTTGAATGTCCCAGCAATGCTCGCTGAGTAAAAACGCCTCCAGGTGGCAGAGAGCCACTCTACTCTACGTCGGAACGGAGTTGCCACCACCGAGGAGATTAGTAATGACAGGTGCGCGGACTGAAATGAGGTGCGTGTAGCAAGGATCTTAACGTCGCAAAAAGTGACCAATGAACACAAGACGCGTCACCTGTGTAGCTTGTTCTAGAGGTATGGATTGCCGGGCGGCTACGAACCATTTTTTTCACTCGAACAGCACTCAACTGGAAAACGACCAAGATGACTGACTTAGGTATGGCCTGCAGGAAGCAAACCTATACGCGCGGCGCATGGTAGTCCAACTGACTGGAAGTAATGGTCAGCTGGCCAGCAGTCAGCGACCGCTCATCATGGCGCTCGACCAGCCACGCATTTGGCTACGAGCGCAGAAAGATTTCACCGCGCGCCTGCAACATGCGATCAATGACGATCATTCCGGGCGTACCTGCCAATTTCAAATGGGGCGTTCCACCGAAAACCACCAAGTGCCATACTGGATCACTGTCAGTGATACCCGTTCGCAATCGCTCGTGTACTGAGTGCGAGTGGGGGCAAATGCATGGGCATAACCGGCAATTTTCGGCCTAAAACTATCGAAATAGAGCCTCATTCAGATGTTCTTTGGCGACCCTGAGAGTCTCTAGGCTTCGTCGGGCAGGCTGTTTATCTGATTGCCACACCCGGGGGTGTCTGAGGGCATGCTTTGGATGGTTTGAAAAGGATGCCCCCAGCCTAAGGCCAAGCATGCCATTGATGAGGACAGCTCCTACCGGACTCTCTGCGAGTCGATAGACCGGCCTGAGGCTTTCAGCGGAACGGTGCAGGATGGACAAAAGCGCCGGCATCGTGGCTACTCAAAGTGCCCGAGACGCCAAACCAGCTAACGCGGTGAAGGGCCTGATCGACCACACGATCAAGCGCTTGAAGAAGCACCAGAGAATGCCGAAGTCGATAGCTATGAGGTGCTCGCCAAGAGTGCTTGTAGTGATTTCAGAATCATCGTGGAGAAAGCGATCGAGTACATTCTGCTGGCAGATGTGGTGGGCCGCTTCCGCCGCGCGATTAATACCCAGGGCAAGCTAGATAAAGTTGCCAAGGTAACCGCTGATGACTGCTCATTTATTGATGATTTGATGACCCGCTACTCCGTGTTCGAGCATGCTCAATCAGGAGAGCTGCAGAGCAGCGCGCTTGAACTGGCGGTGTTTGAGGCTGACGTTACAGCGTTGCACAACTGGATAGCTGAGTTTTCGGCGCGTAAGTAAAACCGCTAATAGCTTGGCCAGAACCGGGCGTGCTACCTGATTCTGGTCAGGCTCTAGCATGACCGCATAACGCGGAATGCTAGTAAGATTAGACGGCAAAAATACCAAACACCATACCATTTCCTATCAAGCTACCGGCGATGATCGGAGTGCCCACCGCACACCTACCGCAATCAGAACAAAACCAAAGAAGAGCGCGCATTTGAAATTGACTGATCGCGCTCACTCTGGAGTTTTACTTAACTGCTTATATCCGTTGGTTGCTACCTCATCATCGAACAATACTGCTAATCGGTGAAATAGCGGCAGCTTTACCAACGCTTACTTAATTACTCTTCAATAGCACCAGGTAAAAACTCTTTAGATTGACCATTGGCCTCATCTTTCGCCCATTGTATCATTTTAGGCTTGCCACGCTCAAACCAGACGACCCCTTCAGAACGCCTCCAGGCAGCATCCTCGTTAGATCCCCCAGGCCACACACTCCTCTCTGCAACGAAGATCCAAACACACGTTAGACCATGCTGCTTAAGGAAATCTTCAAAAAGCTCCCTGTCGACAAATGCATAAGACCCATCATTGGCCGCATCACTACTAATGAATTGAACATTACCATCAGTAGTGCAGTAGCTACCCAATGTGCCGCGAGCAGGGTTCAATTTTAAATCTCGCGCAAGCCAAGGAGCTGGCAAAATTGTGTCAGTCCCGCTCGGCAAAGAGCGGTCCAGATGTGATTCCCATAAGTATCTCACACAAGGAGTCGCCACTCTTATTGATTTTCCGTTGCTGAAATTGAAGTCAGAGTACATCTCCTGAGGCCAAGTGGAACGCCATGGAGCTTCAAGAAGAAATCCTGCGTCCGTACGCTGAGTCGGAGACCAACTGTCAACATCAATACTTTTTTCGCCTTCAAGGTATTGAATAAATTTACGCCTATCCTTTTTATCTATTACAACCGGCAGCAGGAATCGCCACTCTTCCTGCCTCAACCCATGCTGAGTTACTCGACCATCTTCGTACCTTATTCTGTTCGAAGCATGCTCATACAGCGTCAACCAATGTCGCCCACTGGCATCAATCCGAGAAATAAAACTGGGAAACTCAGTTGTAAAATCAGCAGAGAATGGCCACGCAGATAATTCATCCTCGCTTGTTGAGCCAACATCTATCGCACAGAGATCTACGCCATAGAATTTTGATGGAGTTTTCTGTTCATCCGTTGGAGGCATAAGTATTGTGGGATCAATATCTCTGTGAAAACCAACATCGAGCGGATTTTGATACACCCTCGCGTCTTCATTGAACGACTCAGCAAGCCAGTAGTTATCCGCCAGCCGACACAACAACTCATCAAGCGCCAGCCACTGATATTTTTTCCCAATCCTTTCAGTTAAAGCTCGCTGCCTCGTATCACGTCCATCGCTCCTAGATCTATCATCCGGAAACAGCTTGGACGTCCAACCAAATCTATAAGCTCTTTGGGCAACCCACCGCTGCGCGCTTTCTACATCTATTCTGGCCAGCTGCCGAGTACCCCTAGATTTAAGATCAAAATTGTGACTGTACTCAAGGGTGTACCTAGTTTTTTCATCATCGGACAAAAGCGCCATCAAATCTGCCTGGTAGGCCTCCATGGCTTTTATAGCTTCGTCGATGTTGGCTTTCTTCTTATTACCGGCCTTTAAAAGCTCAGTAAAAGGATTACTACCCCATTTTTGCTCCTGCATCTTCTCAAATATTTTTGCTCTCTTAGCGTACGGCGCTATGACCTCCGCTTTGAATGATTCCTCAATTTTTCTGGGTGACTTCGGTGCAGGAGAGGTCAGCACAGCGTCCAAAAAATCTCTGACCCGAGGCTTAACCTCGTAACTAGCAAAATCCCCCATCAAGCACGCGCATGAATAGTAGATTGTATCGTCCCCGGCTGCAGAGGCTACACGCTTCAGCTTTGCGTCCGAAACATTCAGTTTGGCAGGCGCCGATGAATATGGAGGTCGACAGGCATTCAAATCCACGCCCTCATCTAAACAATCCAGCGATACTGCCCTTTCCACTATCCCCAGTGCATAGTCGCGAACAAGCAGGGAAAGAGGGACGTCTTTCGTGTTGAACACGTAATTATAAGCAGTTCCGGCGTACGATTTGAGACGATGAATGGTTGGATCAATACAAGACGCCCCGTATCCCGCAGCATGCACGCGCTCCAGAATATACAAATCATCCACGCTGGAAAACGCCGCGCACAATCTGTCATAAAGCCTAACTTCAGCGACAAACAAAGAAGTCAAGGCTTTAGTGCAGTAATCGCGAACCTCTCGATTGGAGGCCGTTGTGAGCCAAGCTAGAGCTAGAGAGCACAAATACTGCACCTCTCCGTCTGTCTTGGGCGTCTGGTCTTGAATACTCCAGCTCCAAAGCCGCTCAACAGCACCTCCTTCGTCGAGATAAAGTTCATTTACCCTAACCGTCCAGAAGGCGTCTCGATCAGCAAGCTTCCTTTCAATTAAGTTGTCATGAAGAAACTCAGCGTTCCATGGATGCTTTTTACCCGCGCAAAGCTCAATCAAAATAAAGAAATATTGTTCATCCTCTAGTGCCAGCTCATTAAAAATCTCTAGAGTTCTCTCGGTAAACGCATCGGTATCTCTCCAGCGAATGCTTTCAGCAAACGCCTCGCGGAGCACACGATTAAACAACCACTTTTTCGAGTTGCCCGGCATCACATCAAAAAGTTCAACACCAAATTTTTTGGGAACTTGGATAGACAGAGCCTCAACTAAGCCACTCCACTCCCATCTAACTTTAGAGTCTTTTAGCACAAAACTCAAAATCCCCGCTTCGAGCTCAGCAGAGATATCAGTAGTGGCGTCAAGCAGAGACTCTGCAATTAAATGATCTTGCAGCCGTTGAAAGCTGAAACGGATGACATCATCAGCTAAAGCAAACGGATCATCTGACACTACCAACGGATTTGGATCAAGACGAACTAACCCATTGCGAAGCAGCACAGTCAACCAAGTCAAACCTACAGGGATAGGAAAACCTGCAAATGCAGCATTACTAATGGCTTCAGCACTTGCTTTCGATATGAAATCATTTCGACCAAAAGCCATGGCCTTCGCGATCCCCAACAATGATTTCAACATCGACGGGTATAATTCACTACTTCCGTCATAGCCCGCCCCCAGATTCACAGCGACGCTTTTTAAGTAAAAACTAAATATACTTTTTGCGCCGTGAAGCCCGACAGGAAACTGCTTCGCGCCTAACTGCACCAGTGCCATGCATGCACTGCGCAGAAACAATGGATTTACAAACTCAGATGCCAACCAAGGATTGTTCGGATGAGAAATCCCATAATTACTCAAGTACACCTTGGCCGCTCGTCTTTGTTCACTAGGACTTGCAAATCCGTAGACCTTGAATTTTTCTACGCTTTTTAATACTGCCTCACTCACAATGTAATTTGTATATTCCGCTCGACAACTAACCACAATTGCCAAATTAGGATATTTACGAACCCGCGAGAAGAACTCTGCCAGTTCGTTCTTCCATAGAGCTGCTCCAGCACCCTCATTGATTGCATCAACCAGTATCAGACCGCGACAGCTTCGCGCCTCTGCCTTAGCATTAAGAGCTTGCAGCAACGCCTCTGGAGAAATATCAGTGAGCTCCAGGCGGGATGTAATCTGCTGCCAAACATTGCCCAAACTCAGTTGCTGCCCAAGTACAAGAAGAACGGGCTGATCATTTCGCAGACATTTCTGCGCAGCATTTCCTAGAAGGTGAGACTTCCCAGTTCCAGCCCTTCCATCAATCAGCGCACAGCGATCACTCTCTGCCTGGAAGTATTTAGAATCCAACAAGCTAATTAGACCATCTATCGCGTCCACCACCCCGCTACATTTTTCTAGCGCGAATTGATACGTGGACTTATCTAGGCTTGAGTTGTCGTTCCCGGAGTGCTGCGAAATAAGCTTACGCTGAAATTCTCTGATCTTCTTAACCAGTTCGCGCGCCATCTCAATACTAGCTACAATTGGCCAGGGGTCGAAGTTTTCTAAACCAGCAAAACCTAGAACCCCCTGCAACTCACTAACAATGTGGCCAGCAGCAGCAACATCAGGCTGCAAATCCGCGATGGACCTTGAAGTTGACGAAGACAGCCGAGTAAAATTATCTTCAATCGTCAGAGCAAAATCTTGTATTTCGCTTTTTACAAGCTTGCTTCGACCAATAACTTCAAATAATCTTTCAATTTCCACCTCAACATGATCTTCAGGGTGATATCTTTCCTCCAGTGATGTCAGCGCTCGTTCGACATGGTCTTTGAACCAAGAATCAGAAAACTCAACGCCTCCGAACCAGTAACGACTCACCCCTTCACAATCTGGCGCCATCAATTTATCTGAGATTTCAGACGCCGGCCATGCGACAAAATCAATATCATTTAAACCCAACTCAGCCCGGCGAGCATTCCACTTAGCAACACGTGTTTGCCAGTGTTCCCACCCAGTAGTTCCCTTTCCCTTCACGCCTGCCTTGTCGGTTAAATCACATGCCAGGGCAACGACATACTTGATCAAGGTTGGATGAGTAGTGATTGCCTGCTCAACGGACTCATCGATCTGCCCCCAATCAATATTACCTGTGCGAGTAAAAAATTTAGCCTGATAGCCGATTTTCGAGCCGTTAGTAAGTAGCCAGTAGGCTTCTACACCTCCATCCCCACCTGCCCCCTCTACCCGTCTAAACTCCTTCGCCTCGGCCGGCCTGTCTCTTCTTGCCAGCTGACACATTAGCGACTCGAAAGACTGACGCTGACCTGTTTCCAAACCCCTGATTTTGGAAAAATCCATATCTGTATATTGCCTTCCATTCTTAACCGAGAACTGAATTTCGTAGCTGGTAGAAGTTTTTATTTATCATTAGGAAAAATGGCTCCCACAATACTAACATTCAGTCAATGTGACTGAAAAAACAAGACTGGCGATTCCATTTGGAATACAGATTTCTGCCATCCCAGTAATCAACTTTTCCTTGATCGTCGACAGTTCGCTTAGCTCGAAAGACGGTGGCGGCGTTCCTCGCTGCGAGGATCCGGTTGTCCAGGATAGGTACCTCATGCCCCTCGAGGCCATGTCCATCCTGACTGACGATCCGTCTTGGTAAGCGCATCAACAGAGCCGCATGCCTGGTTTCTTTGAGCACAAGCGCGAAGGAGTTGGTGATCGTGCGGTATCCGGTATCTGCATGAAGAACCAGGGCATGACTGCCACCTTCAATACAGCGCAATGCCGACAGCAGGTGCTGATCGGACACAAGCAACGACTTGTCACGAATAATCCCTTCTTGGGCTTGCCTACACCAATCAGCAATATCTGCTGAAGTCCTTAAATCCAGCTTTCCCTCGCACCGCCCGGCGAAAGCTTCAACTCCTGGGAGATACCGTGAAGTAGTCACAAAAATGCCGCGCTCCGCCTTCTCAAGAGACACTACACCGAACAGGGCCTGGACTGCCTCGAGACGTATTGGCCACTTGGGATCGTAACGCTTGGCTTGAACCAATGTGAGCGTGTCGCCTAGAGGGCCTCGTTGAAGGAGGCGAACGTCTACACCTCCATCACCGACCCCAGGCCCAACCTGCGATTCATATCCCAAGGTCTGGAAAACACGGGAGAGCAGGATTTCGAAATCTCGAGGGCTAAGGTTGTGGAGTCGTTCAGGACGAGCTTGGAAATACTGGTAAAGCTCGGCGTACACATCACCAACGTCTTCGACGATCAGGCTGCACACCCACTTCCAATGGAAATACTGATCGTAAGCGGCCTGCACTTCGTCCGTAGTTGCAAAGAAATAGTAGGAGCAACCGTCGTTGTTCTCGAACCAGAACCCATGCGACTCGCAGATATGATCAAGCTCAGCCCGCAAGGGAGGATCAAGATCTTCATCCAGCAAACGAGCTAAATCTCCACTGCTGTAGAGGATGAAGACCACTGCCTCCTCTCCTGGCTCACCCTGCACACGCTCTGCGTAGGACGTAAAGCCGCTGTCGTACCAGAGGTCATTTCTCTCCGCCCACAACTTGATATAGTTCTGAGCGTTGAGAATTCGTTGCTCGAGATCGCGATCGGAAAATGCAGACACCGGCATACCCTCGTTTACCTGGTCTAGAGATCGACATCGTCAAAGATGTTTCGGCCGCCCTCCTGTGCAGATGGCCGCATCAGATCGCTTCGGCCAACTGCTGGCTCTTCTCCCCGCTCCTGTGATACTTCACTCACCCAATCGTCGACTCGGCGCCTTTGGGTTTCGACCACATCCTCCACCCTGGGCCATTCTGGGAAAGCCGCACGTATTCCCTCTAGCTGATCAATAAAATCAGAAAGGTGGTAATCAGGATCATCCTCATAGCTATACGTTTCCTGCTGAGACTGGCGAATCCTGTCTAGGTCAGGCAAGACATGCTTCTGTACATCGCTGTAGAAGTCTTCCCGCTCCTGATCACCAAAGAATTCATGCATGTCCTCATCGTAGATGTACCCTAGGTCATCCTCATCGAACACAAAGCCGTGAATCTTGGTCGAGATAGCATCTCTGACTGACTCCGGTAAATGACCTTGCCGAAGCAAGCGCAGAGCCAGGTCAGACGACTTCGTGAATAGGTTTCTCGCGAAATCTCGAGCCAGGCTGGAGGTCAACTCTCCATCAGTTTTCGAGTACATGGCCAGGAATACGTGGTCAGTCCTGCGCAGCAGGAAAGAGTACAGTCTGCCCCGCCTCATGCGCTCCACGTCGGCCCCAAAAGTGACGTACTGATAGCATCGTTGTACGATCGCTGCAAACATGCTCGAGGGCAAAATCGTCGCATTCTGAATGCCCGTATCGCCGCACGTCACAAGTTCCATCAACTGCTCAAGAGGTGTGCCATCTACAAAAATCTGCAGATGATCAGGACTCTGGGCGAGTATTAACGCAAATGCATCTCCAATCGTTGGGTGCTTGTACCGCCAAAAGCGTCCTTCAGCAGTATCTGCCACTTGTACAAAGCTTCCCCGGAGACTCTCAAGCGCACGGATGCAACCGGCTTGGTTACCACCCAATCTTTCAATTGTCTTCACCTCATCCCCTGAGAGGTTTATCGGGCTTTCGATTGCTCCGTGCTTCATGTAAAGCAAAGCCAATGCGGCCTGGCTTTCGTCATCCATGCCCTGCATTGTCTCAACGAGCCATCGCTCCTGCTTGGCGACAAACTCATCGATACTTCTTTGGTCGATCTTGAGGGCCCTGGTGAATTCAATACTGCCCAAGCGCCGAGCTGTCTCGGGAGCGAACCGACTGTGAGCTGCCACCGCAGGAAGAAACTCCTTTAAAGCCGTCCGAACCCGCCGCGGTTGGTTGCCAAGCTTCACATGGTTGTAGAGGATTTCTGACTTTTCTCGTGGGGTCAGCTCTTTCACGTCGATGACCACCTGGCTTTCCTCGATCAAAGGAAATGCCGTTCTCTTGAGATCACGCCGTGCGCTGTTGTAGATGTAATCACGGCTAGTCAGGACTACCCGATGGCCCGCTCGGATCATCGTCGAGAGCGCAGGGAGTATCCGGTTCCATTCCATCACCAGGTCGGCTTCGTACTGCATCGCCCCAAAGGCGTCATCAACCCAGATGAACTGCGATGCTTCGTCCGTATTCCAGTGATCTCGAATTTGCTCGGGCTTTTCCAGCTTCAACACCCTACTTCCCCACTTATCCATCGCACACATGGCCATAAGTGAGGCAATCGTCGTCTTTCCTGCAGCGGGCTCTCCAACCAGGAGAACAAAACCATGCTGCTGAAGGGCCTGGAGTGCTTTGCGATAGGTGCCAGTCACAACAAGCTTTGAAAGCTCAGGAAGCTCCGTCAGCAGCGCCTTCGTCTGTTTGTACCGTCTTTCATCCAAGATCTGACTGAGGTCACCCAGACCATAGAGCCGAGGCACATTCATGCGCAGGTTACTGTTTAGCTGGATCTTCTCGCAGATCCATGTGGAGCCCAGCAGCAGAACGTGCTTGACCCCAGCATCTTCAAACGCCTGCTTGATCTTGAGATGGCTCTCCCCAGTCCAGTCGCCGTTCGTCATCAGAACATAGACATCACACTGTCCCTTGGCGACGAGTCTGCGCACTTTTTCACGCTCACCAGCTACATCTGACAGCGTGAGATTATGATCACGGCGCGATGTGAACTTGCACTGGAAGACGAACGCGCCTTCATACAACTCATTTGGCTGAGGAGACCACGTCCCCTTGAACCCACCGTCGCGACCTCCATCATTTCCCTCAAGGAACGTCTCGACCGTCTGACCCAATACCGTAGAGGCTACGGCCATGCATAACTGCTGAAAGCTATGCCAACCCAGGAGGTGAAGGTCGTATTTAGGGACGCTCATCTGACGTTCGATCCTTGCAGCCAAGTCCTGATGCCGGACAAAGTGCCATCATAGCGGAATTGTCGAAATGCCGTGCCTGGAGATAGCGGCAGCACTACTTTCTAATCTGGATCTCGGGACCTGATCCTTCGATGCAGACGTAGCTCATCCGTTTTCACTCCGGTGAGGAGTAGCAATCGAATGCCTACTGCCTAGTGACCTCATCGAGATAGCGATACGCCTTTTGCGAAAACGCGTCAGCCCTCAATCAGAGATCTATGTACTCAACCGATCTGCGCTTCTGAGCCGTCAGAATGATTCGGCTATTCGCCCAAACGACGTATAACTCCGAAACCTGCTGCTGCCCCTGCGCGTAGGCATAAAATCGTGTATTCAGGCGCCTAGGTCTCGTACGCCAGTGCGCAGCGCTTGCTCCCGACTCAATCTGACGGTAAGGCTCGGCGCGCTCAATGAGGCGTTTTCTGAAGTACTTCTCAACAGTGCTCTGATTGGAAAGGAGATGCATGCCACCAGGGTTCGGGAAAAGCACCGCTACCAGCTCATTTTCTTGAGCAATGCTGACGGCGACATCAAAAAACGCGTTGACGATGCTGTGTACCGTATGAGTAGCCAACATCTCATCCATCGGGTTGATCGCGCGAACGATCAGGCAACGCTTGGTTGGATGGAGCTCCGGGATTGATTCGAAATAGATCATGGCCATACCAGCAAGACGACGTTGCACAGGGTCGAACACCACCATATGCGCGTGCCGCTCCTCCTTCCACATGTCCGTGTCATCGCGCGTGCACAGGTTCGCGGCTTGCCTGGCGAAAAACGCTGCCGGATACTTTGACACGAACGCCTGCAATTCAGTGACTTCGTCGTTAGCAGGCATAGCGGTGAACTTGCCCTGCTCGCGCTTCAGCCAGCTTGCACATGTCGCGAGCACAATTGCTTGGGTGTGTCTAAGCGCGGCCTGCAATCTTCCACGGCCAGTTTGCGACCCGGCCAGATTAGCCTCACCCACCATTCGCTTGGCCAGGCTATCAGCCTGCTCATCGTTGAAGCTCATAACAAACGCCGGCATATGCGCCTCAAGAGCGTCCGGCAAGTTGCTGGTGAACAGCGTGTCGAGCTGCTCCAGCCCCTCGGCGATGTCGGCACTGAAATCCTCCAAGGCAGTTATCTGTCCGAGGTCGGTTTCGAGCCACGACCCGATCAATGAGTCCTCACGACTCGTCGCGAACAGTACACCTAGATGGGCCGCCACGGACTGAGGATCACGCGACTTGTCGTATAGCCGCTTGGAACGGATGGCCAGGCACACGTCGGTGAAGTCCTTCTTTGAACAGATCTTCGCGCTGATCGTCTTTGCCTGAATCAGCGCTTGCAGACTACTGCGCTCAAGGCGCTTTTCCATGCGACGAATCGAGCGCGCCCAGCGCATGGGGTAACCATCCCACAATTTCAATCCAGCCAGGTGCGATTCGAAACCCAGGACATTCTTCCACTGTGACCTGACGCTGTGGCTGTCAGCCTTGTAGATCATGGATATAGCCTCAGCCTCCTGAGCCTGCAGCTCAGCGCCTGATGGTCCGCGCCCCATTAGCAGGTTCTCTACCAACGGCACCAATGCGTCCATCTGTTCTTGTAGCTGCTCAGCTGACGACCACGCATGGCGAACCATGCTCGGCAGCAGGACGCCACCCGTTTGGTTCAGGATGGCTGGTAAACGAGGCAAAAGTTTTAGACACTCGGCCTGAGCAAGCACTTCCCTTCGTTCGTCGTAGCGCTTGCGTGCCGCGTCGTCCGGTTGCTTATGGCGATAACCGATGTCCGCTAACACCCGATCATCAATGGCCCTCATGACACAGCTCAGGTTCTCAGTGAAAGCAGCAAAGTGGTTACGACGGAAGGCATCGTCCAGCAGTACACGAGATGTTGAATTCAGGTCCCAGCAACAAAGCGTATGTACGCCACGTGCCTTGTAGTACCAGTCCATGATCGCTTTGAATGAGTTCAATCCCTTGTCCTCGACCAAGTACTGCAAAGTGCCTAGTCCAAACCGTACCACGCGCTCCGCTTGGCACAAATGACTGAACTCTGGCATGGGCACGGCGGTGAGCAGATAGTGATACGGTTGGGCGGTAAGAGTGCCAGCACAGCGCATGATCCAGTCAACCAACTCGCGCTCTTTACGCGGTTTACGCTGCCCTTTGATCTCAAGCCAAGTTTCAAGGCTCTGGACACCGATGCCGGTATACGCATGCTGAAAACCCAGAACTGCCTCAGGGTAGCCATACCCATGTCGCTCAAGCACTGCCAAGTATTCCAGCAATGCACCGGGGCGCGCCAGGTAAGTGCAACACTGCCCTATCTGCTCGAAGCTCAAGCAGTATGGAGCACCGGCCAACAGCGCGATCTCGGCAAGCGGTTCGCCCTCTCCCTCTCTTTTGTTGAGCTCCAATATGAGCGTCTGGCAATGCGCGAGGTCTTCGACGCTCGCGCCCAGAGCAATCAAGTGCTCGACCAACAATGAAGAAGGCTTGCAGTAGTGGGCCAGCATACGCTTGAAGTGTTGAATCTGATCAGCTGAACGGGCCTTAACCACATCCAATACAAAGGCCCAATTTGCGCTGGAAGCTCGCCAAAGCGACTCGCCAATGACCTCGTAGATCGCCTCTGCGCCTGCTGCGCCAGAAGCAACAATCAGTTGCAAGTTTACCTCCAGCCGATCCGGGTCTATAGCATCCAGGTCATGACGAAAGATACCCGCTACCTGCTTGCGCTTAACACCATTGGCCAGCAATAGATCAATGGCCTGTTTGAAGGTGCGAAGGGCTTCAGGGGTGATCTCGGGCGCGTGATAGCGCTCTTTCATTTGATAGTCTAGCCAGGCCAGCTCCGCTTCTGTCTGCACCACGTTGGTTAGCACCAGCAGATTGGCGAGTGAGCCCTTCAACCTGAAGCTGCCATAGCGAGCATAATGCTCGATCCTCGCAAAGCTCTCGACGCCAACCTTACGCACGGCCATGAACCAGCCAGCATCCAGTCTGTCGAGTTGTCTTGCGCGTTCATAGGAGAGCAGCGGTATGCCTTGTATGGCCTGATCAACGGCTGGGGTGTAGCGGTT
Organism: Pseudomonas sp. P4_B3; assembly: GCF_056402295.1. Taxonomy (NCBI): domain Bacteria; kingdom Pseudomonadati; phylum Pseudomonadota; class Gammaproteobacteria; order Pseudomonadales; family Pseudomonadaceae; genus Pseudomonas; species Pseudomonas sp. P4_B3. The sequence continues at coordinate 332,014 of NZ_JBFUHR010000002.1, forward strand.
CAAGCGACACGTCACGACTCGTTCGTAAAAGGTCTCGTAAAGAAAGGAACGTCCTTCGTAGGTGCGTGTTTTTGCTAACTGCCTACGCGTGTATTGCCATGTCAGCCAATGCGGGACGAAGAATATCCCCAATTTGCCATACCAGGGCCACGCCTCTGGTTTAACCAGTGACTGCGAAGCGGGTATGCCAAGCATTCGGCGGATATGAAGTGCCTGGTCAGAGTCTTCGGCAAGCAGATCGCTGACATTGTTCTGCACCCAACGCCGCGCAGCTCTTAAGGCAATCCGCTGAGTATATCTGGAGTGAACGTCGGCACTTTCATCGTAATCGGAAATGACCAGTCGTTTAACCGCATCTCGCCCTTGCTCTATGGCATGGGTACGAAATGCCCGATACCCGCTTTGATCACTCATTGTCATTCCTTTTACGTGGCGGTGAGATCGTGCAAACGAATGCGGTTGAATCAGTTTTGTAATCGATGGCGGGACAAGACTGACACAGACCCGATGCGCGGCTCAAACAGAGCCGGCCTTCATATTTTTGCGACCTAGTGGATTGCCAGCCGCCAGCTACTGGTGCCGGTGATACTGCAATCGGCGGCCGAGGTCCAACAAGCGTCAGGCGCTGATAGCCTACGCAGTTGACTGCAATCCCGACGTCGTGCCATTTGACAACTGCTGGGAACTAGCACGCGTCGCGCTGGGCGGCGAGTTCTTCGACCCGAACGAAGGCATGCTCACGCGTATCCTTAAAAGCACTGACGACCTAGAACTGTCGGTCACATACATGCAATTTCCCTGCACGGACTGGCATCAACTGACGAGAAGCACTGCATCCGTTGATACCAAAAGTCTTCGCCTGTCAAAGGCTCCGCTTCTTTGGCTGAGGTTAACGCGAGAGCCGGCCATTTCCTATTGGTCGTGGCGAACCTTCGCGCGCAGTGTGACGCTCCGCCCTTGCCTGCGGACGTAGCCAGTGACATGCCAGGCAACCATCGGTCTTAAAAGTTACGGCGCAGCACCCGGTACGTAACGACGCCAGTTCGCATCACATCCTTTCGCAATTTGCTCCCTAGAGCTGAATTGCTAGGGCTGGTAGTCAGCCTTGCGGCTGGAGGGTTCAAAAACACCTTTCATGGGTTGGAATGGGTCTTTCCTGGACATGCGAACAAAGGACCTGGTACCTACAACCAACGAATAGTTTTGTGCACAGGTACCGACAGACGTGTGTTTGCACATTAGCCTTGGCACATCTTCTACACCTCAGGTGAACCGAACGATGACAACCACCTCACAAGCTATTCAAGTCTGCGAAGCAGTTCTTCGAGCGGATTTGGAGTACAACCAGACTAACAAGATATGGCCAAGCGTGAATCGCGTGATTGAGCGTATGCTCAGTCGACGCAATGAGCTGTGCGACGCTTACGAAGAACTTCATGAGTCGCTCGCGCAACGCCCTCATGCCTTAAAGTCGTTCTTTGACATCCTCACCTCGACTCCGGTGGCATGGAGTCCGGAAAAGATCACCGAAGCGCGACAAGCGCGCAAAGAGCTCACGGGTATCAACGCACAGATCGCCGCCGCTGCAGAGGCACTTGCGCTACTGCTCACGCGTCGTGACGAAATCAAGGAAGGCTCAAGCTTTAGTTGCGACACCTTCTACCACCCACTTGATGTGCTGAACGCTGCTGCTGAACATGAGAACCATCACCTTTTCGAGTCCTACGTCAAAGATGGTTTGGAAATGTTGCAGTATCAGTACGACCTGAAATACTGGCCCTCGCTGAGCTCACTCGTTGAGGCTATTGGCGAAGATGCTGAAAATGCAGAAGTATATGCACAGGACCCTGCCACTGACTCGGCGACAGAGGGTCGCCGTCCTGGGCTCTCCGATTTCCTGAAGGCATTCTTCACTCGCTTGAAGGAAAACAGTGTAAGGGAAGCCGGCTTCATTCCGAATAACCTCAGCGTGTCTGATAACACTGTGGCTTCGTTGGTCAATTGTGTCCTTGATCTCAACGCAGACAAACTGATCGATGGAGATTTCATCAAGCGCTTCCGGCAGCGCGAGCGTGAACGCTAGAGCACCCTATATCACCTCGAAACACTTAATTCTGGAATTACCGTTAGCAGCTGAGGAGATTCGCTTCAGGTGAGTGCCCACCGAGATTTTTCTTAAGAGAGATTTGAAAGCGTCAATATTTTTCTGCGACAAACGCACGGAACCATCAGCGTTCAATTCACAGTCCGCACAGTCGTCTCTGAAAAATACCGCATAGCTGCCAGAACCGCGACACTGAAACCATTCATGGAGGAAGCATGCAGATCACATTGCAAAGTGAGGACGACCTGGAACAGGCGCTTCGCGAGATACATCGACGAGCTTGCACGTATGAGGGGCCGTTGATGCACCAGTTCATGGAGCTGGCCAAGCTCAGCGCGCCAGTCGAGCCTGATGAGCCCCTTGGAGAGGAATTCCAGGATAATAAGTTAAGCAATGCCAACGCGGAACCCGCGAGGCGCAGCGAGACCAAAGAGCGATTTGAAGAAGCCCTGTCGTTACTGATGGTGCTCGCTTTTCCGGTGAACAGCGGAACCGAGCAAGCAGTTCGCCGCGAACTCAACGAGGTGCTCGCACGCGATCAGCAGGTTGAGTCAATGCAAATGCGCGTCGGCAACCGAAAATCCAGCCTACGACGTAATCTTGGACGGCGCCCGACGAAGCAGCAAATTGCATTGCGGGGAGCGTTGCTCGAATTTCTCCCTCGAGAGACCAAGGAGGATTTATGAGTACGACTACATCCCACGCGACAGGCGTCAAGAAGAAAAAGAAGAACCAACCGGCACCACCGGAACTGGTCAAAGCGGTAGGCGCGCTCTTCGACATTGCCGCGAAAGCACCTCCCCCTCTTCAGCTGCAAGCGATGACCCGCGACAAGCTGTACGAAATGCTGGTTCTAGCTCGTTTACTGAGGGTATTTCGGCGTGCACACCCAAAAGGGTCAATCATTCATAGGCCACCATCCAAGGGAGGCAAGACGTCAGAGGTGGTCGTGGCGAGTAAACCAGCTCTGGCCGATCGCAAAAGGTTCTCGCATTTTGATCTGCTCGACGCCGCTGGACAGTTAGTAGGGGAAGCTTGGACCTCGGTCGAGTTTGAGTCGCTGAGTTGGGCACATAACGGCGGAGCTCCGGGCAAGGCCCCCCCGCCAAGCCCGACACGAGCTTGACGTTTGTGTACTTGAGCCTGGCGCGGGAGAGCGTCCGTCTCACTTGCAGGTCTTTGCGGGCATCAGTTGCAAAGACGTGCGCAGTTCCTCGAAGGAGAACGTACGTGAGGCATTGGGGCTGCGGCGCGAGACGGCGTTCCTGCAGACGCCTGTGCAAAGCCTCGCCCCTTGGTTGGTCACTGAGGTTCCCGCGGAACCGAGTGCACCGATCCTTCTCATCAGCTCCGACGTCGGGGTAAGGAAATACTCATCACCAGTTGACGCCCTGGGCGTCTATGTCCGATTCGTGCGTCGCCCTTGGGAAGCAGAGGTTTAAGTCTTTATTGATCAAGCAGCCAAGCCTGGAAATCTAAGCGGCATGCCATTACTTTTGTCGCCACCGACTTTTCGGTGGCGAGAAGCCACTCCGTTTCACCCCCCGTACCGGCATAGGTTGCTCTGGGTCAACATAAACCCTCAACAGCTGCATTGGGCTATTGCTCCTCAAGGAGAGGATTTTCAGTCTGCATCTGCTGGTCTTCTGGGACCTGATCCCGTTGAGCCACGCTTGCAAGGCAACAGTCGATAAATTCAAGCTCTTGGACAAGGTCGGCGGCACGCTTTTCGAGCGCGCTCAATCTCATCTGTTGCTCCTGCTGGACATGGTCCGGTGCGCGAGCAAGCGACGCCATTTTTCTCTTGCCCCACTCGATTTTTCCATTGATGTCCGCAAGGAATTTTTCCCCGGAATCTTTTTTCCTCGCGGTGAATAACTGACACTCTAGCAAGCGGATTGCATCATAAATCCTGACTACCTCCTTGCTGGTTTTGGAGTGCACGAAATTCAGACTACCTTCATCGAAAGCATGATGTTCCTGGTTCTGCCCACCCCAGTTCACGAGATCATTCTTGATAACGTCAAAATGAGTAAGATCGTAATCAATATAGGGTTCAACGAGTGAAAACGTCGATTCAAGACTGACTTGTAGATACATACTCTTTTTAAGCTGAGACTTATTGAAGTGAGCAGTGACACTTACACCCTTTTCTATGCAGTACTCCAGCACCATTGACTCAAACCAGATGCGACAATATATTAACGCCTGCCTGATATCGTAGACAGCTAATGCGCGGTATACCTTCTCTTGAAAGCCTCCCGCGTGATCAATAACCACGATGCCCTTATTCGTATAGCTCAGCACGTTGCTGGTGTGTTGATCGCATTGGGTATGACGCTCCGCAATGATGCAAAACCTTTCCCAGAAAAGTCGATCGTGGGTGGTAACCACCATTTGAATTTGGCGGAGATAGGGGTCAGAGAAAAACAGATCGATGATATTCGAGCGATGATCGCTATCGATGGCGTTGACCACGTCGTCGAAGACTATCAAGGGAAATTTATTCTTTTGAGCCATCGCGAGCAATAACGACAACCCGAGCGCTCTTAGATGCCCTTCGCTCAATATTGAGAACGCATCTAACGAGGATCCGTCTGCATTTGATATCTTAATCCTGTAGCTGTCAGCTACCTTGTCAAAGCTCAACGAATCGATTTGCTCATGCTCATCGTCGTGATTATTGATGGCTCGATAGTACTCTGCCGCTTTAGCTTCGATCCCGGAGATGCGGGATTTTTCCAATGTCAGTTTGTAAGTCAGAAAATCGCGATAAAGGTTGCCGTACTCAATCTCAAGATTTTTTAGTAGCAGGTTAAAGTGACTATTGTCAGTTGCATCATTCATCAGCTCAGCTTTTTGCGCTGAGAGATCAGCCATCTTATTGCTAACGATCTTAAACTCGCTCTCGGCGGTTCTCTTTTCATCGAATAGGCGCCTTAGCACCTCGCCAAGCTGACTCAGCTCCTTGGCCTGAAGTTCGAGTTCTGTTGCTTGAGCTTCAGACTGAGCCACTTCATTGCTCTTGCGTTGGCAGGCTTGGAGATACGCCTCAAGCTCGCTGGTGTGTTTACCTCGGAGTTCCAGAAATAAGCGGAGAACGATCGACGCTATCTCGGCACGATCCGTCGCTGCGTGAAAGTCCGAAAGTGCCACTTGAAGATCATCTGTAAGCAAAACGCATGGAACGCCAGCTTGCTCATTGGCTTTCACGATGGTCAACCCTGTAGCAACCCTAGACGCCAAGTACGCGATTCGTTCGTCATTCCGTCGTTTCGAATGCTTCAATTGCTCTAAAGCACTTAACGCCTGAAGCTCATGCCGCGCCCTCTCGAAAGGGTTCACAGAAACTCTATCCAATGGGGTCAAACAAGCCGGGCAAGTGTCGCCTGTTTCCGAATTTTCGATTGCCTCAAGGGCTTGGTAAATCGCCCGATAGTTTACATCCGAAGCTCGTCGAAGAAATTCTGCTTCGATTGTCGCCTTGTGTCTAAACAGCCGGTTAGCGATGGAACAGGCACGACTCACTTGCTTCAGGGAAATGACGCTCGGGCCTTGCGCTACTCGTAGGCGCTCGGCTTTACGAATCCTCAACTCGATTAATTTAGGTAGCCTCTGGTATCTGAGACGCACATCGTAATCTTGGTCAGCTCGCAGCCCCAAAAGCGCACAGACTTTTGAGATAGAGGCTCTCACTGCAGCGGCATGAATTCGTCGCGTCTTTCCAAGAGCAACCCGGTCGCGCTCTAAAGCTGCCAGGGAATCAGTCTGGTCAGGGCGCATGAAGGGCTTGAGGACGAAACTCTCAGGCCTGACAAATCGGGAAAGGACCTCCTGGAACTCTTCCAGCCCAAACAAGGTGGCCAAGACGTCTCCCTCGGCGCTTCCCGTGTCCTTCGAGCCCAGCAGCGAAAATTCTTGAAGACGGTTGCGGTCGATAAAGCAACTCGACCAACTGAGGCTCTGCGTCACCGGTGCCTTGTTTGTGTCGATCAGGCTTAGCTGAGGTCTGGTTGCTCCACGCGCAACATATTGTTTGACCTTGGTCTTGCGGCGTCCGGCCTCCTTGATATTCCCGGTGGTGCCGATTTCCAATGCTTCACACAGCGATGATTTGCCGCCACCATTAGGGGCGTAGAAGATGTTCTTGAGAGGGCTGAAGTGAAGGAGAGTGCCTTTATCATCGGAGCCGAACTCTCCGAACCCTCGAAAATTCTTTACTCGCAGATTAGCCAGCGGATTCAGACCTGACGGTGCCACCCAATCCAATTCCGGTCTGCTATCGAGAACTCTTTTGAAGCGTGCAGCAGCCCGTTGATAGTTACGGCCCAGCAGCTCATCAGCCGCCGTGGTGATGTGCGATTTGATGTGGTCGGAGTAGCGCCCTTTACTCTGATTAGCCTTAAACATACACCAGAGGAGCATGAGGTAAGCATCAGGCTTTCCTTCAAGGTTCTGCCTTGCGAAACTCAAAAGATACTGGCTCATTACACCTCCTTGTTGGTACGCACCAGCCTAGCCATGCTGAAATCAGAAAGCCATCACTGCTACTTCTTTTTACGCTTCAACTGAGTTTGATGTCAGGCCAATACTAAACGTGGGAATCTGCCAGCGCGATTCGCAGCTTGAGCAGAGGTGAACTTGACCTGTAGGAGGTCTACTAAGCCGTCTGCGCGCTCGACGACAACGTCATCCAGCCCCGTCGTCGCACTCAAATCTAACTAAGGGTGTTGCGAGCTGGCCCGGCAGATCAATCGCAAATGACCCGGAGGTCTTGCCGGCTCTGGCAGATGTAACCTGAGGCGGTGATCGCGTTGTTCTTGATGTCTTCAGACAGGTTAACCTAGACGAAATTTTTTGGCTGAAGAAACAGGCTATGGAAAAGGAAGTTCCTTTCATCCCGCGTACTCTGGTGCACCAAGATGGGCGACACGGCCCCCTTCGTGATAACGAGCTTGACCCGCATCAAGCCCCGATCGTGATACTGGGCGAGGCTGGAATGGGGAAAAGCCGCTTACTCGCACAACTGGCCGCACAAGCAGGTTGGCACATCGTGCGAGCCGACGAGATCGAGCTGGTTGGCGACGCTACCTCGACAGTCATGCTGATAGATGCGCTCGACGAGTCAACAGACGCTGCCACCGGAACTGCGCTGAAGGCGGTGTTGCTGGAACTGAAGAAACGCAACTACCCACCCTTCATTCTGTCCTGCCGTGCCTCGGACTGGTCGCGCGCGAAGCATGCACACTTGATCGAGGCCGCCTACCGCCAGAAACCCACCGAGCTGCACCTGCAACCACTCGATGACGAAGATATCCAGGCACAGTTGCATGCATACCTTCCCCCGGAGCGGGTCATCACTCTTCAGTCGCACCTCGAGCGCTTCGGCCTGACCCACTGGCTTGGCAACCCACACACACTGAAACTGATTGCCGAAAGCGCCATGCATGGCGAACTCCCCCGCAGCCGCTCCGAACTGTTCCGCAAGGCCGTGGAGCAACTGGTGAGCGAACATAATGACCTGAAGACAAACAACGCGTTCGCCATCAAGGAAGCGTTCGAGTTGGCCGGCGCAGTCTGTGCGGCACTTCTGCTAACGGGCCACACAGCTATTTCACGCCAAGCACAACCTGCCCGATCAACCGATGTCTCCATCATCGAACTGAGGCAACTGCCAAACGCCGATCGGGTCGAAGACTTGCTGGGTACCCGCCTGTTCAGGGCGCTAGATGCCAATCGCTTCGAATGCATCCACCGCAGCATTGCCGAATACCTGGCCGCTCACTGGCTCGCACACGAACCGTTGCCTCGCAGAACCCAGCGCCGGCTGCTTGCGATGTTCCATCAGCATGGCATCGTGCCCTCTGGCCTGCGCGGCATGCACGCATGGTTGTGCATGAGCCCGAATCTGGCCCAAAGAGTGATATGCATGGACCCAGCAGGCGTCATCGAGAACGCGGACCTGGCCGGGCTTGATCCAGCCTCAACCACCCTGTTACTAGAACGATTAGAAGAATGCTATTCGAGTAACCCAATGGCACTTTCCTGGTGGCGCACCGGCGCCGCCGTTGAACTGGCCAGCAAAGGCCTGGTGGGCGAGTTGGTAAACATCGGTACAGATCGAAGCAAGCCAGTGCATCTGCGCCTTCTTGTTCTCGAATCGCTGGACGCCTCGGCGAAGCTAGAGCCGTTCAAGAACCGGTTGTCGGCCGTCATACTCGACAGTACGGATGTGTATGGCGCTCGTCGAGCAGCACTACAAGCACTGCTTGCCCTCTTGTCAGGTGATGAGTCCCTTGAGTGCATTCGCGCCCTGCACGCAGATGCCGATCCGGACTCCGTCAGGCTAGCCTTCGACCTTGCTTGCCTGGTCGATTTCGACGGTGTCGAAAATGAACTCCTCGCCGCGCTGATCATTGGCTGCTCAGACCAGAACGACCGCTTCGGTGAGCTGTGGGACAAGTTCGCCCCGCTCAAGTCCGACTTCCCGGCGTCGCGACGCACGCCACTGTTGAATTGCCTGATCGACCAGGCTCCCGCAGGGCTGTCCTGTACCGAGTTCTATACCCGGCAGGTTGACGAGTTTCGCGAACTGCTTACTGCCCTGACCTTGGCGGCGATGACGGACAATACGCTCTCTCCGGCGCAAGCTTGGCGTGCGTTCAGCTTCTCCTGTTCAGTTCCGCTTTACCCAATGCTGGACCCCACCATCATTGAGCGTCTGGCCGCAGACCACGCCTTTCGCCACGCCGTTCAACAACATGTGATGTTCGACTGCACAGATGGTGAGAGCCTTGGCCAACGGCATGAGCGGCTGCAAGAGATCGGTCTTGATTGCTCGGAAAGCGACGCGATCGAGATGCTGGCGAGGCTGGACGCCGACGATCTAGAGGACGAGCGCTGGAAGGCTCTGGTAAGCCTCATACATCACGACAACGAGCACGGCGTGCAACTGCGCGCCGCCGCGCTGCGGTTTGCCGGCAGCCACCCGCAAAGGCTGGCCTCGGCAAGCAACATCGAACTGGACTCCCGTCGGCAAGCGCATTGGGAACGTCAACTGCGCGAAAACCAGACCCGTGTGGAACAGGACCGTCACGACGCCACTGCCCGGCTGAATGAGCACAAGGCAGCAATTGCCGCCATGAGCAAAGGCGATCACCGGTACCTGACGATACCGGCGCAAACCTACCTGCGCGGATCTCGCCATAGCCTTGATGCAGGGGCCGGAAATGGCGCTGTCGTGCAGTGGGCAGGTCACGAATTGGCAGCCGCAGTTTTCCAAGGTTTCGAAAACTACCTACGAAACATTCAAGCACGCCTATCGGCTGAAGCGATCAGCCAGTACTTCGCCCGATTCAGCCAGTACGAACGCAACGACCAAGACGTGGCGCTGGCAGAGCTTTCCGCAGAGATCATCCTGGCTGCGGCAATCGAGCACGTGCGCACCCGAAGCTCTTTGGCATGCTTAACGACCGAAGCGCTGTTCGCCATCTTTCTTTCGCTCAAACAGCTCCCCTTCAAGGCACCCGACACGCTGGAAACGCTGGTGTACAAGACGCTAGGCGAACGCAAACTTCTGATGGAGGCCATAAAGCTCTGGTTCGAACCCTGCCTGCTTATCGGCGAGTTCATCCCGCAGCTTTATCCAGATGACCCGGAGCTCTACAACCAAACCGAGAAAATCCTGACGAAACTGGCAAGCGACTGGCTGGAGTGCCGACCGGACCTGCCCGAGGCATCGCAGTACTGGTGCTTGCAGCATCTGGCCCACAATGAGCCAGACACAGTCCCCCGTGCTCTGCGGCATTGGGGCTCGGGAAATTCTCGCCCCATGCCGCTATTCATTGAAGCTGCGCAACTCATCGTGAACTTCGAGGAAAAGTCGGCGCTACTCGACTGCACACCGGTGAACCCTGAACTGCTGCTGGCACTTAGTAAGTTTCAGATGCTCACTCCAAGCGTGGACACCACCAGCTGGATCATCGAAAGATTCCGGGGCTGGTATCCCATGATCGGCTGGCTCAAGGGCAACCTGATCGATGAAGACTGGTCGAGACCGCAAAGTGAATACCTGCAACGCCTGATCTTCCAGCTAAGCGAGCAGCAAACCCACGAAGCACACTCGGCCATGGACCTCCTGTGCGAAGCCTCCCGTGACAGTTACACCGATTACCTGTGTGAACGCCGTACCCTGCAACGCCAGCAAGGCCAGGGATTGGCATACCAACCACCCACGTTGGAGACGTTGCTGGCAATCAAGCGTGACGGACCACCGCGCACCGGAGCCGATTTGCTGGCCTGCATCCTCGAACAGCTGGAAGATGTACAGCGCCGGATCAAGAATGACGAGCTCAACTCTTGGAAACTGTTTTACATGGACGACGGCAAGGCGCCACAACGAGAAGAATGTTGCCGAGATCGTTTGATCGGTATGTTTGAACATATAACGGCAGATATCCGATTCGATCCCGAAAGACACGTGGTCGGCCAACGACGCGTGGACATCATGTGCGAAACCATGGACATCACACTGCCCATCGAAATCAAACGTGCCTGGAACGGGCAACTCTGGGACGCGGCCGACCAGCAGCTCGATGCCGCGTATGTCAGCTTCCACCGTGGCTCGGGCCTAGGCATATACCTGGTGCTGTGGTTTGGCGAGCACTCCAAGAAACCGCGCCGCCCAGCAGATGGAAGCCCGTCCCCCAGCTCCCCGGAGCAGCTGAAGACGATGCTGGTCGAGCGTAGCAAGGCTGCCACGCAGGGACGCGTGGCGGTGGTGGTGCTGAATATGACACGTAGCCAGCCCGCGAAGTGACTCGCAACCGCCCGGACAGCTTTTCGTCGCTTGAGGCCGCGGCGGGAACGCTGGCCATCCTGCGCTCTCTGTAGAGCAAATCGTCGACCAAACCTTCCTACCGGACAATGCTCTCTCACGAACTGATGCAGGAGCTCGCCGATGCGCTGCCGCTGGAGATCTAGGAAGCGGCATTCACACCAACAGTCTCACCGACGGGAGAGCTCGAGCTGCTACAGGCCGATCGGCGGAGGCTTCGTACCCATCCATCGGTTGTTCAGCCTGGCTAGGCAAATTTCAGAGAAAGCGTGCTGGCGCGGTATGGCGGAGAGTGCTGCATCAGCGGGTGCAACTTCGCCGCGCTGGTCGAGACGGCGCACATCATTCCGTACAGGGAAGACCAGTCAGATGATGTGAGCAACGGATTACTGCTGCGGGTAGACCTACATCGGTTGGCCATTCAAGTGAGGCGCATACCGGGCTGCGGCCGCTCCGCTTCGCATGGTAAATACGCACTTTTAGTTAACGATACCAAAGCCGCTTGGTATCTCACCGAACTGACAGGCACGCCCAATCTGAATCTGAGCCATGATGATCTGGATCACTCACGTGCTCTTGTCATTTGCAATACCGTGACTTGATACCCCCGCCACACCCAAGCGCAATTGATCACGGGAGCAGGCCGCCACCTCCATCACCACCACAAAGGGTAGAAAAAACCGCATTCACTGAATAGAGTCTTGCATCCATATCAGATCAGAAGGTGTTAGAGCCGAATGAGCACTTCATCAGCAATACTGGACGAGCTTGTTGAGTCCTTGAAGACGCAAGCTTCATTGCTGATCGCTGCATCAGAAATGGAGGCCAAAGGGCCAAATGATCTTCGCGACGAATTTGCTCGTCGACAGCTGAGGCGCTCAGCGGAGCTCGTGAGCGGAGCAGCGGCATTAGGGGCAGTGGCAAATTCCGCCTCCTTGGGAGTCTTAAGCCGCAGCTTACTCGAGCAACTGATAATGGTTTTGTGGGGCATTCGATCTATTGACAATGCGAAGTCCCAAAGCGACGCGGGTACTGCTGAATTGGCGAAAGCACTAAAGATGAACTTAAAAGCAGGCACCGCCAAGGTCTTTGACCGGCGCACTGGCGAGGAAGTAACAGCCAGATATCTCGAGAGGGAGCAGGCAAAGGGGAGTCCGCGACGTAAGAGTGTTGAGGAGCAAGCCAAAGAGGCAGGCGTTTTGGACCTGTATACCGTTTTCTATAGATTTTTATCGCTTGAGACCCATGGCCACAACGAAAGCCCCAAAGAAAAATCAGAAATCGCAGCTCTGTGCGTCACCCACCTTCAAGGGATTGGTTGCATCAGTCGCGCCATCGGTCAGGCAGGTGTTTGGTGGCTGATGCATCGTCACTGGCCAGACAACGAGTCACTACGTGAAGTGTTGGGCCTAAATGCAAAGGCTTAGAAACAAAGCTCGACGACACACTGCCCTTTCTTGGACAAATACTCTCCATCCAATCCCAAAACGCAATAACACTGAAAGCCACCCCGCACCATCTTGGTATTCTGACAGGAATCGCCATTCGAGATCGCTCGCAAACCAGTGCGAGTGGGGGCAAAAATGGGGGCATAACTGATCTTTTTTGACCTAAAACTACCGTCCTAGAGCCTAGTCAAAATGTTGGCTGGGGATCCGGACAGCCTGTGAGAAGCCTTGCCGAATGCCTCTCAGAGACGTGTATCACTTGGCCTGGACGCCTTTAAACTTTCCGGTGCCGCTGTATAGAAGTTGGAGAAGACTGCCTGACGAGCCGTCAACTAGGTCCATCCCTGCCCTCCATCGCCAAACTTCCTGCGGGGGGCATTGGCACACAGAAATCTTGCGTCCATCTCCTCCGAAAGAGGTGAGGACTCCACCGAGAGCCAGTCGTTTTGTAGGGGTAAAAACGATCAAAATCGGCATAGGAGACGGCCTTCATAGGCCGTTCCCCTGCCACACCACCCGGCATGCGGGTCCGCACCGGGCGGTTCGAGAGATTGAGGTTATGAGAGTCGCACCAGACTCAACCTGTCGAACCACGCCACATCCAGCACTCGATTGAGCTCAAAGCGGCTGTTACGCCACCAGCTATACGAGTTGGCCGCCACTTTCCGTGCGGTTTGGGCACTGGCCCCCAGACCCCGCAGCTCGCGGTAGATCGTCGGACCACGTCTCCATTGTTTAAGCTGGATCGCTCGCAATCGGTGTCGCATCCACTCATCCAGCCCTCGCCAGATTTTCGGCGCTTGTGACAACCCAAAGTAAGTTTTCCAGCCCAGAAGATAGGGGCGTAGGTTCTCGACAACTTGTCGCAGACTGCGGCCACCTGAGCGACGGGTGAGTTCGCGTAGTGGCTGCAATACCTGCAGCAACGCTTGCTGGATCAAGCGGTCGGTGACCGCTGGAATACCCAACTCGCGTTCGCCGCCGTCAGGCTTGGGGATGACCACGCGGCGTACCGGATTGGGCCGGTAGACACCTGAGAGAAGCTGTTCACGAATCGCGGCCCGGCTAACGCCGTCGCCCTTTCAGGCGCGAGGCGAGATCTCCCCAGGTAAGAGCGCAATCCTTCCCCGCACAACCGCCGGATTTACGTTGCCGCCCCTTTGACCACAAGAACTTCGCGGTTTGCTGCCCGCTCGCCCTGATCGGCATCGCCTTGCATCCGGTTCTTGTCCATCGGCTCGCGGCTTTGCTCCACGCTTCCTCCCCACACTCGGTCGCCCTCATGCAGTTGCGCTTCACTTCGTTCGCTGTGGTCAGCTTACGGCGGGACTTTCACCCACAAGATTGCGCCCATGCTGGGCGCACAACAAAAAGGGGTCGCGAGATAAAGTCTCGCAACCCCTTGAATTATATGGTCGGGACGGAATGATTCGAACACTCGACCCCCAGCACCCCATTTAAGAAGGTAGAGAAATATTTAAATTTTTCTGCTGGCTGTGGTTGGCTTGTAAATAAAAAACCCGACACGAAGGCCGGGTTACCCACCCTCTCCGAGACGCAGCCCCCAAATGAGAGGGATGGAGAGCTGAAAAGAGAGTGTGGGGGGCGAGATATTGCTAAATGGTGCTCTTCTGCGCAATAAAAAATCCGACTCAAGTGCGGTATATCGTGATCATTAGCCCGTAGAAATCAGATGCTGACCGTCATTTTTCGAGTTTTTCCCGATGCCTCAGGTGGCATGTGAAGCCCAGCACTCCAGTGGCAACTCGAAGAACAACAAACGCCTCAACTGTAACGGTAACATCCTTTGCCACCGCTCGAAGTTAACACCTTAGCTTGAGCCCAGGGCTCTGCACACGAACCGCGTGGTCACGTCGAAATTATCCGGAGTGAGGACATCAATTGTCGAACGACCTTTTAATCGCCACCCCCAACGAAGCATTACCGGTACGCTTACTTCATTGCGCCACGTTTTACTTTTAACCGAGTGACATTCTCGCCGGCCTGATTCGCAAACTCGTGAGGGGTGACATGCTCCTGAAGATTGGCCTCAAGGTACCGACTCCACCAGTTCATGATCAGCCTGCGCTCTTCAATGAACTCTGCCTTGTGAATGTAGGCGGCACGAACGCTGTTCCGCTCTCGATGGCTCATCTGTCTTTCAATAGCCGTCTCTGACCACAGCCCTGACTCAACCAGTGCGCTGCAGGCCATTGAGCGGAAGCCGTGACCACAAATCTCTGTCTTCGTGTCGTACCCCATCGTGCGCAACGCTTTGTTCACGGTGTTTTCGGACATCGGCTTCCAGGCCCTAGCATCACCGGCAAATACCAGGTCGAATGTGCCAGTGAGGGTGTGGATCTGTTCAAGCACGGCCACAACTTGCGGCGATAAAGGCACAAGATGGACATCACCCGCCATTTTCGTCCCCCGCGTTGAATGGCGTACGTCCTCCAGCTCCGGCCGAGTATCCGGGATCTCCCATACGCCACGCTTGAGGTCGAACTCGCACCAGCGAGCGAAACGTAATTCACTCGAGCGAACAAACACGTGCAGCGACAGCCTGAGCGTTAGCCGGGTCAGCTCTCGGCCTTTGTAGGCATTGATTCGTGCCAGCAATTCAGGCAGGCGTGATAGGGGCAATGCAGGCCGATGGGTGACTCGCGGCGCTTTGATCAAGCCCTGAAGATCGTACGCAGGGTTTATCGGAATAAGACGAAGGCGTTTTGCCTCACGCATAATACTTTGCAGGTATCTTTGTACCCTTAAGGCGACGTCAATCGTTCCTCGTTTTCTGATCGCCTCCAAAGGTTGCATCAGATCATAAGTATCGAGATTAGCAATCGCGCGGGCACCGATAAACGGGAAAACATAGTTATTCAGACGGTTCAACACATTCTTGGAATGGTCCGGTGTCCATCTGGCCGACATGTTCTTGTGCCAGTCCAACGCAACGCTTTCAAAGGTACGCCCGTTGACAGCATCTTCCGTTTTGGCTTTACGCTTGTTCTCAACGGGATCAATGCCGTCTGCGAGCATCCGCTTCGCATCTAAACGCTTCTGGCGCGCATCGGCAAGGCCAATCACAGGATAGCTGCCGAGGGAGGTCAACCCCTCCCGGCCGTCAGGCTTTACGTACCTGAGACGCCAGCCTTTACGGCCATTGGGTTGGATTAGGAGATAGAGACCGTCGCCGTCGAAAAGCTTGTAGGGACGGTCTGTTGGCTTGGCTAAACGGCAAGCAGCGTCGGTAAGCGGAGCAGTTGTGCGCGACATAAGGGTACTATCCTTAATCGAACCAAAGACTACCCCTAACTTTACCCTCTAAATGACCGGATTCCAGAAGATTGGACAAGAATCCGACGGAATGCTAAAACGAAAAAACCCGCCAGAAGGCAGGTTTTTCAAGGCCTCCAAAGAACTCAAAAGCGCTCTGTGGAATGCAAGATGGTGCCCGAAGCCGGAATCGAACCGGCACGCCCTTACGAGCGGGGGATTTTAAGTCCCATGCGTCTACCAGTTTCGCCATTCGGGCGGTAGCGCGGTGAAGCGTCCAGGTTCTGTCAAATAACGATCTGGCAGTTCTGACGCTTGTGCAGCAGAGGTGGAAATATATACATCCCGCCCCGGTGAAGCAAGTTCGCAAATACCCTTTTCAAGACTAAATCTTGCAGGCTACTGCAAATAAAAAAGCTCCGTAAATCATAGATCTACGGAGCTCGTTTATTAGTGGAGGCCGAGGTCGGAATCGAACCGGCGTAGGCGGATTTGCAATCCGCTGCATAACCATTTTGCTACTCGGCCTCAAAACATTTGGTGTCTAGTAGCGCGACATCAAATGCGTACAAACTTGGAGCGGGAAACGAGACTCGAACTCGCGACCCCGACCTTGGCAAGGTCGTGCTCTACCAACTGAGCTATTCCCGCGTCTTGGTGTGGCGCATTCTATAGAATCCAGAAGCCCCGTCAACCCTTTGATTCAAAAAAGTTTTATTTCTTTTCAACGTCGGTCTTCAGATGTGGCCAGGCAGCCCGCAGGTACTGGACCATCGACCACAAAGTCAGGCCAGCCGACACCATCAGCAAGGTGTAGCCCAGCAAGACCCAGAAACTGAATTCCTTGGGATTGGCCAGCAGGATCACCAGCGCCAGCATTTGCGCGGCGGTTTTCCATTTGCCCAGGTTCGATACGGCGACGTGGGCACGAGCACCCAGTTCGGCCATCCATTCGCGCAGCGCCGAGACGACAATCTCGCGACCGATGATCACGGCAGCAGGCAGCGTGAGCCACAGGTTTCCGTGTTCCTGCACCAACAATACCAGTGCAACCGCAACCATCAGCTTGTCGGCAACCGGATCGAGGAAAGCCCCGAACGGTGTGCTTTGTTCCAGACGGCGGGCCAGGTACCCGTCCAGCCAGTCGGTGGCGGCAGCGAATGCGAAGACCGAGGCGGAGGCCAGGTAGCTCCATTGGTAAGGCAGGTAGAACAGTAAAATGAAGATCGGTATGAGTAGAACGCGTAGAACGGTAATCAGATTAGGGATATTCATCGGCACAACTGGCTACGAGGTGAGGGGGCATTCTACTCGCTGTGCAGATTTGCATAAATCAACTCTGCGAGCTTTTTACTGATCCCGGGGGCTTTGGCAATTTCTTCGATGCTTGCACGAGACAGCTCCTGCAATCCACCAAAATGTTTCAACAAATCCCGCCGACGTGTGGGTCCGACGCCGGCGACGCCCTCCAGTGTAGACGTCCGACGGGTTTTTCCACGCCGGGCGCGGTGCCCGGTGATGGCAAACCGGTGGGCTTCGTCGCGAATCTGCTGGATCAGGTGCAACGCGGGAGAATCGCCGCGCAACGTGAACTCATGTGCAGCGTCGTTCAGGTACAGGGTTTCGAAACCGGCCTTTCGCGTCGCGCCTTTTGCCACGCCCAGCAGAATCAGGTCGGGTACGGCCAATTCATCGAGTACGTCGCGGGCCATGGACAACTGGCCTTTACCGCCATCCACCAACAGGATATCCGGCAGTTTGCCCTCCCCGTCCTTCAGCTTGCTGAAGCGTCGGGTCAACGCCTGATGCATCGCCGCGTAGTCATCGCCGGCCGTAACGCCCTCGATGTTATACCGGCGGTAATCGGATTTGATCGGGCCTTCGGGGCCGAAGACCACGCAGGACGCCACCGTCGCCTCGCCACTGGAATGACTGATGTCGTAGCACTCAAGTCGTTGAGGAGGCTCATCCAGCTTCAGCACCTCGGTCAGCGCATCGAAGCGTGCCGTAATGTGCTGACGATTCGCCAGGCGCGCACTCAGTGCCTGCTCGGCATTGGTCACCGCCAATTGCTGCCAGCGCGCCCGCGTACCACGCACACGATGGCTGATGGTCAGTTCACGACCGCGCAACTCGTCGATGGCGGCGATCAGTGTTGGAAAGTCGTCGTGGACCACATTGACGATCAGTTCACTTGGCAAGTCGCGCTCAGGACTGCTGATAAAATACTGGCCGAGAAATGCGGCCATGACTTCGCTAACGTCTTCTTCAATACCAACCTGAGGGAAGAAGTTCTTGCTTCCCAGTACCCGCCCGCCCCGCACGCTGATCAAGTGAACACAGGCACCGCCCGGGTTGACGAAGGCGGCAATCACATCGACGTCCCCGGTCCCGCCTTCCATGCTCTGCTGATCCTGAACCCGGCGCAGTAACGCAATCTGGTCCCGCAACTCGGCTGCTCGTTCGAACTCGAGATTGATCGCCGCCTCTTCCATCCCGGCGGACAACTCGTCTGTCAGAGCATTGCTGCGCCCTTCAAGAAACATCACCGAGTGGCGCACATCTTCCGCATACACCTGGGGCTCCACCAGCCCGACGCAGGGCGCCTTGCAGCGCTTGATCTGGTATTGCAGGCAAGGACGGGTGCGATTCTTGTAAAAACTGTCTTCGCATTGCCGAACGAAAAACGTCTTTTGCAGCAGGCTCAGGCTTTCGCGAATCGCGCCAGCGCTCGGGTAAGGACCGAAATATTTACCCTTGGCCTTTTTCGCGCCGCGATGAATGCTCAGTCGCGGAAACTCTCCGTCGGAGAGAAAGACGTAGGGGTAGGATTTATCGTCGCGCAGCAGGATGTTGTAGGGCGGACGCCATTCCTTGATCAGCGTCTGCTCAAGCAGCAAGGCTTCGGTTTCGTTGGCCGTGATCGTCGTTTCGATCTGGGCGATACGCGCTACCAGTGCGGCGGTCTTGGGGGCGAGCCCGGTCTTGCGAAAGTAACTCGACAGGCGATTCCTGAGGTTTTTCGCCTTGCCGACGTAGAGCAAACGCGCTTCGCTGTCGAACATGCGGTACACGCCGGGGCGCCCGCTAACGGTGGACAGAAAGGCGCTCGGATCAAAGGTTTCGGTCATTTTCAGAGGCTGGCGTCGACCATACCGTGACGAACCGCCAACAGCGTCAATTCGACATCACTGCTGATCGAAAGCTTTTCGAAGATGCGGTAACGGTAGGTGTTCACGGTTTTCGGGGACAGGCACAACTTATCGGAAATGATCTGTACTTTCTGGCAGCCGACGATCATCAGCGCGATCTGGATTTCCCGCTCCGACAAGGCATCGAAAGGCGAATCGTTGGTGGGCTGGAAGGACTTGATCGCCAGCTGCTGGGCAATTTGCGGGCTGATGTAGCGTTGTCCGGCGAATACCAGGCGGATGGCCTGGACCATTTCCGGCAAACCCGCCCCTTTGGTCAGGTACCCTGCCGCCCCTGCCTGCAACAGCCGCGTAGGAAACGGGTCCTCTTCACACACGGTTACCGCGACGACTTTGATATCCGGATGACTGCGCAATAATTTGCGAGTGGCTTCAAGACCGCCGATACCCGGCATCTTGACGTCCATCAGCACCACATCGGGTTTCAGCTCACGCGCCTTGAGCAGGGATTCCTCTCCCGACTCGGCCTAGCCGACTACTTGCAGGCCATCGATGTCAGCCAGCATTCGTGTAATGCCTGTACGAACGAGATCATGGTCATCGACTACTAGCACCCTAATCAAGCAGACACCTCGCAATATGGTCTTATTGGATTGCCAGACACCTTAGCAAAAAGCATCTGGCAGACCTAGCGGAAAGCATCAGATTAAAAGTTTCAATTCATCTTGAAAGGCTTGTTGCAAGCGTGTTGCAGCAATCCCGACCGGAGAAATCCAGCTGCATCCTCAAGAAACATTCGTCCTTGCCCACCACCCTTAATCCCTTGCGCCCGTACAACGCTTGCGCCGGGTTGTTTTCGAAAACCGTCAGGCGCAACGCCGGACGCCGCTCCTTGCACGCCAGAGCCAGCACCTGATCGATCGCCCAGGTTCCAGTGCCCTGCCCACGAAACGCTTCGACAATATGCAATTCGCGGATGTACAAGGCTCTGGCATCACGGCTCAGACTGACATAACCCAGGACATTTTCGCCGCATACGATCAACCGGTTGTCGCGCCCTGCCCAGGCCACATCAAACGCCTCGTCCTGCCACAGCAGATCATGCTGAATGTAGTAGCGCAGCATGCCACTACAGGTCAGTTCGCGGGCGAACTTCAGGTCATCAGGCGATGCCGGACGCCATTGACGCTCCATCATTCCAGCTCCACTGCAAGGGACAGTACCGTCATGAGGCGTCCTTGTGACGATGTGTTTTTTGTTGAGGCGCAGAGTGTGTCACAACCTTCGGGGCACTCAAGCGATAGAAAGCGGGGTCGTTGGCCGATAGCATTTTCTGATTGAATCTGCATACCGGCCTCTAGTAAGCTCGACCCATCCATCGGAGACAGACCATGTTCAACACCCTCTTACAGCCTCGTACCGCCAGCGCCCTGCGCTCGGTTGCGGCTGCCCGGGTGAACGACGGTTGCGCTCCGGTCAGCTTTTATTTTGGGTATTGGTTTAGCCACTGGCGCGCCTGATACCCACACGGCGCCCACTTTAAACGGGTCGCCACCAGAGAATTCTCAACCCCCGGTCGGCCTCCCGACCGGGGGTTTTGTTTTTTTCAGTCCCAACACTTTTAGCCACACACCAGACATTTAGAGGATTCAGCACATGAACTACGCCACTGATTACCGTTACGACAGTTTTACCGCCTGGCGATTTACCACCCTCCGCTCGGGACAGCCTGCCGCCTCCGATCGGTCACCCATAGGTGGCAAGCACACACACGCAGCCAATCTGGCCAATTGTCGAACACCCCAGTAGGGCCGAGCGCGCGGGCACAAACCCGCCACCAGCCCAGGAAGCCTTGAATATGAATTCGTCCGTCTCCGCACTGCCGCTGTCCACCATGAGCCCTGCCAATGAAGCGCTGACCCTGCGCCTGCCCAGCTCATTGCAACTCAAACAGCAATTACCCCTCAGCAATGCCCTGTCCCGGCAAGTCACCGCCCACCGCCAGGCGGTTCGCGCGATCCTCAACCGTGAAGACTCCCGCTTGCTGGTCATCGTCGGCCCATGCTCGATACACGATCCCAAGTCAGCCCTCGAATACGCTGGCAACCTTGCCCGCCTCGCCGCCGAAGTCAGCGACGAAATGCTGCTGGTGATGCGCGCCTACGTCGAAAAACCCCGTACCACGGTTGGCTGGAAAGGCCTGGCCTACGACCCACACCTGGATGGCAGCGATGACATGGCCGCTGGCCTGACGCTATCCCGCGAGCTGATGTGCGAAATGCTCCGCCTGGGCCTGCCCGTTGCCACTGAACTGCTGCAACCGATGGCGGCCGGCTACTTCGACGATCTGTTGAGCTGGGTGGCGATTGGCGCCCGGACCACGGAGTCGCAGATCCATCGGGAAATGGCCAGCGGCCTGGGGATGCCGGTCGGTTTCAAGAACGGAACTGACGGCGGTGTCGGTGTCGCCAGCGACGCCATGCGTTCCGCCGCCCATCCCCATCGCCATTTCGGTGTCGATAGTCAGGGACATCCGGCGATCATTCAAACCCCGGGCAATGCGGACACTCACCTGGTATTGCGCGGCGGCCATCGCGGGCCGAACTACGACAGCGCCAGCGTTGTCCAGGTAAACAGCGACCTGACCAGGCTCAAAATTCCGGCTCGAATCATGGTCGATTGCAGTCACGCCAATAGCGGCAAAGACCCGTTGCGCCAGCCAGCCGTGTTCAAGGATGTACTTGAACAGCGTCTGCAAGGTGACCGTTCGCTGATCGGCATGATGATCGAGAGCCATTTGTTCGAGGGCTGCCAGCCGTTGAGTTTGTCATTGCAATACGGTGTGTCAGTGACTGATGGCTGCCTCGGTTGGACCGGGACAGAACGACTGTTGCTTGATGCGGCAGATCGGCTGCGGGCATCAAACAACGCCCGATAATTGGCATCATCCTTTCGCCCTCCGGCCTTCATGCGAAGACTGGAGGGCAAATGGCAATCAATGCCCCATCAGGGACTGCACCTGAACCAGTGTCACTCCGGATTGCTGGCGGGTGCCGTCAAGGCGCTCGACTGAATAGGAAACACGGATCGCGGAATCTCGATGCTCCCTCCAGAACCGGTAGGGAACGATGAACACCAACGGCTCGCCCGCAGTGTCTCTGGTTACTTCGCGCTCGTTACAGTGATTGAATTTCTCCCCGTCGCATCTCAGGTAAATCAGTTCACCTTTATCAGCCCTGGCGTTTTCGATGACGACAGTCACGCCATCCTGTGCATCATGCAGATCCACCCAACCTTCGTCGGCCTCCAGCACAATGGGCCCTGGCAGTGGTCGCCGTTCCAGGATGTCAACCATCAGTGCCGTCACTTCAGAGTAACGAGGCCCCTGACCTGCTTGCTTGACGCAATAATCGATGGAAACGGAGGAGCCCAGATTCGACGCAATGCACTCCGGGCTGACCCAAAACGACAGCTCCTCCCCCACAGCAAAGGACTCGACCTTGAGTGCATCACTGAAACTTCCTTCGACCGAAACGCCAGCCCAGGCCAGCAATACCCAGTCGCCCGCCGCCATGCGTGCATAGGGTTTGATCGTAACGATCGCCCCTTCTTTCACCCGATCCGGATCAAGCGTTCTACCCACCGCGTCGTTCACTGTCGCAGGCAACAGGTCGGATTGCACATCACCCACACTCAGTTGCAAACGGTGGGAGTGCAAGGGCTCGGCAAAACGGGTGCTCGTGAGTGAGTAACTGATTTCGAGTGAACCACCGTCAAGCGTCGCAATATGTGCGCTAACCACGGCAAAGATCATGTCCTCGCCGACCCGGTCCTCAGTGACAAAGCGCGCGACCTGATGATTGCAGGCGACGCCATCAGCATCCAGACCCGCCCAACTCAATAGCAATTTGTCGCCGCAAGTCATGCCCGGATAAGGCTGGACCCTGATGACGGCTTTTCTGTCAGAGGGGTTCAGAACGCCGTTTTCCGCCTGTTCAAGAATTGGAGGTGGTAATGGTTGCTGCGCGAGATTCAAGGCATCGGGTTCATAAACAGTCATTCATTCGCTCCAGTCCTTGGAATAAACACCGAACAGGTGGCCGGCTTTGGATGACGACTATTTAACCTCACGGCAAACAGCCGCGATGTCGGCCTCTCACCCCGGCTCACTCGGAAAATCGATACATACGAAGTAGGTCTTTGATCAGCAGCAACCTGATTGCCGTGAAAAGTCATCAATTTATTCCGACTAAGGCCTCAGCCGCTCTTGAGCATTCGCACTTGTTCTATTCCGCTTTCCGCAAGTTTCGGCGGACTTTTCATACATCGCGCCAACCACGAGTGTTTTAGAGTGAAACGCCATGCAGTCCCAACGAACTTCTGTGCAAAGGTATGAACATGCAAAGGAATGCAAGCACTTGTTATCCAATACTGCTGGCCCACGGCCTTTTCGGCTTCGAAAGAATCGGCAAATTCGAACTCTTTCACGACATCAGGCAGGCGCTGAGGAACGCCGGAGCAAGGGTGTTCGTCCCCTACTTGTCGGCCACCCATGACAACGAGGTACGCGGTGACCAATTGCTCACGCAGATCGAGCGGGTACTTGAAGGAACCGGTGCACGCAAAGTCAACCTCATAGGTCATGGCCAGGGCGCACTGACCGCACGTTATGCCGCAGCGATTGCGCCACACAGCGTGGCGTCGGTGACCTCCGTCAGCGGGCCGAATCATGGCTCGGAACTGGCCGATTTCCTGCGCAAGGCATTGACACCAGGCAGTCTGCCGGAACAGGTGGCCGAGACGGTGGTGACCCTGTTCGCCGACTTCCTGGCAGCATTAAGCGATAATCAGTACCAACCGAAAAACGCCATTGCGGCCCTCAATGCGCTGACCACCGAAGGCGTAGGCGCATTCAACGACAAATACCCGCAAGGGCTGCCCACCATCTGGGGTGGCAAGGGGCGCGAACGGGTCAACGGTGTGCGTTACTACTCGTGGAGCGGCGTGCTGCAGTCGAATGTACTCGAAGCAGGGCTCAATGCGTTCGATCCGCTCAACGCGTTCTGCCGGGCCCTTTCCGGTTATTTCGTCACGGAAAGCGAGCAGAACGACGGGTTGGTCGGTCGCTTCAGTTCCCATCTGGGTACGGTTATCCGCTCCGACTATGCGCTGGATCATCTGGACACCATTGGTCAACCGACCGGCCAGTTGCGCACAGGTGTCGACCCAATCGAACTGTATGTCCAGCATGCCAAACGCTTGAGAGACGCTGGCCTTTGAGGTGCCACCTGCCGTGATCCCGTGTGGAACGGAACTTTGAGGAGAAATAGCTCACGGAATCCGGTAGGCTCAGCGCTTTATCGAATATTGAAAGGAGAATTTTTCCATGGCTAAAGCCACTGCCCGTCACATCCTTGTTGCCTCGCAAGAAAAGTGCAACGAACTCAAGGCCCAAATCGAGGCTGGCACCGATTTCGCTGAAGTTGCCAAGGCAAACTCCACTTGCCCTTCCAGCCGCCAGGGCGGTGACCTGGGTTCGTTCGGCCCGGGCCAGATGGTCAAGGAATTCGACACCGTGGTTTTCAGCGCACCAATCAACGTGGTTCAGGGCCCGGTCAAGACCCAGTTCGGTTTCCACCTGCTGGAAGTGACCAGCCGCCAGGACTGATCGACGCTTGAGTTATTCTCACAACGGCCCGCCTTTTGGTGGGCCGTTGTGTTTCAGGTGCGTAATTCGGCTGGCGAGGGACGCGCCGCTAGCGTACAAATTGTCGTTAACGACCACCCGGCTCCAAGGCTGACAATGCGACTGGCTTTCCCTACCTTGTTATTCACTGCCGTGACCCTGCTGATGGCTGCCGCGGGTGTGAATGCAGCACCGCAACCGGCAATGACCGTGTACGGCGAACCGGCGAAATACCCTGCCGGCTTCAGTCATTTCGCCTACACCAACCCGCAGGCCCCCAAGGGCGGCACGATGCGGCGCTCGGCGATCGAAATCGGTCAGTTCGACCACGTTTTGCCTTACATCGACAAAGGCATCGGCGTCACACAGATCGACGGTTTGCTCTATTCACCACTGGCCCAACGTTCACTGGACGAGCCTTACACCGTGTACGGTCTGGTGGCAGAGAAGATGGAGCGCTCCGAGGACGGCCTGTCCTTGCGCTTTTACCTCAACCCCAAGGCGCGTTTTGCCGATGGCAAACCGATTACCGCCTCAGACGTGCGTTACACCTTCGACCTGCTGATGACCCAGGGCAGCCTGCGTTACCGCACCCAGTTCGCCGACGTCAAAAGCGTCGAAGTGGAATCGCCACTGACCGTGCGCTTTGATTTCAAGAACAACGAAAATCGCACCCTGCCCCTGGATATCGCGACCTTGCCGGTGTTTCCCGAACACTGGTGGAAGAGCCGCGATTTCGCCGGTGGCGGCGGCTATGAAGCGCCGTTGGGCAGCGGCCCCTATAAAGTCGGCAAGATCGATTCCGGACGCAGCATCACCTTCGAGCGCAATCCCGATTGGTGGGGCAAGGACCTGCCGGTCAGTCGTGGCCTGTACAACTTCGATCACTTCAGCATCGAGTACTTCGGCGATACCGACGTGGCGCGCCAGGTCCTGCGCGGCGGCGCCTTTGACTACAACCGGGAATTTTCCGCCACCGGCTATTCCATCGGCTACGACAGCCCGGCCCTGAGCGACGGTCGCCTGCAAAAGGCCCACCTCGCCACCGAGGCACCGCAGCCGGCCCAGGGTTTTGTGTTCAATCTGCAAAAGCCCATGTTCCAGGACCGTCGCGTGCGCCAGGCGCTGGTGATGTTGTGGGACTTCGAGTGGAGCAACCGGCAGATGATGCGTGACATGTACATCCGTCAGCAGAGCTTCTTTTCCAACACCGACCTCGCGGCCCGGCAACTGCCGGATGCCGGTGAGCTGGCGATTCTCGAACCGCTGCGCGGGCAGATTCCCGACGAAGTCTTCACCCAGGTGTTCGAAGCACCGAAGACCGATGGCAGCGGCGTGATTCGCGACAAGCAGCTGCAAGCCCTGGACTTGCTCGAACAGGCCGGCTGGAAACCCGTTGGCGACCAACTGGTCAATGCCGACGGCGAGCCGCTGAGCTTCACCTTCCTGGTCAGTCAGAACGGCATGGACCGCCTGCTGCTGCCCTATAAGCGCACCTTGAAACAGATCGGCATCGACCTGAACATCCGCCGCATCGACTCGTCCCAGTACGTCAATCGCCTGATGAACCGCGACTACGACATGATCGTCACCGGCTACCCGGTCACCACCTCTCCGGGAAACGAACTGCTCAATTATTTCGGCTCGGCGGCAGCCACCGACCCTGGTTCCAACAACTACATGGTGTTGAAGAACCCAGCGGTGGACACGCTGATCACCGGGCTGATCCGCGCCAATACCCAGGCTGACATGCTGCATTACGCCCATGCCCTGGATCGGGTGCTGCAATGGAATTACTACTGGATTCCCAACTATTACCCGCCGGGCACCTCGACGGTGTGGTGGAACCGCTTTGGCATCCCGAACGTGCAGGCGAGCAATGACGAAGCCATCGAGAGCTGGTGGGAGATGAGCACCACGCCATTGACCAACCAACAGATGACGGCCGAGCGTATCAGCCGTGGCAAACCCGGAGGGCCGCACTGATGTGGGCTTACATATTGCGGCGCCTGCTGCTGATCATTCCGACGCTGGTGATCATTCTCCTGGTCAATTTTGTCATCGTCCAGGCAGCGCCGGGCGGGCCGGTCGAACAGGCCATCGCACACCTGCAAGGCATTGGCGGCGCCGCAGTCGGCGGCGGTTCCGGCGAAGCCATGAGTGGCAAGTCCCGGGCCAGTCGCGGGCTCGATCCGCAGCTGATCAAGGACATTGAAAAACAGTACGGCTTCGATAAACCGGCACACGAACGCCTCTGGCTGATGCTCACCAGCTACGCGCGCCTGGACTTCGGCAAGAGCTTCTTCCGCGGTGCCACCGTCACCGACCTGATCCTCGAAAAAATGCCCGTGACCATTTCCCTCGGGCTTTGGGCGACACTGATCACCTATCTGGTGTCGATTCCCCTGGGCATCCGCAAGGCCGTGCACCATGGCAGCCAGTTCGACATCTGGAGCAGTACCGCGATCATCATCGGCTATGCCATGCCGGCGTTCCTGTTTGCGATGTTCCTGATCGTGGTCTTTGCCGGTGGCACTTCGCTGAACTGGTTCCCGGTTCGCGGGCTGGTCTCGGACAACTTCGAATCGCTGTCGACCATAGGCAAAGTGGCCGACTACTTCTGGCATCTGGTGTTGCCGGTGACCGCGCTGGTGATCGGCGGTTTCGCCACGCTGACCATCCTGACCAAGAACTCGTTCCTCAATGAAATCACCCGCCAGTACGTGGTCACCGCCCGGGCCAAGGGTTTGAGTGAACGGCGGGTACTGTATGGACACGTATTCCGCAACGCCATGCTGCTGGTGGTGTCGGGCATTCCCCAGGCCTTTATCAGTGTATTTTTTGCCGGTTCCCTGCTGATCGAAGTGATCTTCTCCCTCGACGGCCTGGGCCGCATGAGCTACGAAGCGGCGGTATCCCGGGACTATCCGGTGGTGTTCGGTTCGCTGTTCATCTTCACCCTGTTCGGCCTTTTGATAAAACTGGTCGGCGACCTCTGCTACACCCTGGTCGACCCGCGTATCGACTTTGCCGCGAGGAACGCCTGATGCTCAAGCTTTCACCGCTGGCGCGTCGGCGCTTCGAGCGCTTCAAGAGAAACCGCCGGGGCTGGTGGTCGCTCTGGCTGTTTGTCGGCCTGTTCCTGATGACCCTGGGCGGCGAACTGATCGCCAACGACAGACCGCTGATGGTCAGCTATCAAGGCCAGTGGTACTTCCCGGTCTTCAAGCGCCACACCGAACTGGAGTTCGGCGGGCATCTGCCGTTCCAGGCCGACTACCGCAGCGACTACGTGCAGAAGTTGATCAAGAAGGACGGTGGCTGGTTGCTGTTTCCGCCGATTCCGTTCAGTGACGACACGCCCAACTATGACCTGGATAAACCCGCCCCCAGCCCGCCCTCCAGCGTCAATTGGCTGGGCACCGACGACCAGGCACGGGACGTTCTGGCCCGGGTGATCTTCGGTGCCCGGGTGTCGATCCTGTTTGCCTTGATGCTGACCTTTGTCAGTGCCCTGATCGGCATCGCGGCCGGGGCCCTGCAAGGCTATTACGGCGGCTGGGTGGATTTGCTCGGCCAGCGCCTGCTGGAGGTGTGGTCCGGGTTGCCGGTGCTGTATCTGCTGATCATCCTGTCGGGCTTCGTCGAGCCGAATTTCTGGTGGCTGCTGGGGATCATGGCGCTGTTTTCATGGCTGGCCCTGGTGGACGTGGTGCGCGCCGAGTTCCTGCGCGGGCGCAACCTGGAGTACGTCAAGGCCGCGCGCGCGCTGGGCCTGACTGACCGCAAAGTCATCGTGCGGCACATTCTGCCCAACGCCATGAACGCGACCTTGAGCTACTTGCCGTTCATTCTCACCGGGGCGATTTCCACCCTGACGGCGCTGGACTTCCTCGGCTTCGGCATGCCTGCGGGCAGCGCTTCCCTGGGCGAACTGATCGGCCAGGGCAAGCAGAACCTGCAAGCGCCGTGGTTGGGCCTGACGGCGTTCTTCACTTTGGCGCTGATTCTTTCTTTACTGGTGTTCATTGGCGAAGCGCTGCGCGACGCTTTTGATCCGCGATCTTGATCCGCGATCTTGATCCGCGATCTTGATCCGCGATCTTGATGCACGCTCTTGAAAACGGAATGTTGATATGACCAACCTGATCGAAATCCGTGACCTCAGCGTGGCCTTCAGCGGCCAGACCGTGGTGCGCAATCTGTGCCTGGACATCCGCCCCGGCGAATGCCTGGCGCTGGTGGGTGAATCGGGCTCGGGCAAGTCGGTGACGGCCCACTCGATCCTGCAACTGCTGCCACAAACCGATACCGAGACGACGGGCAGCATCCGCTATCGCGGCCAGGAACTGGTGGGCGCCGATGCCGGCAAGTTGCGAAAACTGCGCGGCAATCGCATCGCGATGATCTTCCAGGAGCCGATGACCTCCCTCAACCCGCTGCACAGCATCGAAAAGCAGATCGGCGAAACGCTGCTGGTGCACAAAGGCCTGGCGGGCAAGGCGGCGCAAGAGCGGATTCTTGAATTGCTGCATCTGGTGGGCATCCAGAAACCCGAGGAACGCCTCAAGGCCTATCCCCATCAATTGTCCGGCGGGCAGCGCCAGCGGGTGATGATCGCCATGGCCCTGGCGTGCGAACCGGAACTGCTGATCGCCGACGAACCGACCACTGCGCTGGATGTGACAGTACAGCGCAAGATCCTGTTGCTGCTCAAATCCCTGCAACAGCGACTGGGCATGTCGCTGCTGCTGATCAGCCATGACCTCAATCTGGTACGCAGCATCGCCCAGCGCGTGTGCGTGATGAAGGCCGGGGAAATCGTCGAGCAGGCGCCTTGCGAAGTCCTTTTCACCGAACCGAAGCACCCTTACAGCTGCGTATTGCTGCACGCCGAACCCGAGGGCGAAGCCTTGCCCCGGGACGAGCGCGAAAACGTACTGGAAGTGGACAACCTGCAGGTGCGGTTTCCCGTCGGTGGCGGCCTGTTTCAACGCAAGACCTGGCTGCGCGCGGTCGATGGTATCAGCCTGAATATTCAGCGCGGCAAAACCCTGGGCATCGTCGGTGAGTCCGGTTCCGGCAAGTCCACGCTCGGTCAGGCGATTCTGCGTTTGCTCGACTCCGAAGGCAGCATCCGCTTTCAGGGCCAGGCGCTGGACGACCTGACGCAAAAACAGCTGCGACCGTGGCGCAAGAAAATGCAGGTGGTGTTCCAGGACCCCTTCGGCAGCCTCAGCCCAAGGATGTCCGTGGCGCAAATCATCAGCGAAGGCCTGGAAGTGCACAGCCAGTTGAGCACTGAAGAGTGCAATGCCGAAGTGATCCGGGCACTGAGCGAAGTCGGGCTGGACCCGCAAAGTCGCCATCGCTATCCCCACGAGTTCTCCGGGGGGCAACGCCAGCGCATCGCCATCGCCCGGGCGCTGGTGCTGAAGCCGGCGCTGATCCTGCTCGACGAACCGACCTCGGCGCTCGACCGCACGGTACAGAAACAAGTGGTCGCCCTGCTCCGCCAGCTTCAGGAAAAACACGGTTTGACCTACCTGTTCATCAGCCATGACCTGGCGGTGGTGCGCGCCCTGGCCCACGACATGATCGTGATCAAGGATGGCAAAGTGGTGGAGCGCGGCGCCAGCCATGAGGTGTTTGACTCACCTCAGCATCCGTACACCAAGGAGCTGTTGGCGGCGGCGATGTTGGGGCAGGCATAATCCTGACTCTGGACCGAGTCGCAGCCTTCGCTGGCAAGCCAGCTCCTACAGTTGATCTGTGTCGTTCACAAATCCCCTGTAGGAGCTGGCTTGCCAGCGAAGAGGCCAGCACAGCCAACACATCATCAGGACCAACACCCATGAACACCACCGAAAGCCTCAAGGACTACCAGCGCGTTCGCTTGCTGGCGATCCGCTCGTTGTTCGAGATCATCGAGCAGTCGAGCGAGGGCACGGTGATTGTCGATCGCGACGCCAACATCGTCTGGATGAATGAACGCTACGCCCGGCGCTTCGGCCTGCAATCGGCGGAAATTGCAATCGGCAAGCCCTGCGAAAGCGTGATCCCCGGCAGCCTGTTGCGTGAAGTGGTGCGCAGCGGCCGGCCGATTTTGCTGGATATGCAAGACACCCCCAAAGAGCCGCTGGTGGTCATGCGCCTGCCGATTCATGACGATGCCGGCGTGGTGATCGGTGCCATTGGTTTCGCCCTGTTCGACGAATTGCGCAGCCTGTCGCCGATGCTCAAGCGCTACATGAGCATGCAGGAAGAACTGGCCTCCACCCGCTCGCTGCTGCGGGCGCGGCAGACCAAATACAACTTCGCCCATTTCATCGGCACCAGCACCGCCAGCCTGGAAGTCAAACGCCGCGCCCGGCGCAGTGCGAGTACCGAATCGCCGGTGCTGTTGCTTGGTGAAACCGGCACCGGCAAGGAGTTGCTGGCCCAGGCGATCCACAATGCCTCGCCCCGTGCACACAAGGCGTTTGTCAGTGTCAACAGCGCGGCGATTCCCGAATCGCTGCTGGAGGCCGAATTCTTCGGCACAGCCCCTGGCGCATTTACCGGTGCCGACCGCAAGGGCCGCGCCGGCAAATTGCAGATTGCCCAGGGCGGAACGCTGTTCCTCGATGAAATCGGCGACATGCCGTTGCCCCTGCAAAGCAAACTACTGCGAGTATTGCAGGAAAAGGAATTCGAGCCGGTGGGCTCCAACGAAGTGATCCAGAGCGATGTGCGGGTGATCGCCGCGACCTCGACCGACCTGGAAGCGGCCATCAAGCGCGGCGAATTCCGCGCCGACTTGTACTACCGCCTCAATGTGCTGCCGATCCAGGTTCCACCCCTGCGCGACCGCCTGGATGACGTGCCGGCGCTCAGTGAAGCCATTCTTGAGGAACTGCGCAGCCAGCATGAGTTGCACCACGAGGCCCTGGAACTGTTGGGGCAACACGCCTGGCCGGGGAACATCCGGGAGCTGCGCAATGTGCTGGAGCGGGCCGCACTGCTCAGTGATGACTTGCGCCTGACGGCGGCGGACATCCGCGCGGCGATTGGTACGTTCACCCAGGTGGAGCGCGTGGCGCCCTTGACCATCGAACCGCTTGCCCATGAGACGTTCAGTGCGGCGCGGGAGCGATTTGACCGGCAATTGATTGAGTCCACCCTCGCGCAATGCGGGGGCAAGGTGATTGATGCCGCGGCGCGGCTGGGGCTGGGTCGGTCGACGTTGTACAAGAAAATGGTGGCACTGGGGATTGCAGAGTCTCCTTAACGAGATACAAATCTCTGTTTGTAGAAAGCATTTTCAAGATCAAAAGATCGCAGCCTTCGGCAGCTCTTACAGGGTTTTTCGCGTTTCCCTGTAGGAGCTGCCGAAGGCTGCGATCTTTTCAGGCACAAAAAGTCTCAATAAATAGACAAGCACGCCACAAACCCATCTTAAAATTAATTTATATCCTTATATTTCAACAACTTAAACATCTGGCACAAAACTCGCTATACGCCTCTCCTACCAGGCTTCACCCAACAAAAATAACAACCCAGGAGAGACACACGATGAGTGTGATCATTGCCTTGGCAGCCCTCGCGCTGCTGATGCTGGCTGCCTACCGTGGCTACAGCGTTATCCTTTTTGCCCCGATTGCCGCCCTCGGCGCTGTCCTGCTGACTGACCCGTCTGCCGTCGCCCCTGCTTTCACCGGGGTGTTCATGGAAAAAATGGTCGGTTTCATCAAACTGTATTTCCCGGTATTCCTGCTCGGCGCGGTGTTCGGCAAGCTGATCGAACTGTCCGGTTTCTCGCGCTCCATCGTCGCGGCGGCGATTCGCCTGCTCGGCACCCGCCAGGCGATGCTGGTGATCGTGCTGGTCTGCGCCCTGCTGACCTACGGCGGTGTGTCGTTGTTTGTGGTGGTGTTCGCGGTCTATCCGTTTGCCGCTGAAATGTTCCGCCAGAGCAACATCCCCAAGCGGCTGATCCCGGCGACCATTGCCCTGGGCGCCTTCTCGTTTACCATGGACGCCCTGCCCGGCACGCCACAAATCCAGAACATCATCCCCAGCACCTTCTTCAACACCACCGCGTGGGCGGCGCCGTGGCTGGGGGTGATCGGCACAATCTTCGTGTTCTGTGCCGGCATGCTGTTTCTCCAGCGTCAGCGCAACAAGGCCCAGCGTGCCGGTGAAGGCTATGGTTCTGACCTGCGTAACGAACCGGAAACCGCCGCCGACCTCAAGCTGCCCACCCCGTGGCTGGCGCTGTCGCCACTGCTGGCGGTGGGCATCATGAACCTGCTGTTCACCCACTGGATTCCGCAGGTGTACGGCAAGACCCACAGCCTCGCGCTGCCAGGCATGGCCGCGCCAGTGACCACGGAAATCGCCAAGCTCACGGCGATCTGGGCGGTCCAGGCAGCCTTGCTGGTCGGCATCCTCATGGTGCTGGCGTTCGGCTACAAGGCGATCAGCCGCAAGCTCGCCGAAGGCAGTAAAAGTGCAGTCAGCGGTGCCTTGCTGGCGGCGATGAACACCGCCTCGGAATACGGTTTCGGCGCGGTGATCGCGTCTTTGCCGGGCTTTCTGGTGCTGGCCGACTGGCTCAAGAGCATCCCCAACCCACTGGTCAACGAAGCGATTACCGTGACCCTGCTGGCCGGCATCACCGGTTCCGCCTCGGGTGGCATGAGCATCGCGCTGGCGGCGATGTCCGAGCAGTTCATCAGCGCCGCCCACGCGGCGAACATTCCGCTGGAAGTGCTGCACCGGGTCGCCGCCATGGCCAGCGGTGGCATGGACACCCTGCCGCACAACGGCGCCGTCATTACCCTGCTGGCGGTCACCGGGCTGACCCACCGCGAAGCTTACAAAGACATTTTCTGTATTACGCTGATCAAGACCCTGGCGGTTTTCGTAGTGATCGGCACCTTCTACGCCACTGGCATTGTGTGAGGTATTCATGACGACTCTTTCGGGCAAGACCGCACTGGTCACCGGTTCCACCAGCGGCATCGGCCTGGGGATAGCCCTCAGCCTGGCCAAGGCCGGGGCCAACCTGATCCTCAACGGCTTTGGCGATGCATCCAAGGTGATTGCCGAAGTCGAACAGTTCGGCGGCAAGGTCGGCCATCACCCGGCCGATGTCAGCGATCCGGCTCAAATTGCCGACATGATCGCCTACGCCGAGCGCGAGTTTGGCGGCGTCGACATTCTGGTCAACAACGCTGGCATTCAACACGTGGCAGCGGTGGATGAGTTCCCGGTGGAGCGCTGGGATTCGATCATCGCCATCAACCTGTCGTCGGTGTTCCACAGCACCCGTTTGAGCCTGCCGGGCATGCGCGCCAAGGGCTGGGGCCGGGTGATCAACATTGCTTCGGTACATGGCCTGGTCGGCTCGGTGGGCAAGTCAGCCTATGTCGCCGCCAAGCACGGGGTGATCGGCTTGACCAAAGTGGTCGCGCTGGAAACCGCGACCACCCAGGTCACCTGCAACGCGATCTGCCCAGGCTGGGTATTGACGCCACTGGTGCAGAAGCAAATTGATGATCGTGCCGCCAGAGGGGTTGATCCGCAGCAGGCGCAACACGATTTGCTCGCAGAAAAGCAGCCATCGCTGGAATTCGTGACACCGCCGCAACTGGGTGAACTGGTGCTGTTTTTGTGCAGCGAAGCCGGCAGCCAGGTGCGGGGCGCGGCATGGAATGTTGATGGTGGGTGGTTGGCGCAGTGACCATCTGCTAGACCGCGTTATCGTTCATCGCGAGCAAGCTCGCTCCCACAGGATTTGTACCGTTCCCAAATTCGGCGTCAAACACAAAACCTGTGGGAGCGGGCTTGCCCGCGAAGGGGCCGGAACATTCAATACACCTGCCAGCAAAAAACGCTCAAGCCTGCACCACCTCGATCCCCAACGCCCGGTAGTCCTCGACATTGCCTGACGCCACATGCCGTTCGGTGATCAACGTGTGCACACGGTTACAAGGCGCGACGACAAAGGGCTCCACCGCACCGAGCTTGTCCGCGGTGGTGACGGCAATCACATGGGAAGCACCGTCGAGCATCGCCTGTTTCACCGGCACTTCATCGAAGTGCAGTGAGCTTAAACCCACCTGCGGGTGTATCGCGCACACCCCGGTAAACAACAGGTCGGCCTTGATGCCCGCCAGCAGCCTCAGCGTTTCGTGGCCGCCGGCCGACATCGTCGCCGGGTTGAGCTGGCCGCCGGCCAGGATCACCTTGATGCCTTGGTATTCAGACAAGGTAATGGCCGTCATCGGCGACGCGGTGATCGCGGTGATGGCGATGTCCGCCGGCAGCGAACGCGCAATCTGCAAGGTGGTGGTGCCGGAATCGAACACCACGATCTGACCGTCCTGCACCCGTCGCGCGGCCAGTTGCGCCAGATGGGTTTTCACCTCGTCGGTTTCGCTGATCCGGGTGAAATAGTCCTTGCCCGTATCCTTGGGCCGCGGCAACGCCCCGCCGTGCACCCGTTGCACCAGGCCGGCGCTGGCCAGCTCCGCCAGATCGCGGCGGATGGTGTCTTCGGATACCGCGAAATGCTGGCTCAACTCCGAGGCCATGACCTTGCCGTCACGTTCGAGGATCAACAGGATTTTTTGTCGGCGCACCGATGGAAGTTCGGCAGCAGAATGGTTGTCGTGCATGTTTTTGCTCGTTTATGCATGTAACTGCGTGTTACACGAGAGTATCTGCAACCCGGAGCAAAAACAACGAACCGGCCAAGTATCATTTTTTTCGATCTTTCAAATCATTACAGCGAATTTTTTATTTTTCTGTGACCTGTTCAAGATGGCGCCGTCACTCATGTTTTGGATGGAAACTTCATGAATATCAATTTTGCCTTTGCGTGCATGATCGTGGTCTCGTTTACGATTGCGCTGGTTCACGCCTGATGGCCTGCAGCAGGAGCCGGCCTGGGCTGGCTCCTGCCCGATGCAACGATCAGAATTTTTCCTGAATGTACTTGTATGGATAGTTCGGCTCCCGGTAGTTACCGGGGTCTTGCCGTTTGGGCAGTTTCACTTTTGCCCGCGGTACTTCCTCGTAAGGAACGCTTTTCAGCACATCGCTGATGATGTTCAGCCGCGCCCGCCGCTTGTCATTGGAGTTGGCGACCCGCCAAGGGGCGAATTTGGTGTCGGTGTACTTGAACATGTCGTCCCGGGCACGGGAGTAGTCGTACCAACGGTTGTAGGACTTGAGGTCCATGGGTGACAGCTTCCAGATTTTGCGCCCGTCGGTGATACGTGCCTTGAGGCGACGGGTCTGTTCCTCCTCGCTCACTTCAAGCCAGTACTTGATCAGGATGATTCCCGATTCGACCAGTGCCTGTTCGACGCGCGGCGCCACGGTGAGAAACGTGCGCACCTGCTCTTCGCTGCAAAATCCCATGACCCGCTCGACCCCGGCGCGGTTGTACCAGCTGCGATCGAAGATCACCACTTCACCGGCCGCCGGCATGTGCGGCAGATAACGTTGCAAATACATCTGGCTTTTTTCCCGGTCGGTCGGTGCCGGCAACGCCATCACCCGGAACACTCGCGGACTGACCCGTTCGGTCAGTGCCTTGATGCTCCCGCCCTTGCCGGCGCCATCACGGCCCTCGAAGATGATGCAAATCTTCGCGCCCGTGTGCTGCACCCACTCCTGCAGTTTGACCAGCTCGACATGCAGCTTCGCCAGTTCCTCGAGATACACCTTGTTCTTGAGCTTGTCGCCTTCGACCGGTTTGCTTTTCGGTGCAGCCTTCTTCTTTGCCATGCCCGTTACCTCCTTCAATGCGTCACACAGCGTCCGGAGTGCGCCCGGCCGCGTTCATTCAGCCTCGACTGCGCTGGTAATGTTCAACCGCCTGCTCCAGGTTCAGGAACATGCGCGCTTCACCCAGCGTACGACCCAACGGTGCCTTGGTGACCATGTCCCATACGCCAGGGCTCATGCCCACCAGCCACAGTGAAATGCCTTTTTCCCGCAGTTGCTGTTCCGCCCCGGTGAGCATTTTCAGGGCGGTGTACTCCAGGTCGAACACGCTGCGCAGGTCAAGAATCACCACGGCGGGCCTTGCATCTTCGATCAGGGGTCGCATCTTCATGCCGATGCGCTGGGCGTTGGCGAAAAAAATCCGCCCTTCAGGCCGAAGCAACAGCAGCCCGTCAAAGTGTTCGTCATCGAGGTGTTCGGCGGACTGCGGCCGATACACATTGGTGCCAGGCTTGCGCCCGAGGACATGCACGGGCGGGTCCGAGACCTGATAGGCCAGGGCCAGCAACGAGACGATAATCGCCACGACGATCCCTTGCAGCGTGCCCAGCAACATCACGCCGATCATGGCCACTACGGCCCAGGCAAATTCGGTACGGCGAACCGACAGGATCTCGCGAAATTCCGCCGGCTCGATCAGGCCCACCGAATACACAATCACCACGGCTGCGAGCGTGGCATTGGGCATCAGGCCAATCAGCGGCGCCAGCAGCAGGCAAGTACCCAAAGCCAGTGCTGCGGTGACCAGTGCGGCCAGTTGCGAACGGGCACCGGCCAAACGGTTCACCGCCGTTTGAGTGGTCCCGCCACCCGCGACCATTGCCCCGAGAAATGCGCCGCCGATGTTGGCAACGCCAGTGGCCAGCAGCTCCCGATTCGGCTGTGGCACGGGCTCGTCACTGCGGGCGAACGCGCGCCCCGCCGCGATGGTTTCGGTGAAGCTCATCAGCGCGATGCCCATCGCCGAAGGCCACAGGGTTTCGGCCAACGACCATACCGGCAGGGTCGGCGCGGGCAATCCGATCGGCACCAGGCCGACGGCGGACACACCAAAGCTCTCCAGGCCAAACAGGCTCATGCCAATGATGCCCAGCGCCACCGCAATCAACGGTGCGGGCAGCCGCGGCGTAAAACGCTTCATGCCGACCAGCAGCAGTACCATGAACACACCGACCGCCACGGTGGGCAGCGAGGCATGACCGATGCTCTGAACCGTGGCCAGCAGATTGTGCAGGAAGCCACCTTTGTCGATGTGAGTACCGAGCAATTTGGGTAGCTGGTCGAGCACGATGACCACACCGATGCCGGCCTTGAAACCCACCAGTACCGGTTCAGAAATGAAATTGGCGACGAAGCCCAGGCGCAGCAACCCCGCGACGATCAGGATCGCGCCCACCATCAGGGCCAGCGTGGCGGAACCCGCGAGCAAGGTCGCCGCATCGCCGTCCGGGCTGATCTGGCCCAACGCGGAGCCAGCGAGAATGGCCAGGGTGGTCGTGGTGCTGACACTGAGCGGGCGCGAGGTACCGAGCACGGCATAGATCACCATTGGCACCAGCACCGTGTACAGCCCGACCTGCACCGGCAGGCCGGCAATCGTGGCGTACGCCAGCGCCTTGGGTATGACCACGGCCGCTGCCGTCAGCCCGGCGACCACATCGCCTCGCAGCCAGTCGGGCCGATAACTGCCGAGCCATTGCGGGATCAACAGGCTGCGCATGGTACCCCGCGGTGGAGTGCCTGGACTCCGCTCTTGCGGATGGCTGCCTTGTTGATTCATGAGTCACTCCAGTCGCCAATCGTCCCATGCGGATGATGAGTAGACTCAACTGACCGCACAATCCTTTAACTGCACGCGTAACCACTGCAAACCTTCATTGGGATCCAGGCGCGTGTGCCAGCAGGCAATCCGCGCAGGCTCGACCAGTTACAAATGTAGCCGGTTTGCACGGCTACGCCGCCATATGGCTGGCGAAGGGGACAGACGCCCCACCATCACCGGTCAAAAATGGAAAGCCTTATATGGACGACGTCATGAAAGCGATAAATGAGCTATACCGGCTAACTCCCCCCCATTGCAGTTCTTCAGCTCAGGAGTTTGGCAATGAAGCTCAAAACCTCACTGGCAGCACTCATGGTTGCGGCAAGCCTGTTTGGCTGCACCACTTCATCGACCCACGGCGTGAACGTTACCCTGGTCGCCACCCGGCAAAACGCCGGTCAGATCGGCACCGTCACGTTGACCGACTGGGACAAGAAAACCGGGCTCAGTTTCTTCGTCAGCGG
Source organism: Pseudomonas sp. P4_B3 (assembly GCF_056402295.1). Classification (NCBI taxonomy): domain Bacteria; kingdom Pseudomonadati; phylum Pseudomonadota; class Gammaproteobacteria; order Pseudomonadales; family Pseudomonadaceae; genus Pseudomonas; species Pseudomonas sp. P4_B3. The sequence goes on from NZ_JBFUHR010000002.1 coordinate 370,583, forward strand.
TGTTCCAACCGGGGTTATCCTGCCCTTGCGTCTTTACTCTTTCATCAATAACGGTAGCTGCCAGCAACCCGGGTCAGTCGCCTACGCGATGAACGACACCGTCAACACCGAACGCCAAGCCGTACGCGGCTGGTCTTTTACCAGAACCGCGCCTGTGCCGTTGCAGACGTTGCTTGACGGCAAGTATTCGGTGGTCGTGCGCACGGCAGCGACCGATGGCAACGTCGATATTTTTTGCGGGGATATCAAGCCTGAAGTGCCAGCGAAATAGCCGCGACCCTTTCAGGCCGGCCCTCGGTACCGCTCGTGCCACCGGTTGTCCGGTGCGAGCGGTGGCGTCTGGTGAGTGCAAATGGGGCCGGTAGAAGCTGCGGTCACGAACCTGTCATTACTCATTGATAACGTCCTGGCGCTTTTGCGTGTCCGTGTAATGTCCGGCGATCAAATTCCAGTTGCAAAAAACCCGCCTTTCAGCGGGTTATGGGCTTTTCAGAAACTGATGTCTACAACCGCGAACTCAATGGGATTTTTTCGAGGTCGACAGTCCGGCTTTACTCAAGCCTTTGGTGTTGTGATCACCTGGCGTCGAAGCCGAAATAGCCCTGGCCTTGGAGATGCCGCGAGTATCCTTGGAATGGGCGAGGCCTGAGGTCGTGGTGCCATGACCGTTGTCATCGTTGCGCTCACTACCGTAGTGGTTCCCGCTCAGGCCATGGTCGCGCACGGATTTGCCAGCATGGTCGCTGTCCAGCCCGTTGCCGCGGCCGTTACTGCCAGAGTGGCCTGTACCGGCGTGTCCGCCACCCATACCGCCGCCGTGGCCTGCGCCGTTTCCGCCACCATTTCCGCCGCCGTTTCCACCGCCGCCACCGCCGCCGTTTCCGCCGCCACCGCCACCGCCACCGCCGTCCTTCGCGTATGCGGAACCCATGATCGACAGGCCATCAGGGAGTAACGGGGCGGCTGCAAGCATCATGGCGCATGACATTACAGCAACGAGACTCTTGTTTTTAAAAAGCATGATTGCTTCCGTAGGAGGTTGATATCGCGTGACGTATGACGCGATATCCCTCCAACAGTTCAAGCACTACGACAGACGGCTGGAGCACCTTGAGTCAGCGGGAAGACTACCTTCCACACTTTAATCAAACGCACCGTCGAGAATTTCATAGACAAGCCCGGTGGCCAGCGCAACCAGGATCAGATCCGTGCCGACTTGCTGCCATTCGTAGCCATCATAGTGGGGCAGCCGGCCGACCAGTCGGCCATCCAGTTTTTTCGCAATGCCGGGTGGAAGCGGCTTGCCTCGGGCAAGGTTCTTTTGAATACCCGGTGGCAGGTCAGGCCCGGGGCTCCAGTAGCCCGTATTCACGCCAATGATCTCGAGCACGCTACCACGGTTGATGCTCGGGCCGTTGCTCCAGTCCCCGCCGCCGGAATTCTTGTTCTTGTTGCCATGACCACCCTGGTTGCCATGATTGACCTTCCCGTTGCCCTGTCCGTTACCGGGATCGGCCAGCGCCGTCACCGAGCCGCTGATCAGGGTCAAACAGGTAATCGCTGCAATCAATGATCGAGACTTGTACATGAGTCGTTCCTTCGTGGTGGGGAAGATTCTCTGAAATTTAGACGCTATTGACGGTGTTGGTTCCATCAAGTCACCAACCGCCAAACCGTCTACGCTCATCCGATCGAAGCCTTGCAAGCGTTTGCCGAAGGATGGGGCTTGTCGATTATATGCATCTCACTGCGCCTCCCTGGAGACATCGCCATGATCCGCCCGCTGCTGAGCGCCCTCACCCTGCTTGCCCTGAGCGTCGCCGCCCACGCCGATGTCACGCCGTTCCCGGCGTCTTTCCACACCCAGGACATCCCCGTCGACGGCGTCACGATGCACGTTCGCGTCGGCGGCAAGGGGCCGGCGGTGGTGCTGTTGCATGGATTTGGTGACACCGGCGACATGTGGGCACCGCTGGCGGCCGATCTGGCGCGGGACCACACCGTGGTGGTGCCGGACCTGCGCGGCATGGGCTTGTCATCGATCCCGCAAAGCGGCTACGACAAGAAGACTCAGGCGGCCGATATCCGTGGCGTGTTGAGCGTGCTGAAGATCGAGCACTCGGTGGTCGTCGGTCACGACATCGGCACCATGGTCGCCTTCGCCTATGCCTCGCGCTACCCGGAGCGCACCGACCGTCTGGTGGTGATGGATGCACCGGTGCCGGGCATTCCACCGTGGAACGACATCGTGCGCTCCCCCATGCTGTGGCACTTCGACTTCGGCGGGCCGGACATGGAACGCCTCGTCGCCGGGCGTGAACGCCTCTACCTGGACCGTTTCTGGAACGAGTTCGCCGGCAACCCGGCCAAGGTCGATGAAGGCATCCGCCAGCACTACGCCAAACTCTACGCCCGCCCCCGCGCCATGCACGCAGCCTTCGCCCAGTTCCGCAGCATTCGTCAGGACGCCGTGGACAACGAGGCGTCGATGGCCAAAAAGCTGAGCATGCCGGTGCTGGCGGTCGGGGGTGAGAAATCCTTCGGCGCCAATGAAGCCATCGTGATGCGCAATGCAGCGGACAAGGTGACGGAAGTGGTGATTCCTGGGGCGGGGCATTGGCTGATGGAGGAAGCGCCGACGCAGACGATTGCGGCGATTCGCGGGTTTATCGAGAAGTGACGTCGCGACCAGCGAGCTATTGAGCCGGACGCCCAAAAGCAGCGCAGGCACTCCTCTGTCGTGGTGAGGGAGCTTGCTACAGGCACAACTCTAATACCTTGTATGGAATTCCATTCGGTGAGTGCCCATTCGGCCCGAGATACTCGCCGCAACCTTCTTCGATGTGAATCCACGCTTGATACGTCGCAGATACTTCAACGCGTGGCGCTGTTTCCCGATTGTTACCTCAGCGCCGCAGTTGTCACTTCTGCGCCGTCGAACTGGCCAATAGAGTATGGCCGTCGGTGTGGAACAGGGTCGTCGACTTGTCGGCCCGCGCTGGCACCGATCCCCCCATCACGGAAGAGGTGAATCATGAGTTTCGTCAAAGTGGAAAAAAACCAGAGCAGCGCCCCGTCGGATGCCGACATGAAAAAAGCCATGGTCGAGTCGGGCGGCAAGCCGGGCGAGGTCACCGGGACCAATGCCGCCCGCACCCTGACCTACACCGGTGTGGTCAATCACACGGTGTATGAGAACAAGCTGATCGAGATCGCCAAGGGCAAACGCACCAGCTGGAACTTCGTCTGGGCCGATGCCCGGGCCGCCTGAGTTCAAGACGGGGCGGCCGATCGGCTGCCCCGCTCAGCCCCTGACACAACCCCGATACCCGCTTGTAACACCAAGACACTTAGCCGCCCTGCCCCTCGCCCCTAGAGTGAAGCCATCAATGGACTGCGGCGCCAAGCGCCAGCAGCCCATTGTTTGCCCAACACACCACCAAGGAAGAGGGAAACCATGAGCAAATCAATCGCTGTCAGCCAACAGAGCCAGCAGCTTCACAATGATGTGCAAGAAGCCGTCAAGTCGATCATGGGTGCAACGCAACTCAAGGCGTCAGATTACGGCCGGGTACTGAGGTCGGCCCTGGCGGCCTCGCAAAAAACCGTCACCATCGAAATCGCCGCCGGCGACCTGACGCTGCTGAAGAAGTCCGGCTACAAGCTGTGCTTTGCCAAGAAGGTGGGTGACGCCGACTACAACGTGGTCTGGCAGTCCTATGACGCTTACCTGAGCAACAACGAGTTCAGCTGGACGCCGCAGTATCAGCTGTTCGCCTCCAACGTGTTCAAGGACAACGTGCAAGTCAAAGTCTCGACCAACGTCGTCAACATTGGCCTGGGGCAAACCTCGACACTTGATGAAAGCGGCCTGCTGAGCCAGGCGGTAACCGGTGGCCCGGACATTTCCCTGACTTTCGTGAACGACTACGCGCCGATTCATCCGGGGGTCAACCAATTGTCCACCGGCATCGATGGCACTCAGGTCAGTACGCCAATCTACGTGGCCGTAAACCAGGTCGTCACCGGCAATACCGTGCTGACGCCGGTGGAAACCATCCTCGTGTGGTTCGAACAGAACGTACAGACCAGCACCATGTTCAGTACCTCACGCTCCAAGGCGATCGAAATCGACCTGACGTTCGATAACACCGCAGATCGCCTTTACGAAGGCGGTCAGTGGAAAACCGTGTAACCGTCATGCCAGGGCAACCTTGTGGTTGCCCTTTCACTCCTCTTTGCCCGCCGTGGTGAAGTAGCCCGTCAGCGAGCGACAGATCGACTGCGCGAGGTCCTCCTGGGTGGCGATGCCATAGGGTCGATCACGATCGAACTGCGCCGACCAGCGAATCCGCCCCTGCGCCACATCCACCAGGCGCAATGACGCTCGCACCCGCGAAGGCTCGACCCGCACGCTGCCCTCCAGGCAATAACTGTAACGCCCGCCACGCTTGAAGTCCGGTACCGGCTCGCTGTTGCGTGCCACCCGCATCAACACATGATTGGTCCCGGTCTGCGCCTGCTCGAACGACTCGAACAGTCGGCAGCTCAACTCCTCGCACAAGCCCCGGGTAAAGTCATTGCCATCGCGGGTGAGGCAGGTAAACGGCTGGATCTGGACCACAGGATGGCGAGTGCCGACGCCCTTGGGCCGCAGCCGCTGATAGGTCAAGCGATAACACCCGGGTGGAATGCTGAAGCGCACCGGGTCCTGCTGGCCGTTGCCGGCGTAATGCGCTGCGAGCTTGCGCCGCAAGCGCCCCACCTGCACTCGCACCACCGGATCGTCGCCCGTGCAATACACTGCCGGGTCACGACGAAACACCTCGATGCCGATGGCGTGTTCGGTCAGCGGCGTTTTGCAAGCCTGAAGGTCGTGCTCGACCAGAAAGCGCAACAGACTGCCCATGCGCCTGGACTTGACAAACAACGGGCTGACCAGCAACAACGCCAGCACCCGCTCGATTTCTTCCCGATCGAGCGGCTCGGGAACCCCCGCCGCAGTCGAATCGGCCATGCTTTTGATCACCATCGCCTGCCTCCGTGCAGGTTGCCGACAGGAATGGATGTCGCACTCCGTGATAACCCTTGCAGCGTGAGCAGGAATGGGGCTCGGGCACTGCAACGACCAAGCGTAGCAGCCGTGTTGATATCGGCAGGCAATTGCGATGGTAGCAACCCGCCATCCGACGAACGTTCAATCTTGACGTCTGAAAAATTTTTAGGACTTGTCCCTTTGTGGCGAGGATGCTTGTCGGATCGCCGCACCGTCCCGCTGGGCTGCGAAGCGGCCCTGATCCTTTGTAACTCATTTCCTCAGACACACCGCAGTGCCCGGTTTTACGGCGGCAGAGCCGCCGAACGGGACGGTGCGGCGATCCGACAAGCTCCCTCGCCACAGGGCCATTTGGGGCCTACAGGCCGGTTGCAGCCGTCGAAGTCGATGCCTAATGTGCGCCCGTCGCTGACTTGAATTGGCGACAGGGTTTCGCAGCCCTGTAGTTTGGGGTGATTGAGCAGCGGGGATTTGAAGTGTCCAAGTCGCAATAAGCAAATTCCAGTCGTAAAAAACCCGCATTAATGCGGGTTTCTATCGCCTGATCCTGGTGGGTTCTGTCTGGAGGAACCGATTGCTCGGTCTGACAAAGCGTCACCGGGACAAACTCTATTAGAAGTTGGCCGGGGTGTTGGCACTGATGATTTCCGCCTCATCCGCCCCGATATTGCGAAATCTGTGCGGCAAGGTCGTCGGGAAGTAATAGCCGTCCCCGGCGTTCAGCACACTCACCTGGCCATCCACGGTCAATTCCACCGTGCCGCGTGTCACCAACCCGCACTCTTCGCCTTCGGAATGCACGATCGGCTCTTCACCGGAACTGGCGCCCGGCGCGTATTGCTCGCGCAGCAAGCGCATCTGCCGGCTCGGCACGGACGCGCCGATCAGCAGCAGGCGCAGGCCATGCCGGCCGAGGTCGGGCTGTTCGTTGGCGCGGAAGACGTACTGGTGTTCGCGAGGTGGCTGATCGAAGGTGAAGAAGTCGGCCAGGGACATGGGGATGCCCTCCAGCAATTTCTTCAGGGAGCTGACGGAAGGACTGACCCGATTCTGTTCGATCAGGGAGATGGTTGCATTGGTGACGCCGCTACGCCGGGCCAGCTCGCGCTGGGACATTTTGTAGCTTTCGCGTACTAGTTTGAGTCGTGAGCCCGTGTCCATGACAGCCTTATGTGCCAACCCGTAGGAGCGAGCTTGCTCGCGATTGCGATCTGACCTTCATCATTGATGTCGACTGAATCAACGCCATCGTCGGATCGCCGCCCGGAGCAAGCTCGCTCCTACAGGGATAATGGAAGGGTGGAGTGCAGGCGCGGATCACGCCGTTTTCCGGTCCCGGAAACGTGAAAGGCGGCTATTAAATCACGTTTGTTCGTAATGCTCAGCAGGTTCGATAAACGGCAGAAAAAAACGACCTGTAGGAGCGAGCCTGCTCGCGATGGCGGTGTGTCAGGCGACATCAATTTTGGCTGATATGGCCTCATCGCTAGCAAGCTAGCTCCTACAGGGGGACTGCAGTGTTTCAGGTGTTAAAAAGCCGGCAGCACCCTTTGGGCAGAAGCCACCGGCGAGGTAAAGCTTAGATGCCGAAACGGTCGCGCAGCGAGTAGTACACGGCGCCGAGGGCGGTCAACGGCGCCGAGAAGGTGCGCCCGCCGATCATCGGCAAGTGCGGCAGCGAGGCAAACGCGTCGAAACGCTCGGCGTCGCCACGGATCATTTCCGAGATCAGTTTGCCGGCCAGGTGCGAGCAGGTAACGCCGTGACCGCTGTAGCCCTGCATGTAATAGGCGTTTTTCTCGATACGACCGAATTGCGGCATGCGCGACATGGTCAGCAGGAAGTTGCCGGTCCAGCGGTAGTCGATCCTCACGTCCTTCAATTGCGGGAAGGTCTTGAGGATTTTCGGGCGGATCAGTTGTTCGATGTCGTCCGGTTCGCGCGCACCGTAGACCACGCCACCGCCGTACAGCAGGCGGTTGTCGGCGGTCAGGCGGTAGTAGTCGAGCAGGTAGTTGCAGTCTTCGACGCAGTAGTTGTTCTTGATCAGGCTGCGGGCCTGCTTTTCCGACAACGGCTCGGTGACGACGATCTGCGAACCGCACGGCATGCTCTTGCTGGTCACGCGGTTGTCGAGGCCTTGCGGCAGGTAGGCGTTACCGGCGATCAGCAGGTACTTGGCCCTCACCACACCTTTGGCGGTGCGCACGGTGATTGGCTCGCCGTAGGTGATTTCCACCGCCGCCGATTGCTCGTAGATCTTGCCGCCCAGGCCGATGATCGCCGAGGCTTCACCGAGTGCCAGGTTCAGCGGGTGAATGTGGCCGCCCTGCATGTCCAGCAGGCCGCCGACGTAGGCATCGGAACCGACTTCGCGCTTGATATCGGCCGCGTCGAGCATTTTCAGGTTCTTGTTGCCGTAGCGTTCCCAGCTTTTCTTCTGCTCGGCCAGGCCCTTGAGTTGCTTCTTGTTCATCGCCGCGAAGATACCGCCGGGACGGTAATCGCACTGGATGTCGTAGTGCTGTATGCGCTGACGAATGATGTCGGCGCCTTCGAAAATCATGCTGCCGAGGACTTCGGCGGTCTTGTCGCCGTAGCGCTCTTCGATGACATCGACGTCGCGACTATAAGAGTTGACCAATTGGCCGCCGTTGCGACCACTGGCGCCGAAGCCGACCTTGGCCGCTTCGAGTACGGTCACGCTGTAGCCCGCTTCAGCGAGGAACAGCGCCGAGGACAGGCCGGTGTAGCCGGCGCCGATCACGCAGACGTCGCAGTCCACCGCGCCTTCCAGCACCGGGAAATCGCCGGTGAAGTTGCGGGTGGCGGCGTAGTAGCTGTTTACATGAGTTTGTTTATCAGAGCTTTGTTTCATAGGTTTCTCCGAGGGTCGCCGGCAGCGTGCCGGCGACCGCCGTTTAAAAGGTGTCAGAGCTTGATCCAGGTCGCCTTGAGTTCGGTGTACTTGTCGAACGCGTGCAGCGATTTGTCCCGACCGTTACCCGACTGCTTGAACCCGCCGAACGGCGCGGTCATGTCGCCGCCGTCGTACTGGTTGACCCAGACACTGCCGGCACGCAGGCCACGGGCGAAGGTGTGGGCCTTGCTCAGGTTGCTGGTCCAGACGCCGGCGGCCAGGCCGAAGATGCTGTCGTTGGCAATCGCCAGGGCTTCATCGAAGGTGTCGAAGGTGATGACCGACAGCACCGGGCCGAAGATTTCTTCCCGGGCGATGGTCATGGCGTTGGTCACGCCGTCGAAAATTGCCGGTTCCAGGTACAGGCCACCGGTGTCCTCGAGGGTGCGGCTGCCGCCGGCGATCAGTTGACCGCCCTGCTGCTTGCCGACTTCGATGTAGCGCAATACGTTTTCCAGCTGACGCTGGTCGACCACCGCGCCAACGGTCGTCGCAGGATCGAGTGCGTGGCCCGGTTTCCAGGCTTGCAGGGCTTCCACCAGCAATGGAATGAACTGCTCGCGAATCGAACGCTCCACCAGCAGGCGCGAACCGGCGGTGCAGACTTCGCCCTGGTTGAAAGCAATGGCACCGGCCGCGGCTTGTGCGGCGACGCGCAGGTCCGGCGCGTCGGCGAACACCACGTTGGCGCTCTTGCCACCGGCTTCGGCCCAAACGCGTTTCATGTTGCTCTGCCCGGCGTAGACCATCAGCTGCTTGGCAATCGCCGTGGAGCCGGTGAAGGCCAGCACGTCGACGTCCATGTGCAACGCCAGCGCCTTGCCCACGGTGTGGCCGTAGCCCGGCAGGACGTTGAACACGCCTTTCGGGATGCCCGCTTCCAGTCCAAGCTGCGCGATGCGGATCGCGGTCAGCGGGGATTTTTCCGAAGGCTTGAGGATGAACGAGTTGCCCATCGCCAGGGCCGGGGCGAATTTCCAGCTGGCCATGATCAGCGGGAAGTTCCACGGCACGATAGCCGCGACCACGCCGGCCGCTTCGCGCGTCACTAGACCAAGCTGATCGTGGGGCGTGGCGGCGACTTCGTCGTAGAGCTTGTCGATGGCCTCGGCGGTCCAGCGGATCGCGTTGGCGGTCGCTGGAATGTCGATGCTCATCGAATCGCTGATCGGCTTGCCCATGTCGAGGGTTTCGAGCAGGGCCAGTTCTTCCTGGTTCGCCAGGATCAGATCAGCGAAGCGGATCAGGATGCGCTTGCGCTCGGCCGGGGCCAGGTTGGCCCAGACGCCGGATTCGAACGCGCGGCGCGCGACGGCGACCGCGGCGTTGGCGTCGGCCTCATCGGTGCTGGCAACGTTGGCCAGGAAACGACCGTCCACCGGGCTCAGGCATTCGAACGTGGCGCCACTGGCGGCCGCGCAGTATTGGCCGTCAATGAATGCGCGACCTTCGATTGTTAGGGACTGGAAGCGCTGCTCCCAATCGCTGCGAGTGTTTGTCATTGTTGTGACTCGACGCAGGGGAATAGGTGATCGTCGGACGAACGCCCGCCCAATCAAAAAATGAAATGCGATCCCTGTAGGAGCTGGCTTGCCAGCGATGGCGGTGGATCAGACGCCATCAATGTTGACTGTCATGACGCCATCGCCAGCAAGCCGGCTCCTACAGGGGTCGGCGGCGGACACAGGTTTGGTGTACGCCGCCAACGCCATCAAACGGTATGCAAGTACCAGTTGTACTCAAGGTCCGAGATGGAGTTCTCGAACTCGGCCAGCTCGCTTTCCTTGCATGCCACGAACACGTCGATGTACAGCGGGTCGATGTACTTGGCCATGACTTCGCTGTCGTCCAGCTCGCGCAGGGCATCGCGCAGGTTGTTCGGCAGGCTCTGCTCGTTTTGCTCGTAGCTGTTGCCTTCCACCGGGGCGCCCGGTTCGATCTGGTTGGTCAGGCCGTGGTGCACGCCCGCCAATACCGAAGCCATCAGCAGGTACGGGTTGGCATCGGCGCCCGCTACGCGGTGTTCGATGCGCACCGAGTCTGGCGAACCGGTCGGTACACGCACCGCTACGGTGCGGTTGTCGATGCCCCAGCTCGGCGAGTTCGGCACGTAGAACTGTGCGCCGAAACGACGGTACGAGTTGACGTTCGGGCAAAGGAACGCCATCTGCGCCGGCAGGGTCTCGAGCACACCGCCGATCGCGTGACGCAGCGCGGCGTTCTGCTCGGGATCCTCGCTGGCAAAGATGTTGTTGCCTTCTTTATCGAGAATTGAAATGTGCACGTGCAGACCGTTGCCCGCCTGGCCCGGATACGGCTTGGCCATGAAGGTGGTGTCCATCTCATGGTCGTAGGCGATGTTCTTCACCAGACGCTTGAGCAGGACGGCGTAGTCGCAAGCCTTTATAGGGTCAGCCACGTGATGCAGGTTGACTTCGAACTGCGCCGGGGCGCTTTCCTTGACGATGGCGTCGGCCGGGATGCCCTGCTCTTTCGCGCCTTCGAGGATGTCTTGCAGGCAATCGACGTATTCGTCGAGGTCGTCGATCAGGTACACCTGGGTCGACATCGGACGCTTGCCGGACACCGGCGAACGTGGCGATTGCGGACGACCGTTCACATTGTCCTGGTCGATCAGGTAGAACTCCAGTTCGAACGCGGCGCAGATGGTGAGGCCCATGTCGTCGAACTTGCGCACGATATTGGCCAGCACTTCACGCGGGTCGGCGAAGAATGGCTCGCCTTCGAGTTCGTGCATGGTCATCAGCAGTTGCGCAGTCGGGCGCTTCTGCCAGGGTTCGATGCTGAGAGTGCCGGGGATCGGGAAACAGATTCGGTCTGAGTCGCCGATGTCCAGACCCAGGCCGGTGCTTTCCACCGTAGAACCGTTGATGTCCAGAGCAAACAGTGACGCCGGCAGGTTGATGCCTTTTTCGTAAACCTTATGAAGACTGGTGCGCTCGATGCGCTTGCCGCGCACCACACCGTTCATATCCGCAATCAGAAGGTCGACGTACAAAACCTCAGGATATTTCTTAAGGAATGCGTTTGCTTCGTTGAGTTGAACGGCACGCAGAGGGACCGACATGATGCACCTATTTTTTAGCTGTTAATTATTATGTTCACTACCCTTTCACGAACCCAGTCAACCCGAACGACAAAGTGAAGTCAATAGCGAACACTCAGCCTTTAAGCGTTTATTTTCGGGCCTCCAAGAAGGACGAGAGTGCCAGATGCACCCTCAAACACGCGTAAACCCTGAACATCGGAGGTGCAGCGTTTAGAATTTTTTACATGAGAGTTGTTAATTAAAATCAACAAGGCTAAGCTCCAGAAAAGCTCGTTCAAGTGTGAAACTTCGAGGTGATAAAAATGGCACTCAAGCCATTGATCGGCGTTACTGCATGCGTCAAACAGATTGGCCTGCACCCCTACCACATCAGCGGTGACAAGTACTTGCGTGCTGTCAGCGTTGCGGCGCTGGGGCTGCCTGTCGTTATTCCTTCCTTAGGCGACCTGACCGAAATCGATGACCTGCTGCCGCAGCTCGACGGTCTGTTGCTGACCGGCTCGCCGTCGAACGTGGAACCCTTCCACTATCAAGGCCCCGACAGCGCCCCCGGTACGGATCATGATCCGGCGCGGGATGCCACCACCCTTCCCCTGATCCGCGCCGCTATTGCAGCGGGTGTCCCGGTGCTCGGCATCTGCCGTGGCTTCCAGGAAATGAACGTGGCGTTCGGTGGCAGCCTGCATCAGAAGGTCCATGAACTGCCTGGCTTCCTCGATCATCGCGAGGCCGACCATCCGGACCTGGCCGTGCAATACGCTCCCGCTCACGCGGTGAATGTGCAGCCTGGCGGTGTGTTCGAAGCGTTGGACCTGCCTGCGGTGTTCCAGGTCAATTCGATTCACAGCCAAGGCATCGACCGACTCGCGCCCGGCCTGTGCGCCGAAGCCGTTGCGCCCGATGGCCTGATCGAGGCGATCTCGGTCGAACACAGCAAGGCCTTCGCCCTCGGCGTGCAATGGCACCCGGAATGGCAAGTGCTGGATAACCCTCCTTACTTGAGTATTTTCCAGGCGTTCGGCGAAGCCTGCCGGCAACGGGCGGCACTGCGTCACTCGCGCTGACGACCTGATACCCACATTCAACGATTAACTGCCCAACGCGAGCGGGCAGGCGCTTGTGCGTGCCCCGCTGACGAAAACAACACACTGCAATAACAACAAGTACGACCAGGCAGCCAGGATGGCGGCGCCGAATAAACCCGAGCCGACGGGGTATCCCCTGTAGGAGCTGCCGAAGGCTGCGATCTTTTGATTTTGCTCTTCAACATCAAGATCAAAAGATCGCAGCCTTCGGCAGCTCCTACAGGGATCGAGATCCACTGACGGAACGGGTTTGCAATCCACTATTAAGCCGGGCCGTGTTGGCCGGGCGACTGAAACCTGTTGGGAGTTTCACATGGCAAACGCCTCCAGCATCTACAGGAAGGCTCTTGAAGGTCACCAGGCACCGAAAAAGGTGTTGGTGAAAGTCGATCGCGTCACCAAGAAGTTCGACGAAACCACCGCGGTGGACGATGTGTCCCTGGAAATCCACCAGGGTGAAATCTTCGCCCTGCTCGGCGGTTCCGGCTCCGGCAAATCGACCCTGCTGCGCATGCTCGCCGGTTTCGAGCGCCCGACCGAAGGCCGGATTCTGCTCGACGGTGTCGACATCACCGACATGCCGCCGTACGAACGACCGATCAACATGATGTTCCAGTCCTACGCGCTGTTCCCGCACATGACGGTGGCGCAGAACATCGCCTTCGGCCTCAAGCAGGACCGTTTGCCAGCGGCCGAAATCGAAGCCCGCGTGCAGGAAATGCTGCGCCTGGTGCACATGACCCAGTACGCCAAGCGCAAGCCACATCAACTGTCCGGCGGCCAGCGTCAGCGCGTGGCCCTGGCCCGTTCCCTGGCCAAGCGTCCGAAACTGCTGCTGCTCGACGAGCCGATGGGCGCACTGGATAAAAAGCTGCGTTCGCAGATGCAGCTTGAGCTTGTCGAGATCATTGAGCGCGTCGGCGTGACCTGCGTGATGGTGACCCACGACCAGGAAGAGGCCATGACCATGGCCGAACGCATCGCGATCATGCACCTGGGCTGGATCGCCCAGATCGGCAGCCCGGTCGACATTTATGAAGCACCGGTCAGCCGCATGGTCTGCGAATTCATCGGCAACGTGAACGCCTTCGACGGCACCGTGGTTGAAGACCTGGAAGGTCACGCGATCATCCACAGCCCGGACCTTGCGCAGAAGATCTACGTCGGCCACGGCGTCAGCACCTCGGTGCAGGACAAGTCGATCACCTACGCGATCCGCCCGGAAAAACTGCTGGTCAGCACCGTCAAGCCCGAGCACCGCTACAACTGGTCCAGCGGCAAGGTGCATGACATCGCCTACCTCGGCGGCCACTCGGTGTTCTACGTCGAGTTGCCTGGCGGCAAGATCGTCCAGTCGTTCATGGCCAACGCCGAACGCCGTGGTGCGCGTCCGACCTGGGACGATCAGGTCTACGTGTGGTGGGAAGACGACAGCGGCGTGGTACTGCGCGCATGAAAACCTTCAATCAGCAATTTCTGAGACTGGTCCCCAGCGGGCGCAAGTTCGTCATCGGGATTCCATTCGTCTGGCTGTTCCTGTTCTTCATGCTGCCGTTCTTTTTGGTGATGAAGATCAGTTTTTCGGAAGCAGCGCTGGCCATTCCGCCCTACTCGGAGATCTACACCTTCGCCGAGCAGAAATTTCAACTGCTGTTGAACCTCGGTAACTACAGCCTGCTGACCCAGGACGAACTGTACATCTCGGCGTACCTCGGCTCGTTGAAAGTAGCGCTGCTCAGCACGATGATGTGCCTGGTGATCGGTTTCCCGATGGCCTACGCGATCACCAAGGCCAGCAAGGAAGCGCAAAACGTCCTGCTGCTGTTGATCATGATGCCGACCTGGACCGCGATCCTGATCCGCGTTTACGCGTGGATGGGCATCCTCAGCAACAACGGTTTGCTCAACGCATTCTTGATGTGGACCGGGCTGACCTCGGCGCCGATCGAGATCCTCAATACCAACACCGCCGTCTACATCGGGGTCGTTTACGCCTACCTGCCGTTCATGGTGTTGCCGCTGTACGCCAACCTGGTGAAGCACGATGGCAGCCTGCTGGAAGCCGCGTCGGATCTGGGCTCGAGCAATTTCAACAACTTCTGGAAAATCACTGTGCCGTTGGCCAAGAACGGGATCATCGCAGGCTGCATGCTGGTGTTCATTCCGGTGGTTGGTGAGTTCGTGATTCCGGAACTGCTGGGCGGCCCGGAAACCCTGATGATCGGCCGTGTGTTGTGGCAAGAGTTCTTCAACAACCGCGACTGGCCGGTGGCGTCTGCCCTGGCGGTGGTGATGCTGTTGATCCTGATTGTGCCGATTCTGCTGTTCAACCGCAGCCAGGCCAAAGAGATGGAGGCACGGGGATGAAACGCTTCGGATTTTCAAAGTTCATGCTGATTTTCGGCCTGTCGTTTATCTACCTGCCGATGCTGATTCTGGTGATTTACTCGTTCAACGCCTCGAAACTGGTGACGGTGTGGGGTGGCTGGTCGATCAAGTGGTACACCGGCTTGCTCGACAACTCGCAACTGATGGGTTCGGTGGTGCGCTCGCTGGAAATCGCCTGCTACACCGCCGTCGCAGCAGTCGCACTAGGGACGTTAGCCGCGTTCGTCCTGACCCGCGTCACCCGTTTCAAGGGTCGCACCCTGTTCGGTGGCCTGGTCACCGCACCGCTGGTGATGCCTGAGGTGATCACCGGTCTGTCGCTGTTGCTGCTGTTCGTGGCCATGGCGCAGTTGATCGGCTGGCCGCAGGAACGCGGCATCGTCACCATCTGGATCGCCCACACCACGTTTTGTGCGGCCTACGTGGCGGTGGTAGTCTCCGCCCGCCTTCGCGAGCTGGACCTGTCCATCGAAGAAGCGGCTATGGACCTGGGCGCCAAGCCTTTCAAAGTGTTTTTCCTGATTACCATTCCGATGATCGCGCCGTCACTGGCGGCCGGCGGCATGATGTCGTTCGCCCTGTCGCTGGATGACCTGGTGCTGGCGAGCTTCGTGTCCGGTCCGGGTTCCACGACCCTGCCGATGGAAGTGTTCTCGGCGGTGCGCCTTGGGGTTAAGCCCGAGATCAACGCCGTGGCCAGCCTGATCCTGCTGGCGGTATCGATCGTGACGTTCATGGTCTGGTACTTCAGCCGCCGTGCCGAAGCCACCCGTAAACGCGCGATCCAGGAAGCCATGGATCAGACGGCAAACGAGGCGTGGCAGCCGCAACGCGCCGCCACCGCCTGAACCTGTAGGAGCTGCGGAACGCTGCGATCTTTTGATTCTGCTGTTCAAGATCAAAAGATCGCAGCCTCGTTTCTCTCGACAGCCCCTACAAAAACGGGCTCAGTCGATCAGTTTTGGTGTTGTGTTTTTGAATAAAAAAAATGGAGTTGTACCGATGAAAATGTTTGGCAGGACTCTGCTGACACTGTCCTTATTGGGCGCAATCGCCACTGGCGCCCAGGCCAATGACAAGGTTCTGCGCGTCTATAACTGGTCGGATTACATTGGCCCGGATACCGTCAGGAAGTTCGAAGACGAGACCGGCATCCAGGTGACCTACGATGTCTTCGACAGCAACGAAACCCTTGAAGCACGCCTGCTGGCGGGTAAATCCGGCTACGACATCGTCGTGCCGTCCAACAGTTTCCTGGCCAAGCAGATCAAGGCCGGGGTCTACCAGACGCTGGACAAATCGAAGCTGCCGAACTGGAAAAACCTCAACCCGGTGCTGCTGAAAAATGCCTCGGCGAGCGATCCCGATAACGCCCACGCCATCCCGTACATGTGGGGCTCGATCGGCATCGGTTTCAACCCGCAGAAGGTCAAGGAAGTACTCGGCGCCAACGCCCCGACCAATTCCTGGGACCTGCTGTTCAAACCGGAAAACGCCGAGAAGCTCAAAGCCTGCGGCATCAGCTTCCTCGACTCACCGACAGAAATGATCCCGACCGCCCTGCACTACCTGGGCTACCCGGTGAACGATCAGGACAAACAGCACATCGCCGAAGCCGAGGCGCTGTTCATGAAGATTCGCCCGAACGTGGCGTACTTCCATTCGTCGAAATACATCTCGGACCTGGCCAACGGCAACATCTGCGTGGCCGTCGGTTACTCCGGCGACGTGCTGCAGGCCAAGGCCCGCGCCCAGGAAGCCGGAGACAAGGTGAAGATCGACTACAGCATCCCGAAAGAAGGCGCCGCCAGTTTCTACGACATGCTCGCCATCCCCCGCGATGCCGCCAACGTCGAGAACGCTTACCTGTTCATGAACTTCCTGATGCGCCCCGACGTGATCGCCGACATCACCAACAACATCGGCTACAGCAACGCCAACGCGGCGGCCACGCCGCTGGTGGATGAAGCCATCCGTAACGATCCGGGCTCCTACCCGCCACAAGCGGTGATGGCCACGCTCTATGCCGTGCCGGACCAGCCGATTGCCATCCAGCGGATCATGACCCGTGGCTGGACCAAGGTGAAACTCGGACAGTAATTCACCTGCTTTTTTCAGAGTGATGTGTTCGATCAAGTACGATGTTCAAACCCTTTCCGTTCACGCAGCGCCTTACCACCGCTGCCTCTCCTGCAGTAGAACGGCCTCACCTGGCTCCCTCGGTTCAGGTGAAGTTTGGCGCCCTCGGGCGCCTTTTTTATTGGGGATCAATCAACGGCCATTCGGCCAGCGCCCGATAACGGCCCTTGTGGGATTCGAACAGGGTGAATCGGTCGGCACGCAGGAAGAATTCCGGTGCGGTTGTGGACTCCGGCACCGGCGCCCGATACTGTCGTGCCAGGGTCAGGTGCGGACGATATTCCCTTGGTGCTTCCTCCAGCCCGAACGGCAACATCGCCTGTTCCAGGGCATACACCAGGCGCAGCAATGCCGGGGGCGCCTGCTGCGGCGCGAGCACCAGCGCCCCTGCCCTGCGCCACACGTCCAGCCGATCCAGCACCACCGTCAAGCGCTCGCCCGGTGTACGGATGGACGCCGCAGCGGTGCAGAGCTCGGCGATCTGCGCCACACCCACCGCCCCCAAAAACTTCAGCGTCAGGTGAAAGTTTTCCGTCGGCACCGGCCGTCCGTTGCGCAGTTGCAGCGCACTGCGCCACTGGGCGATCTCCCGGCGCATGGTCGGGGCACAGTTCAACGCAAAGAACAGGCGTTTGAACGGCTCGCGGGATTCGTCGTTCATGCCGGACACCTCCTGGATAAGACTGCCTGAGTGTACTCAACACCCGCGTTCCGGCCAGCGCATTTCTGGCGCCGTGGGGCAGGCGCGTTATAGTTCCAGGGGGCGTTCTCAATTAGTTTTCCCGCCGCGCCGGGTCTGCTGTTGTGCAGGGCAAGGCGCGAGAAGCGTGGTTTGGTCATTCCAAATAAGCTTCGAGCAACGCAGCCCTGCACAACAGCAGGCCCGGCCCTTCGGGTTGTGCCTTAAAGCGGGCCAGGCTGCGTTGCAGGCCTTGGAAAGGGAACAACCATTCCCAGCGGCCTGCGCC